>NZ_JABEMG010000137.1 GCF_013004695.1 Promicromonospora citrea
GACGGCGGCGACCCGGCGCTGCTCGCGCTGCGCGCCCTGGCCAACCAGCCGCTCCGCGCCCTGGCCCGCGTCACGGACGACCCGGTCGCGGCCTGGCGCTCGGGCGACGAGGACACGATCCGCGCCCTCGCCGACCTCGAGCTCCGCTCCCTCGGCCTCAGGCGCTGAGCGCGGCGAGGAGGCGGGCCAGGGCAGCGGGGGCCGAGAACATCGGCCAGTGGCCCGAGTCCAGGTCCACCAGGTCCAGGTGCTTCGCGCGGGCCAGCTCCGGGACGTCGCCCGCGTCGATCCACGCGCGGGCCTGGGCCGGTGTGAACTCGGGGCACACCACCGTGACCGGCACGTCGAACCGGCGCTCGTCGGTCAGCCGCACCACGCCGCGCGCCACGCCCTCGGGCACCGGCACGGCGGCGGCCGCGACGGCCTCGCGCGTCGCGGCGTCGAGGTCCGCGATGTCCGGACCGTCGAACGGCTCCCAGCCCGGGAACGGCATGACGCCGTCGGTGATCTCGAACAGGTCCGCGTACGGCCTGCCGTCGTCCCACGGGAAGCCGCCGACCAGGACGACACCCGCCACCGCCTCGGGGCGCGCGTCCGCGGCGAGCCAGGCCAGTGTCGAGGCCGCCGAGTGGCCGACGACGAGCGGACGGCCCGCCGCCGCGTCGACGGCCGCCACCACCGCCGCGGCCTGGTCCGCCAGCGTGGCCGACGTGTCGCCGTCGCCCTGGCCGGGCAGCGCCACCGGGACGGGCCGGTGACCGAGCGCCTCGAGCTCCGGCACGACGAGGTCCCAGGCCGAGGCGTCGAGCCAGAGGCCGCCGATGAGCAGGATGTCCATGATTCTCTCCGAGTCGTCTACGGATGGAGCGATGCTGTCCACGGCCACCGTATGACCGGTTCCGGACGATCTACTTCCGGATCTGCGCGACGATGAGTTTCCTGCCACGCTTCCGTCCATCCCGTGAGTGATCCACCCTTCCGAGACACGAGCACGTCCCAGCCAAGGAGAACCATGCGCACCATCGTCGCCACGCACTTCGTCTCGCTCGACGGCAAGGTCGACCCGACGGGCGGCGACCCCGAGCTGCACGAGACCGCCTGGACCTTCCGCACCGTCGAGGCCGTGCCCGAGATGTACGAGCTCAAGGGCGCCGAGCAGGAGGAGGCCGCCGGCCTGCTGCTGGGCCGGGCGAGCTACCAGATGTTCGCGCCCGTCTGGCCGGACATGACCGAGGAGTTCCCCCGCTACAACGCGCTGCCCAAGTACGTGGTCTCGACCACGCTCGGCGAGGACGACCTCGTCGACAACTGGGGCGAGACCACCCTCCTGCGCTCGCTCGACGACGTCGCGCGGCTCAAGGAGTCGGGCGAGGGGGAGCTGCAGGTGCACGGCAGCGTCTCGCTCACCCGCGCGCTCGCCGACGCCGGCCTGGTCGACGCCTACCACCTGCTCGTCTTCCCGGTGCTGCTGGGCCAGGGCAAGCCGCTGTTCAGCGACGCGGACAAGCCCGCCCAGCGGCTGCGCCTGACGGACCACGCCGTCTACCGCAACGGCGTGCAGAAGCAGATCTTCGAGGTGGTGCGCTGACCCGGTCAGCGCACGGGCGGGCGGTGCCCCGTCGGCACCGCCCGCCCTCGCGCTGTGCAGCGTGAGCCCTGGACGTCAGCTCACGTCGCCGCGCCACGCCCCGGTCTCGCCGCCGCGCGACTCGATGAACTCCTTGAACCGGTCCAGGTCACCCTGCACCCGCCGGTCGTCGAAGTTCAGCGCACTGCCCACCTTCTCGGTGGCACCCTCGGGCTCCCAGTCCATCTGCACGGTGACGCGCGTCCGGTCGTCCTGCAGGCGGTGGAACGTCACGACGCCGGCCTGCTGCGGGCCGGTGCGGCTCGTCCACGCGACGCGCTCGTCCGGGTGCTGCTCGGTGATCTCGGCGTCGAACTCGCGCTCGACCCCGCCCACCTTCGTCTTCCAGTGGGTATGGGTCGGGTCGAGCTGACGCACCTCCTCGACGCCCTCCATGAACCGCGGGAACTCCTCGAACTGCGTCCACTGGTTGTACGCGGTGCGCACAGGCACGGCCACGTCGATCGACTTCGTGATGGTCGCCACGAGTCTCTCCTCTCGTCGGGGCGTCTCCACCGTGACAAGAGCAGCGCTCACTCGCACGCGCGGCCGTAGCCTGCTGGCATGGAGACCAGCCCGACCGCCCGCGCGCTGCGCACGCTGGAGGTGCTGCAGGCCCGCCCGGGCACGACGGCGGCCGAGCTCGCCACGCGCCTGGGCGTCACCGAGCGCGCCGCGCGACGGTACGTCGAGATCTTGCGCGAGGCCGGCGTCCCCGTCACGTCGGTGCGCGGTCCGTACGGCGGGTACCGCCTCGGGCGCGGCACGCGCCTGCCGCCCGTGACGTTCACGCAGGCCGAGGCGCTCGGGCTGGTCATGGCCGTGCTGGACGGCCACCCCGAGCCCGACGACCTCGTCGACACCGCGCTCGGCAAGGTGGTCCGGGCGCTGCCGGAGGACGTCGGGCGGCAGGCCGCCACGCTGCGCGAGCACGCGACGCCCGCCCCGGACCGGTTCGCGGCCCGCCCGGGCACGGCCGTCACGAGCGACCTCGTCGAGGCGGTCGCGGCCCGGCGGCGGGTCGTGCTCACCTACCGCGGCGAGTCCGGCAGCGAGTGGTCCGCCGAGGTGGACCCGTGGGCGGTCGTGGTCCGGTACGGCCGCTGGTACCTCCTGTGCCACTCGCACCGGTCCGACGCCGTGCGCACCTACCGCGTCGACCGCGTGCTCGGCGTCGAGCGCACCGACCGGCCGTCCGCCCCGCCCGACGGGCTCGACCCCGTCGCGACGCTCGAGGAGCACCTCGGCACCGGGTGGCGGTACACGACGCGGGTCGTGTTCGACGCGCCCCTGGCCGACGTCGCCCCCTGGGTCGGCGCGCTCATGGGCCGGCTGGAGCCGGCGGGGGAGGGCTGCGTGCTCGTGGGCAGCACGCGCAACCCGCCGATGTACGCGGCGGAGTGGCTCGCGCGCGTGCCGTACGCGTACCGGGTCGAGGGCGGGCCGGAGCTCCGGGACGCGGTGCGGGACCTGGCGGCCCGGCTGACGGCGGCGGTCGCGGACCCGGAGGGCGGGCCGCCCGCCCGGTGAGCTCGCGCGTGCTGTGCGAGCATGCGGACATGACCCGGCTGGCCATCATCTGGAACCCGTCCAAGACGAGCAGACAGGACCTGGAGACGGCGCTGGACGCCGTCCTCGAGGCCGCCCCCGGCGACACCGCGGCCGACGCCCGGGTGCGCTGGTACGAGACGAGCGTCGAGGACGCGGGACAGGGCGTGGCCGCGCGGGCGGTCGAGGACGGCGCCGAGGTGCTCGTGGCCGCCGGTGGCGACGGCACGGTGCGCGCCGTGGCCGAGTACCTGGGGGAGTCGGGCGCGGACGCCGACCTCGCGATCGTGCCGCTCGGCACCGGCAACCTGCTGGCGCGCAACCTCGGCGTGCCGGTGGGCGACGTGCCCGCCGCCTTCGCGCGGGCGCTGGCCCCCGAGGCGCGCCCGGTGGACCTGGGCTGGTTCGAGGCCGACCTGGGCGAGGGTCCGCGCCGGCTCGCCTTCGCCGTCATGGCGGGGTTCGGGCTCGACGCGCACATGATCACCGAGACCGACGACGACCTCAAGGACCGCGTGGGCTGGCTCGCCTACGTCGAGTCGCTGGGCCGCGCGCTCACCGCCAGCGAGACGCTCGACGTCACCGTCACCCCCGACGGCGGTGCGGACGAGCACGCGACCGTGCACACCCTGCTGGTCGGCAACTGCGGCATGCTCCAGGGCGGCATCACGCTGCTGCCCGACGCCGACCCCCGCGACGGCGAGCTCGACGTGCTGCTGCTGTCGGCGAAGGGCGCGGCCGGCTGGGCCGACACGGTGCGCAACATGGTGTGGGACAACGGCCTCAAGCGGCTCGCGGCGGGCGCGGGCGGCGGCGACAGCGTGGTCGAGGCCGTCAGCAGCGACAGCGCGGCCCACGGCCGGGTGCGCGCCCTGCGCGTCGAGCTCGCCGAGCCACGCGTCGTGGAGGTCGACGGCGAGGACCTCGGCACGGCGACCGCGTTCGCCGTGGAGGTCCAGGCGGCGGCGGTGCGGGTGCGGTAGGACGTGCAGGGGGCACAGACCAGCACACACGAGAGACAGGAGTCCGGGATGGGGAAGAAGAGCGAGGAGCGGCCCGCCAAGCGGGGCGGGCTCAAGGGGCTGATCACGGCCGCGGCGGTCGCGCTGACCGTCGCGGCCGTGATCAAGGAGCTGCGCACCCCGGCGTCGGAGCGCACGTGGCACGGCAAGGTCGCGTCAGTGGTTCCCTACGAGTTCCGACCGCCGACCCTGGAGCGGGCCCGCGAGCGGCTGTGGGACCCCCACGCCGACCACGTGCTCGGCCCGCGGGTGTTCGGCGTGGGCTGGACCGTGAACGCCGGGAAGGTGGTGGCGATGGCACGGTCGCGTCTCGGGGTCTGAGCCCCGCGTGACCGCCCCGTCGCCCAGGTCGGCGACGAACGACGCGACCCACGCGAGCGACGAGTTCCAGTTGATGGTGATCTCGTTGACCGCCCACGCGCGGATGTCGTCGACGTAGCACCACTGCGGCAGGCACCCCTCGAGCCACGCGCCCGACACCGGGTCCTGGAGGCTCGAGTTCGGCCCGCCGGCCACCGTCCCGCGGGGCGGGGCCGGCAGGGCCGGGTCGAGGCTGTGCGCGTACCAGCGGCTGTGCTGGTTCTGCGCGTACACGGTGCCGTACCCGGTCACGTACGACGTGCCGAGCACGTTGCGCCCGAGGAGGTAGTCGAGCCCCTCGACGACGGACCGGGCGTAGACCGGGTCGCCCGTGAGGTCGAACGCCGTGGCGATGACGACCTGGTTGTTCAGCATCGAGCTGTTCGAGCCCCACGGGTACAGCCCGTCGGCCGGGGTGTAGGTCTGCCCGAACGCCTCGGCGCGCTGCTGCGCGACCAGGTGGTCGGCGGCCTCGACGACCGACCGGCGCACCAGGGGCCGGCCCGGCAGCCGGGAGGGCACCGTGGCCAGGTCGAGGCGGCCCAGCGCGGCCACCGAGCCCCAGTAGAAGCCGTCGGTGAACACGTCCGCGCGGTGCAGCGGGCTGCGCAGCACGTCGGTGCGGAACCGCTTCTCACCGGTCGTCAGGTACAGCTCCGCGGCGGCCCAGTAGAGCTCGTCGCTCACCTCGTCGTCGGCGTAGGGGCCGCCGCCGGACTCGCCGTCCTCCCGGGGCGCGAAGAGGTCGGGGTGCGCCTGCGCGGCGTCGTAGGCGGTGCGGGCCGCGGTCAGCAGCTCGTCCGCGAACGCGGGGTCGAGGTCCTCCCACAGCCGGGCGCCGGTCGCGGCGACGGCGGCCAGGTTGAGCGTCGCGGCGGTCGACGGGCGGTGCAGGGCGCGCGGCTGGGGGTCCGCCGACGGCAGCAGCGGCAGGCCGGTCCAGGCGACGTCGTGCACCTTGTGGTGGGCCATGCCCGCGAGCGGCTCCCCGGCGGGCACCTGCATGGCCAGCATGAACTCGAGGTTCCAGCGCGCCTCGTCGAGGACGTCGGGCACGCCGTTGCCGCGCTCGGGCACGTGCAGCGTCGAGTCGCCCAGCGCGCCGTCGTCGACGACCCGGGCGTGCAGCGTGCGCTCGTAGGCCGACAGGAGCTGGTGGGTGGCGATGCCGCCGTTGACGACGTACTTGCCGTGGTCGCCCGCGTCGTACCAGCCGCCCGTGACGTCGAGCGTGTAGTCGCAGGTCCAGTCATCCATCCAGGGCTTGGGCTCCTGGCAGGGCACGGCCTGGTCGCCCTGGTTGGGCGCGACGCCGACGTGGCCGGCCGGGCGCGCGTACTCCTGGCCTGCGACGTCGCCGTCGATCGCGACACCCGAGCGGTTCGTGTAGAAGAACCGCATCGCGTCGGTGCGCAGGTCCTGGTAGACGTCCGCGGCGACGTCGAACGGGTGGCTCGTGACGCCGCCCGTCGTCAGACGTGCGCCGCGCGCGGTGCCCCGGTACCGCGAGAAGTCGACGGTGTGGACGTTCTCCCCGGACGTGGGGTCGGTGCCGCGCGGGGTCGTCCTGCCCGTGGCGAGCACGGCGCCGTCCGCGGCCTCGAGCCGCCACGGCTGGGGCTTCGTCGCCGCGGTGACCACCGTGGCGTGCTTGGGGCCGCGGGGGAGGTAGCCGGCCTGGTTGACCTTGACCGCGGGGCCGGTGTCGGGCACGTACCGGTACGGCGGGCCGACGAGGCTGACGTCGTCGAGGCAGACCGTCGCGGCGCCCTGGCCGCCGAGGTGGAGCTGGAGGGTGTTGTTCACGGGCAGCTCGCCCTCGGGCGCGGTGAACGTGAACGAGACGGTCCGCGGCGTCGTGCCGACCGGCGTACCCGTCGACAGGTACGCCGCTCCGCCGTCGGTGGGCTGGACCCGGGGCCGCAGCTCGAAGGCGCGGTCCGCGCGAGCCGTGAGCGTGAGCGTGTACCGCCCGCCCGGGCGCAGCGCCAGGTCGTTCTGCCCGACGATCGCGTTCCAGGGGTCGGCCACGTCCGGCACGTCGACGCACAGCTCGCCGGTCGAGACGTCGGGTGTCATGCCCGCGTTGCTCCACCAGGGCTTGTGGGTCTCGTCGAAGGTGCCGTTGAGGACGAGCTCCTCGTCCTCCTGGGCGGTCTGGGGCAGGGCGGTCTGTGCGGGCACCGCCGCGACGGGCAGGGCGCCCGCCGCGAGGAGCAGCACGAGCAGCGGCGCACCGGTGCGCCACGGGTTGCGGACCACGTCGTCCTCTTTCCTGCCGCCGGGTCGACGGCTGTCTTGTGCGGTTCTGCTACGCCGTGACGGCGAGCGTCTCGGCGAGCACGGGCCTGCGGAAGGTGCCCGTGCGGACCCAGCTCTCGACCTCGTCGACCGCGGCGTCGCCGAGGCGGCGCAGCTCGCCGCCGGTCGAGCCGGCGACGTGCGGGGTGAGGACGACGTCCGGGTGGTCGTACAGGGGCGAGCCGGCCGGGAGCACCTCCGGCTCGGTGACGTCGAGCACGGCGCGCAGGCGGCCGGCCACGACGGCGTCGGTGAGCGCGGCGGTGTCGACGAGCGCGCCGCGGGCGGTGTTGACCAGCACGGCGCCGGGCCGCATGAGCGCGAGCCTGCGGGCGTCGGCCAGGTGGTGCGTCTCGGGCAGGTCGGGCGCGTGCAGCGTCACGACGTCGCTCGCGGCGAAGAGCTCGTCCAGCCCGACCCGGCGGGCGCCGAGCGCGCGGGCGCCGGCGTCGTCGACGTACGGGTCGTGCAGCAGCAGGTCGAGGTCGAACGCGGCCAGGTGCGCGAGCACCCGGCGCCCGATGCGGGAGGCGCCCACGACACCGACCGTGCGCCGGTAGTTGCCGGCGGCCGGGAAGCGCTCGTTCCAGTCCGCCGCGGTGCGCTCGGCGCGGTAGGCGGCGCGCATCGCGTCGACCTGCTTGTTGGCGAGCAGGATCTGCGCGACGGTGTACTCCGCGACGGGCACGGCGTTCGCGTCCGCGGCGGAGCTGACGGCGATGCCGGATGCCCAGAACTCGTCGGGCAGATGGTTCTTCACCGTGCCCGCGGCGTGCACCACGGCCTGGAGCCGGTCGGTGACGCCGCGCCCGGGCACGATGGGCGGGCAGCCCCACCCCGTGACGAGCACGTCGGTGGTGCGCAGCAGGTCGCGCGCCGCCGGGTCCGCGAGGTCGGCGACGACCTCGGTGCGGACCTCGCCGAGCGTCGCGAGCCGCCGCTCGGCGGCGTCGTCGAACAGCATCGGCCGCAGGCCGGGCCGCATGGCGAACGAGATCGTCCGCGGTGTGGGTCGGGACACGGCTGCCATCCTCGTCGTCGGGGTCGTCCCGAGCATCATGCGCACCGTCCGGCGCGCACGGCGGTCGTGCCCCCCCGCAAGCGATCACAAGCGATCGTCCGAGCGCTCGTCCGACCGTCTCCGGGGCGGCGCGGTCGAGCGGCGGGCGACGAGCCGTGGCACCAGTCGGACGCGCTGCGTGGCGGCCCGGCGGCCCGCGACCATGCGGTGCGCGGCGACCGAGACGGCGAGCCGGCCGACGTCCTGCTTCGGCGGCGCGACGGCGGTCAGCGGCACGGAGCCGAGCGACGCGAGCACGTCGTCGTAGGCCACGATCGACAGGTCCTCGGGCACGCGCGTGCCGCGCTCCAGCGCGAGGCCGAGCAGCGCGACGGCGTCGTCGTCGGAGTGCACCACGACGGCGGTGGTGCCGGTGGCGAGGCAGTCGTCGAGGATCGACTCCAGGGCGGCGTTGCGCCCCGACAGGTCGTGCTCCTCGACGAGGAACCGCACGGGCGGGAAGGGGGCCCGGAGCTTCCTGTGCGCGGCGATCGTGCGCTCGAACCCGGCCACGAGGTGCACCGACGTCGGCGTGCTCGAGCGCACGGCCAGCGCCACCCGCTCGTGTCCCTCGCGGGCGAGGTGGTCGAGCGCCACCTGGACGCCGGCCTCGTGCTCGGAGCGCACGTAGTCGACGGGCAGCACGTCGCACTGGCGCTCGACGAGCACCACGGGCTTGTCGAAGGACGAGAACCACGCGGGCAGACGCTCGTCCGCCGGCCGCGCCGTGGCGATGAGCAGGCCGTCCACGCGGGCCCGGCGCAGGCGCTCGACGATGCGGCTCTCCTCGGACTCGTCGTAGTACGACGTCGCGAGCACGAGCCGGACGCCCGCCTCGCGCGCGGCCTGCCGTGCCCCGGCGAGGATCTCCTGGAAGTACCCGTGCCCCGACGGCACGACGACGCCGAGCACGCCGCGCCGGTCGCCGTCGTCCTCGGCCGTGGGGACGAGCACGCCGCCGCCGTGCACGCGCTGCAGCTTGCCCTCCCGCGCGAGGGCCGCGACGTCGCGGCGCGCGGTGACCAGCGAGACGTTGAACCGCTCGGCGATCTCGACCACGCGCACGGACCCGTGCAGCCGCAGCTCGGTGAGGATGGCGGAGCGGCGGCGGACGACCAGCTCCCGTTCGCTCGCGGTCATGTGGCCTCCTCGCGCTCCACCGGACGTCGGCCACTGTGCCGTCTGCCGGGCGGCCGTGCGGGCCGCGGCGAGCGAACCGATCATAAGCGATCACCTTCGGTGGACGCCGGGGGGAGCCGCCGTGAGGATCAGGTCATGACGACGCCCTGGCCCGCCGCGTGGGGGCCCGCCCCCGCACCCGACGACCGCACGAGCCCGCTGACCGGGTACACCCGCGAGCACTGGGTGGCCGCGGCCGACGGCCTGCTGCACGCGGCGGCCCGGTACGCCTCGCCGGGCGGCGCACGGATCCCGCTGCCCGGACCGCCGTCCTGGAACGGCCCGGACTGCGACGGTCTCGAGGGCTACGCCCGCACGTTCCTGCTGCTGGGCTGGCGGCTGTCCGGCACGGGCGAGGCCGACGAGGAGCTCGTGGAGCGGTACACGGCGGGCCTCGTGGCGGGTACCGACCCGGGGCATCCCGAGGCGTGGCCGCGCATCACGCTCGAGGACAAGCAGACCGTCGTGGAGGCCGCGTCGGTCGCGCTCGCGCTGCACGAGACGCGCGCCTGGATCTGGGACCGGCTGACCGGCGCGCAGCGCGACCGGGTGACCGACTGGCTGCTCGGAGTGTTCACCGTGCCGGTGCCGGACAACAACTGGCACTGGTTCCGCGTGGTCGTGGCGACGTTCGTCGCGTCGACCGGGCAGTCCCTGACCGCGGCGCAGCACGAGGTGGTCGAGGGCGACCTGGCGCGGCTCGAGGAGTTCGTCGTCGTCGGCGGCTGGTACCGCGACGGCGCGGGCGGCGGCGACCGGTTCGACCACTACGCGGGCTGGGCCATGCAGTTCTACCCCGTGCTGTGGCACCGGATGTGCGCGGCGCTCGACCCCGGGTCGCGCCTTGCGCGCGCCGCGGCCGTGCTGCGCCCGGCGCACCGCGAGCGGATGGCGCAGTTCCTCGCCGGCTACGTGGATCTCGTCGGGGCCGACGGCGCCCCGCTGTTCCTCGGCCGCTCGCTGACCTACCGCTGGGCCGCGGCGGCGGCGCCGGTCGCGGCCGTGCTCGACGGCACCTCGCCCTGCCCGCCGGGCCAGGTGCGGCACCTCGCGAGCGCGATGCTGCGGTACTTCCTGGACCGCGGCGCGATCGGCCCCGACGGCGTGCCGTCCCTCGGCTGGTTCGGCCCGTACCGGCCGATGGTCCAGGGGTACTCCGCACCGGCGTCGCCGTTCTGGCTGTCCAAGGCGTTCGTGTGCCTGCTGGTCGATCCCGCGGACCCGTTCTGGACGGCCGCGGAGGAGCCGCTGCCCGCCGCGCAGCCCGCGCCGGCGCGCACGCTCGCGGCCCCGGGGCTGGTGGTCTCGGCGGCCGACGGCGTCGTGCGGGTGGCCAACCACGGCACCGACCACCACCGCCCGGGGGCGCCGGGCGACCCGTTGTACACGCGGCTGGCCTACTCGACCGCGACGGCGCCCGTGCTCGGCGCCGGAGCGCACGTCGTGCCGGACAACCACGTCGGCCTCGTCCGGAGCGGTCCCGCGGCGGGGGCGCAGGTCTCGCGGCGCACGCGCATCCACCGCCTGCCCGCGCCCGACGGCGCCGCGGCGTCCTGGCACACCCCGGTGTGGGGCGACGATGCCGGGGCGGTCACGCCGGAACCCGGCGCCCGCGTCGTGACCGTCAGCGTGCTCGACGGTCCGTGGGAGCTGCGCGTGCACCGTGTCGACGCGGGCGCGGCCCTGGCCGTGCGGGACAGCGGCTGGGCCGTGGCGGGGGACGAGCCGCCGGTGGTCGAGCACGTCGCCGGCGGCGTGCGGGTGACCGGCCGGGACGGCCTGACCGGCGTGCTCGTCCCCCTGCTGGGGCACGACGGCGAGCCCGAGGTCGCCGATGCGGGTGAGGGCGCCTTCGGCCCGCACGTGCGCGTGCCGTCGGTGACGACGGCGCGGGACGCCGGGACGACCGTGCACGCGGTGCTGGTCGGGCTCGGGCGGACGGGCCTCGAGCTCGACCGGGCACCGCGCGTCGTGGTGGAGGGCACCGACCGCGTGCGGGTGACGCTGTCGTCGGGCGTGTCGCGGACGGTGGCCCTGCCCGGTCCGGCGAGCTAGCCCTTCACGGCTCCTTGCATGATGCCGGCGACGAGTTGTTTGCCGACGAAGACGAACATGATGAGCAGGGGCAGGGTGACCAGGAAGACGCCGCCCATGACCAGGGAGTAGTCGACGAAGTAGTTGG
>NZ_JABEMG010000138.1 GCF_013004695.1 Promicromonospora citrea
GACCAGCCCGCCCGCCCAGCGCCGCCGCCGGACCCTGCCGCGGACCCGCGCCCGGGTCGTGGCACGAGTCGTCGCACGGGGGACGGCTGACGGCGGACCGGGCTGCGCGGCGGTGCGAGGCTCCATCCCAGCACGCTACGGCCGGGACGCCCGGCTCGCAGGGCGGCGCGCGGCCCGGCCGGCGAACCGGCCGGGCCGCCTCGTCAGCGGACCTCGGGGAGGATCTCGCGGACCCGGTCGGTGACCTGGTCCATGTAGGTGCGCGTCACGTGGTTCGGGTCGCGGTACACCAGCACGTTGCCGATCACCGCGGGGCACGTCGTCTCGTCGCAGAACAGGTCGAGCACGTCGCCCGACGTCGCGCGTGGTGCCGCCTCGAGCGCGGCGGGCACCGTCCGGCGGCCGGCGAGGGCGTCCTCGCGCGGCTGGTCGCACTGCGCCGGGTCGGTGTAGTTCTCGGTGACGCACTCGATGACGTCCTCGCGCGCGTGCGGGGTGTCCCGCAGGACGACGACCTGCGCGCCCAGGTCGGCCAGCTCGTTCCACACCTCGGCCAGCCCGGCGGCGGGACCCTCCTCGCCGTAGCGGGCGAGCGAGTAGGACTCCTGGTACGCGGTGACCACCACGTCGGGTGCGAGCTCGCGCAGCTCGGCGCGCGTGCGCGCGTTGGCGGCGTTGCAGGCGTCGACCTCCGGGCTGTCGCCGACCCGGGACCCCGCGCTGTACGGGCACGCGGAGTGCAGGTAGGTGACCACGCGCCACCCGCGCTCGGTGGCCACCCGGGTGACCGGCTCGGTGAACATGGCGGCGTGCGAGTCGCCGACGACGGCGACGGTCGCCGCCGGGTCGTCGGTGACACCGAACTCGCACCGGGGCGTCACGGTCGCGCGCTGCGCGGCCTGGCACGCGTCCACCCCCGGGTGCTTGTCCTCCGCCGCCTTCATCGGGTTGGGCGAGATCGCGGTGCTCCCGTCGACGAACGGCGCGAAGTCCCGCTCGATGCCCTCGGGGATGGTCTCGTCGGCCTCGGCCGCCGCCTCGCGGGCGTTCGCGTCCCAGCGCTCGACGATGCCGTGCACGCGCAGCGGCAGCGTGAGGACGAGGCCCGTGACCACGACCATCGCGACGAGGGCGGTCACGAGCATGCGCCCGTTCGCCCGGAACCACCCGGCGGTGCGCACCGGCTGCTCGACCAGGGTGTAGCTGGCGATCGCCATCGCGAACGACGCCACGAGGATCACCATGACGTCGGTGAACCGCGGCTCCCGGCCGGTGTAGAGACCGAAGAAGACGATCACCGGGAAGTGCCACAGGTAGAGCGAGTACGAGATGTCGCCCAGCCGCTGCACGCCCCACGACTCGGTGACCGTGCGCAGCGACCCCGGACCGGACGTGCGTCCCGCGACGATCACGGCGCACGCGCCCAACGTCGGCGCGAGCGCCGCGAACCCGGGGAACGGGGTGCCGTCGTCGAGCACGCAGGCCGCCGCGACGATGGTCGCCGCCCCGAACACCGCGAGGGTGTTGCGCAGCGGCGCGAAGCGTGCCGTGTCCTGCACGAGCAGGGCCAGCACGCCGCCGACGGCGAGCTCCCAGACGCGCGTGAACGTCGAGTAGTACGCCACCGGGTCGTCGGCGAGCGACTGCTGCACGCCCCACACGAACGAGGCGACCAGGACCGCGCCGAACAGGGCCAGCAGGATCCGCCGCAACCGGGCGGGGTCGCGGACGACGACGCGGCGCGCCCCGCCCCACAGCGCGAGGCCGAGGAGCACGAGCAGCGGCCAGAACAGGTAGAACTGCTCCTCCACGCCCAGCGACCAGAAGTGCTGGAACGCCGTGGGCTCGTTGGTCGCGGCCTGGTAGTCGACCGCCTCGGCCGCGAGCGCCCAGTTCTCGACGTAGAGCACGGAGGCCAGCGCCTGCTTCCACCACGACTCCACCAGCGAGGGCGGCAGCAGCACGAACGCGATGACGATCACGCCGATCGTGGTGACGAGCGAGGCGGGCAGGATGCGCCGCGCGCGGGCGGCCCAGAACTTCGCCAGGCTGACCCGGCCCGTGCTCGACGCCTCGCGCCAGAGGTGGCCGGTGATGAGGAAGCCGGAGATGACGAAGAAGACGTCGACCCCGATGTACCCGCCGGGCAGGACGGCGGGGTCGATGTGGTAGATCACCACGAGCAGCACTGCGAGCGCGCGCAGGGCCTGGACCTCGGGGCGGAACGTTCTGCGGGGCCGGACGGGGCTGCTGGGAGCCCGGTGGGTGGTGGCGGCCGGGGCTGTCGTCGTTGCCGTCATCAGGTCGAGGGGACTCTTCGTGTCGGGGTCAGGACGGTTCACTGTGCCACAGGCGGGGCCGGCGGGTGAAAACGTGTCGTTCCGGCGGCGGTTCATCCGGGGCGGCGCGAGGACGAACCGGGCGATGGCGCGTAGGTTGCCCTACGGGTCCCGCAGGAGGACCTGCCCATCACCCACAGGAGAGTGAAGCATGCGCGTCTCCCCTCACCGGCGAGCACTCGCCGTCGCCACCGCGACGGCACTCGCACTGACCGGGCTCGGCACAGCGGCAGGTTACGCCGCCGACGAGCCGCCGTCGACGCCAGTGCCGATCGACACACCGGACGGAGCCCTGTTCTCCTACGTCGTGAACACGGAGCGCCCCGGCGCGGCGCCGACGGCCCTGGCCGCGCGCGCCGTCGAACGGGCCGACGGCGTCGTCGTGCAGGCCTGGCCGCAGATCGGCGTGGTCGTGGCGCACTCCGCGAACGGCTCGTTCCGCGCCGACGTGGTCGCGGCCGACCGGCACCACGTGGTCGAGTCCGTGGGCGCCACCCGCACGGTGTCGCCGACCGAGGGCACCCCGGGCGCCGAGGCGCCCGGCGGCGTGCGGCCGGGCAAGGCCGTCACCGGCCGGGCGACCAAGCAGGACGCCGGCACCGTCGACGGGCCGTCCCGCAGCGCCGCCGACCCCGACCCCGGGGAGGTGACCCAGTGGGACATGGCCATGATCAAGGCCGACCAGGCGATCGAGATCGACCCGGGCTCCTCCGACGTCGTCGTCGGCGTGCTGGACTCGGGGATCGACGCCTCGCACCCCGACCTGGCCGATCAGGTCGACCCCCGCCGCTCGGTGAACTGCTCCGACGGCGGCCGCCCCGACCGCTCCGCGACGGGCTGGCTGCCCACGACCTCCGACCACGGCACCCACGTCGCCGGCACCATCGCCGCGGCGCGCAACGGCGTCGGCATCGTGGGCGTGGCTCCCGGCGTGCGGCTCGCGTCGGTCAAGGTCGTCAACGACGACGGGTTCATCTACCCCGAGTACGCGGTCTGCGGGTTCGTCTGGGCGGGCCTGCAGCGGATGGACGTCACCAACAACTCCTACTACGTGGACCCGTTCATGTACTGGTGCGAGGACCAGCCGGACCAGGCGGCCGCGAAGGAGGCCGTGCGCCGTGCGGTCGAGTTCTCGACCCGCCGCGGGGCCGTGCACGCCGCCGCCGCGGGCAACGCCGCGACCGACCTGGCGAACAACACGGCCGACTCCTCCAGCCCGAACGACTCGACCCCGGTGCAGCGCGTCATCAACTCCGGCTGCGAGGACATCCCCGCCGAGCTGGACGGCGTGGTCACGACGTCGTCGGTGACGCAGACCGGCGCACTGAGCTCGTTCTCCAACCGCGGCCTCGGCGTGATCGACGTCGCGGCGCCGGGCAGCTCGATCCTGTCCACGACGCTCGACGGCACCTGGGGCCTCAAGAGCGGCACGTCGATGGCGTCGCCGCACGTCGCGGGCGTCCTGGCGCTCCTGAAGTCGGCCCACCCGCGGTGGAGCCCCGCCCGGCTGGAGGCCGCCGTCCGGGCCCAGGCGGACGACCACGAGTGCACCACCGCCTCGGGTCCGGTGTGCGTGGGCACGCCCGCGGACAACGGGTACTACGGCGACGGCGTGGTCGACGCCCTGGAGGCCGTGACCCGCTGACCGCCCGCCGAGCGAGCCCGCCCGTCCGCGTCAGAACCGCTCGCGGACGGGCGGGCTCCCCACGTCGGCGCTCTCCACGCCCTCGCTGTCCTCGGGGGCGACGAACAGCCACGGGCACCGCACCTGCAGCGCCCGGCGCAGCGGCCGTGCCAGCGTCTCGGCGTAGGTCGCGGTGAGGTGGTTGTCGTCGCGGTAGATCAGGACGTTCCCGACCACGCCCTCGCAGAGCACGTCACCGCAGAGGAAGCGCGTCAGGTCGATGCGCACCACCGAGTCGGGCACCTTGTCCGACGTCGCGACGGGGTCGACCGGCGAGTACACCTCGGCACGCGGTCTGCTGCACGGCGCCGCCGCGCCCGGCCCCGAGCCCGTTGCCTCGCCCGAGGCCACCTGCTCGACGCACGCGGGCACCTGGAACGGGAACCGGGGGTTGTCCCGCAGCGTGACCACCCGGATGCCTGCCTGCGCGAGCCGGCGCCACGCGCGCGCCTCGCGCGGGACGACGACGTCGCCCGGCCTCGTCGTCGACGTGCGGCTGCCGACGACGACCACGGCGTCCGGACGCAGCCGTTCCAGCTCGTCCAGCACGTTGAGGCGCCACGACCAGCACCGGTCCAGGGACCCGGGCTCGCCGGTCGGCGCGGCCAGCCGACAGCCGTGGCGGCCCATGAGCAGCACCCGCCAGCCCTCCGTGCGGCCGACCTCCCGCATCGCGGGGGCCCACTGGACGATGTGCGAGTCACCCACCATGACGACCAGGTGGTCGGCCTCCGGCGGGTCGTTGAGCACGCAGGCCAGCGGGGCGTCCGTCCCCGGGGCGTTCGAGTTGCCCTGGACGCACCCCTCCTCCTCGACCGCCGGCAGGTCACGCGGGGCGACCTGGGGGGCGGGCAGCACGGCCACGTCGGCGACCACCGTCGGGTGGAACGTGGGGCTCAGCGCGAGCGCGCCCGGGTAGGCCGCGGGGTCGACGGGCTGCTGGGCGGCCGCCAGCAGCGCCTCGTCCCGCTGCTCCAGCAGCCGCAGGCCGACCACGGAGCCCGACGCCGCGACAGCGACGGCGGCCGTCGCGGCGACCAGGGCGCGCACCCCGCCGAACCGCACCTGGAAGCGCTGCGCCGGGTCGGCCACGAGCTTCGTCGTGAGCCACGACAGCGCCACCGAGACCGCGAGGACCGCTGCCGCGCCGAGCGGGTCGATCCGGTCCCGGCCCGTGTGGTTCAGGTAGGCGATGAGCAGCGGCCAGTGCCACAGGTACAGCGCGTACGAGATGTCGGCCACGAGACGCAGCGGCGCCAGCTCGAGCAGGCGCCGCGGGCCCCACGCGGCCGGGCCGCCCGAGCCCACGAGCACGAGCAGCGCGCCCGCGACGGGCCACAGTGCCAGGGGGCCGGGGAACAGCGCGCCGCCGTCGAGCACGAAACCGCTCGAGACGACGAGGCCGAGGCCCGCCCAGGCGAGCACCGGACGCAGCGGCCGCGCCACGTGCACCCACGGCTGCACCACCGCGAGGAGCGCGCCGACGCCGAGCTCCCAGAACCGCGCCCACGAGTGGAAGTAGGCCACCTGCTGGTCCACGCCGTGCAGGTGGAGCGCGAAGACGAACGACGCGACCGTCGTGCCGAGCACCACCACGAGCAGCACGTCGCGCGCGCTGATCCACAGGCGGTGGGCGAGGACGGCCACGAGGGTCACCACGAGCGGCCAGACGAGGAAGAACTGTCCCTGGACGGACATCGACCAGAAGTGCTGCACCGGGCTGGTGCCGGGGCCCGCCGCACCGTACGCGAGCTGGCCGGAGATCATCTCCCAGTTCACGACGTAGAGCGCCGAGGCGAGGATCTCCCGCCCCGTCTGCACCCAGGTCCCGCTGGGCATGGCCCACCACGCGAGGCCGGCGGTCGCGGCGAGGACCACGAGGGCGGGGCCGACGAGCCGGGAGAAGGTGCGCCCGTAGTGCTCGGCCAGGCTGCGCCGGCGGCCGAACAGCGACCGCGTGGCCAGGTAGCCCGAGAGGACGAGGAAGACGTCGACGCCGCCGGACACCCGCCCGTCGCCGAACAGGTGGAACGCGACCACGAGGGCCAGCGCGAGCCCGCGCAGTCCGTGCAGCTCGGGGATGTGCCCCAGCCGCGGCACGCGGGCGACCACGTCCGGCCCGCCCGGCGCATGCTGCGGCGGGGTGAGGACTGCGGTCACCTGGGGTACCTCCGGGTCGGCGAGCCCGCCACGGCCGGGCACCTCGCGGCGACCGCGGTGACGGGCGTCCGTCCTGCGACGGAGGAAGGCCGCCGGCGCGGGGCCGGCGGCCTTCCGGCGCTGGGCAGCGTACCAGGACCGGCCGGGCTCGATGCCGGGTCCCCGGCCGGGCTCGATGCCTGGTCAGGACCCTGGTCAAGGCTCGGCCACGGGCCCGTCAGGGGCCGGTCGGCGACCGGGCGTCAGTACTGCTGGACCGTGCCGCCGATCATGCCGGCGGCGACCGTCTTGTTGGTCGCCTCGTCGACGAGGATGAACGCCCCGGTCTGCCGGTTGGCCTGGTAGGAGTCGACGAACAGCGGCTGGGTCACGCGCAGCCGGATGCGCGCGATCTCGTTCAGCCGGATCTCGCTCGCCTCCTCGTCCCGGTGCAGCGTGTTCACGTCGACGCGGTAGTTGATCTGCTTGACCATCGCCCGCGCCCACCGGGTCGTGTGCTTGATCGCGTACTTCTTGCCCTGCACCAGCGACGCCGACTCGTCCATCCAGCAGATCTGCGCGTCGACGTCCTGCGTGACCGTGGGGGCGTTGTTGGGACGGCAGATCATGTCGCCGCGCGAGATGTCGATCTCGTCGGTGAGGCGCACCGTGACCGACATCGGGGGGAACGCCTCGGCCACCGGGCCGTCCGCCGTGTCGATCGACGCGATCGTCGTCTCCAGACCGGCGGGCAGGGCCAGCACGCGGTCGCCCGGCTTCATGACGCCCGACGCGACGGTGCCCGCGTAGCCGCGGTAGTCGCGCGCGTCGTTCTGCTGCGGCCGGATCACGTACTGCACGGGGAACCGCACGTCCACCAGGTTGCGGTCCGACGCCACGTGCAGCCGCTCCAGGTGGCTGAGCAGCGGCGAGCCGTCGAACCACGGCATGTTCTCCGACCGCGTCACCACGTTGTCGCCCTGCAGGGCCGACACCGGGATGAACGTCAGGTCGGGCACCCGCAGCCGGGAGGCGAACTCGGCGAACTCCCTGCGGATGTTCTCGAAGACCGCCTCGTCGTAGTCGACGAGGTCCATCTTGTTCACGCAGACGACGACGTGCGGCACGCCCAGCAGCGTCGCGAGGAACGTGTGCCTGCGGGACTGCTCGACGACACCCTTGCGCGCGTCGACCAGGATGAGGGCGACGTCGGCCGTCGAGGCGCCGGTGACCATGTTGCGGGTGTACTGGATGTGGCCGGGCGTGTCCGCGATGATGAACTTGCGCTTCGGCGTCGCGAAGTAGCGGTAGGCCACGTCGATGGTGATGCCCTGCTCGCGCTCGGCGCGCAGGCCGTCCGTCAGGAGCGAGAGGTCCGCGTAGTCGTTGCCACGGTCCCTGCTCACCTGCTCGACCGACTCGAGCTGGTCGGCGAAGATCGACTTGCTGTCGAACAGCAGGCGGCCGATCAGGGTCGACTTGCCGTCGTCCACGGAACCGGCCGTGGCGAAGCGCAGCAGGTCGCCGCTGACGACCGCGCCCGACGGCTGGGTGTGACCGGGCTCGGGGAGCGTCGTCGTCATCAGAAGTAGCCTTCCTTCTTGCGGTCCTCCATGGCGGCCTCGCTGACCCTGTCGTCACCGCGCGTGGCGCCGCGCTCGGTGAGACGCACGGCCGCCACCTCCTCGACGACCTCGCGCAGCGTCGCGGCGCCGGACTCGACGCACGCGGTGAGGTTCGCGTCGCCGACGGTGCGGTACCGGGTGGACCGGACCGTGGCGACCTCGCCGTCCTTGAGCGGCGTGAACTCGTTGACCTCGTAGAGCATGCCGCCGCGCTCGACGACCTCGCGCTCCGTGGCGAGGTACAGGTCGGGCAGGTCGATGTCCTCGGCCTCGATGTAGGACCAGATGTCGAGCTCGGTCCAGTTGGACAGCGGGAACACCCGGATGGACTCGCCCTGGTGGACGCGGCCGTTGTAGAGGTTCCAGATCTCCGGGCGCTGGTTCTTGGGGTCCCACTGGCCGAAGTCGTCGCGGAAGGAGAACACGCGCTCCTTGGCACGCGCCTTCTCCTCGTCGCGGCGGCCGCCGCCGAACAGGGCGTCGAAGCCGTGCTTCTCCGCGGCCTCGAGCAGCACCGGCGTCTGGATCCGGTTGCGGGAGCCGTTGGGCTCCTCCTGCACCAGGCCGCGGTCGATCGCCTCCTGCACGGAGGCGACGACGAGCTGGACGCCCGTGCGCTGCACCCACCGGTCCCGGCAGTCGAGCACGGTCTGGAAGTTCAGGCCCGTGTCGACGTGCATGATCGGGAACGGGATCCGCGCGGGGGCGAACGCCTTGGCCGCGAGGTGGAGCATGACGATGGAGTCCTTGCCGCCGGAGAACAGCAGACAGGGCCGCTGCATCTCGGCGACCACCTCGCGCATGATGTGGATGCTCTCGGCCTCGAGGCTGCGCAGCTGGCTCAGGACGTGACTCTTCACGGCTGGGCACCTTCCTTGCGATCTGCCCCGACCACGGACGCGACACCGACGGTGTCGAGCAGGCCGCGCAGGTGCGCGACGAGTGCCGGGGGGCATACGAACAGGTCGGGGAGCCACGGGCTCTCCCGGTTGTACTCGAGCTGTGCACCGTCCAGCCGGGTGCACACCAGCCCGCGGGACCGGGCGACGGCGACGGGCGCCGCGGAGTCCCACTCGTACTGGCCGCCGGCGTGGACGTAGGCGTCCACCGTACCGTCGGCCACGGCGAGCACCTTGACGCCGGCCGAGCCCATCGGGACCAGCTCCACGTCGTCGCGCTCGGCGAGCGCCGCCACGAACTCCGGCGGACGGCTGCGGCTCGCCGCGAGGCGCAGCGGGCGCTCGCCCGCCAGGACGGCGGCGCTCCGGTCGTCCGTCGTCACGCCGTCGGCGGTGGTCGGCACCTGGCCGCGGGCCGGGAGCGCGACGGCCCCCGCCGTGAGCCCGACGCCCCGCTGCCACAGCGCGACGTGCACCGCGAAGTCGTCCCGCCACTGCCCTGCGGAGGCGTCGGGTGCGGGTCGCTCCGCGAACTCGCGCGTGCCGTCGAGCGGGTCGATGATCCAGACCCGGTCCGCCGTGAGACGCGCCGGGTCGTCGGCGGCCTCCTCGGAGAGCACGGCGTCGGCGGGGCGGGCGGCGGCGAGCGCCTCGGCGAGCCACGCCTGGGCGGCGGCGTCGCCGGCGTCCTTGAACGGGCGGGCCTCGAACGAGCCGCCCGCGGCGTCCACCTCGGCGCGCAGCGCCAGCAGTACCTCGGCGGCCCCGGCGGCGAGCGCGTGGGCGAGGGCGTCGTCGTCGAGCCCCGCCGACGGCAGGGCGGGAGGGTGCGAGCTCATCGGTCTCCAGGTCTGAGAGGTCTGCGGGCCCCTGCCTGCGGGGCCCTGACGGGCGGACCTGTCCCCGGGTAGCGGCCCCGCCCGCCCGGTCCGGGCGAGCTGCCGGGCGGAACACCGGCGACCGCGCCGAGGCTACCATTCGTGCATGCGATCCACTGCCAGGGGGGCCAATCCGTGCTGATCGCCGATCGACCCACATCTTTTACCTATAAAACCGACCGGAATGATGGGCCATCGGCCGGGTCGGGCGGACGGGTGCTGCCGTGACCGTCGACCCGGCCCTCGTCCTCGGCGGGCTCGCCGTCGGCTTCGTCGTCGGCCTGACCGGCATGGGCGGCGGGGCGCTCATGACGCCGATGCTCATCTTCGTCTTCCGGGTCGACCCGCTCACGGCCGTCTCGAGCGACGTGGTCGCGAGCCTGTTCATGAAGCCGGCCGGCGCGCTCGTGCACCTGCGGCGGCGGACCGTCGACCTCCGCCTCGTGCTGTGGCTCTGCGTCGGCTCCGTACCCGCGGCGTTCTGCGGCGCGCTGCTCATCCGGGCCCTGCCGTACCAGGGCTCGCTGGACACCGTGCTGCAGCGCGTGCTCGGCGTCGCCCTGCTCGTCGCCTCCCTCGGCCTGGTCGTCCGCGCCCTGCTCCAGATGCTCCGGAGCCGCACGGCGCTCGGCGAGGGACCGTCGCGGCCGACGGCGCCGCGCGAGCTCGTGGTCCGCCCGGTGCCGACGGCCGTCCTCGGCGCGGTCGCAGGTCTCCTGGTCGGCATGACGTCCGTCGGCGCCGGGTCCGTCGTCATCGTCGTGCTCCTGCTGCTCTACCCCGCGCTCAAGGCGTCCCAGCTCGTCGGCACCGACCTCGTGCAGGCTGTGCCGCTCGTCGCGGCGGCCTCGCTGGGCCACGTGCTGTACGGCGACTTCTCGCTCGACCTGACGACCTCGCTGCTCGTGGGCGCGGTCCCGGGCGCCTGGTTCGGCGCGCACGTCTCCTCCCGGGCCCCCGGCGGCATCATCCGGCGCGCCCTGGCCGTGCTGCTCCTCGCCTCGGCGCTCAAGCTCCTCGGCGCGAGCCTGCCCGTCGTGCTCGGCGCCGCGGCGGCAGCCCTCGTGCTCGGCAACCTCGTGTGGTTCCAGGTGCGCCGCCGCTACGGGGCGGCGGAGCGCGGGACGACAGGCGACCCGGCGGAGGACCCCGCCCACGACCCGGTAGACCCGGCAGACCCGGCAGACGACCCGGCCGACGACCCAGCAGAGACGAGCCCGCACCGATGACCGACTCCTCCCCCGCACGCGTCCTGTCCGACGACGAGCTGGACCTCCTCGAGCTGGCGCTCGGCGGCGCGATCAGCCCCGCGGCCCTCGCGAGCGCCCTGGCCGGCGCGGCCGTCGGGCCGCTCGGCACGTCGCGCACCGCCACCGTGCTCACCGACGCCGAGAACACCCCGCTCGCCCGTCTCACGGCCCAGGACGACGGCGGCGCCGGCCTCGAGCCGCTCAAGCCCCTGGCCACGGCGGTCGGCCCGCAGTGGGACCCGGCCGTGCGGCGCCCGGCCCGCGAGGTCCGCGCGGAGGTCGCCGGGACGGCGGGGCCGCAGGAGGACGCCGACGTCCTCGGCCTGCTCGTCACCGAGGCCCCGACCCGCGACGAGGCGGGCGTCGCGCGCGGGCTGCGCAC
>NZ_JABEMG010000139.1 GCF_013004695.1 Promicromonospora citrea
CCCCCCCCCCCCCCCCCCCCGGACCAGGGGTGCCGGTCGGAGCGTCCCAGGCCGCGGCGGGCTCGGCGCCGCGGGCGGCCCAGGGCTGTTCCGCGGGCGTCGCGGTGCGGGCGGGGGCGCCGTGCCGCGGCCTCGCGACGGCGGCGAACGTCGTGGTGGCGAGGTACTGCTCGAACGGGACGTCGAAGGTCTCGTCGTGGGACCAGGCGGAGTCCCAGGCGGCGGCCACCTGCGGGGCGTCCCGCCGGCCCTCGTCGGGCAGCGGGGGCAGGTTCTGGCCGGAGTGGTGCAGCACCTGGTCGTGCACGGCGCCGAGCCAGCTCACGGCGAGCTCGAAGCGCATGGGCACGATGCTGTCGACGCCCAGCTGCCCGCCGAGGGCCGGGTGCGGGTTGAACGTGTAGACGTCCTCCTCGCCGAGGTGGATGCCGCGGCCGCGTGCCTCGCGGACCAGGTCGTCCATGAGGTAGGTCGCGCGGCCCTCCGGCGACTCCAGCTCGGCGTACATGTGGACGGCCGTCGTCCAGCGGAGCTCGAGCGTGCCCTCGACGGTGTCCAGGAACCACCATCCGTCCAGCGACTCGAGGAAGATGTCGCCGAAACAGGTCGCGAAGCGCGGAGTCTGCTCGCGAAGCCCCAGCCACCGCCACGAGGCGAGCCCGAACTCGAAGGCATCCTTCGGAAAAGTTCGGAGCAGCTTCATGTCCGAATGAAACCACTACCGGGTAAACGTCGGGAACCCCCCGGTGACATGTTTGTTACGGGGCGCCTCAGTAGGTTTGGCGCCTCACGCCAGGCCCGACCGGAAGGCGAAGACGACGAGCTGGGCGCGGTCCCGCGCGGAGAGCTTGATCATCGCGCGGGAGACGTGCGTGCGTGCGGTCGCCGGGCTCATCACGAGGTGCTCGGCGATCTCACCGTTGCTCATCCCCTGGGCGACGAGCCCGACGACCTCGCGCTCCCGGTCGGTCAGGTCGCCGATCCGCGGGTGCGGCTCGAGCGCACGCGGTGCCGCCGTCGTGAACTCCCGGATCAGCGTCCGTGTGGCCGACGGCGCCAGCAGCGCGCCGCCGTCGTGCACCGTGCGGATCGCGGCGAGCAGGTCGGCCGGCGGCGTGTTCTTCAGGAGGAACCCGCTCGCTCCCGCGCGCAGGCCGTCCACGACGTACTGGTCGTGCTCGAACGTGGTGAGCACCACGACCCGGGTGCCGGACAGCTCCGGGTCCGCGGCGATGCGACGCGTGGCCTCGACGCCGTCGATCCCCGGCATCCGCACGTCCATGAGCACGACGTCGGGCCGCAGCCGCCGGGCCTCGGCGACCGCGGCGAGGCCGTCCGCCGCCTCGCCGGCCACACGCATCGTCTCCTCGCCCGAGACGAGGGCACGCAGCCCCATCCGCACGAGGTCCTGGTCGTCCACCAGCAGCACGGAGATCATGTGTCACCCCCGGCGGGCAGCACCGCCCGCACCTCGAAGGAACCGTCGGCGGGCCCGGCGTCGAGCCGTCCGCCCAGGGACTCGGCACGGCGCCGCATCCCCGCGATGCCGAACCCCGCCACGTACGGGGCGCCGGGGGCGCGCCGGTTGCGCACCGCGAGCCGCACCCGCTCCGGCTCGTAGGCCACCTCGACCCGCGCGGCGGCCTCCGCCCCGTGTCGCACCACGTTCGTCAGCGCCTCCTGCAGCAGACGGTAGGCGGCGAGGTCGACGGCGGCGGGCAGGTGCCGCGGCGTGCCCGAGACCGTCAGGTCGACCGCGACCCCCGCCGACTCGACGCGCCGGACCAGGGTGGGGAGGTTGGCCATCCCCGCCGTCGGCGCGCGGGCCGGGCCGTCGGCGGAGCCCGGCCGGATCGTCGCGAGCGTCGTGCGCAGCTCGGTCAGCGCCTCGTTCGCCGCGCGGGAGATCGCCTCGAGCGCGGTCGTCGCGTCGTCGGGCCGACCCAGGTGCAGGGCGATGTCCGCCTGCATCTGGATCGCGGCGAGGCCGTGGCCCACCACGTCGTGCACCTCGTGCGCGAGCTGCAGGCGCTCGTCGTCCCGCGCCTGCTGTCGCTCCGCGGCGCGCTCCGCGGCCCGGGCCTCGAACCACACCCGCCGGGCCACGCCGACGCTGAACGGCACGGCCACGAAGGCGCTCGCGGGCAGGAGCGCGGCGGGCAGGCCGAGGCTGTCCGGGTGGACGACGACATGGGTCAGCAGCAGCGCGAACGCGGCCGCGGCGGACAGCAGGGCGGGCCGCAGGGGCCGCCGTCGGGCCAGGGAGTAGACCGCCACGGCGAGGCACAGCATGACGGGGCCGTACGGGTAGGAGAGGAGCAGGTAGGCGGTGGTGGCACCCACCACGACGGCCGCGGCGGCGACGGGGTACCGCGTGCGCGGCAGGGTGCCGAGCGCCGCCAGGGCGGCCAGCGCGTACGCGCCCGCGTCGACCGGACGGTCCGCGGCGGACGACGTGTCGAGGAACGGCAGCGTGCCGAGCACGAGGACGACCAGCACGCCCGTGACGCCGACGTCGGCCGGCCGCAGCCTCCCCACGCGCACACCCCCTGCTCGGTCGTCCTGCTCGGTCGTCCTGCTCGGTCGTCCTGCTCGGTCGTCCGGCTCGACACAGCCCACTGTGGCCGACGCCGCACCGACCGTCACCCCCTGCGTGCCGTAGACGGTCGTACGTCGTGGGACGTAGGTGCGGCCACCGACCGTCGCCCGGCGGCGCAGCCGGAGTGCCGCCGCACGGCCGATCCGCCGTCGGGCGCGCGCAGCGAACCTGGGACGACAGGCGCCGAACGGCGCCGCGCACAGCTCGAGGAAGGACTCTCATGGGAGGCACACGGACCGGAGCCAGGGCGCCGCTGCCGCCGCGGGTGCGCAAGGCGGTGCTCACGGTGCACATCGTGGCGGCGGGGGCCTGGATCGGCGTCGACGTGCTCGTCGCCGTCCTCGCGGCGGCCGGGCTCGGCAGCGGCTCGGCGGAGGTCCGCGGGCTCGCCCTGCGGGCCCTCGCGACCTTCGTGGTGACGCCGATGCTCGTCGCGGCGCTCGTGTGCCTGGGCTCGGGGCTGCTGCTCGGGCTCGCCACGAAGTGGGGTCTGCTGCGCTACTGGTGGGTCGCGGTCAAGCTGGTGACGAACGTCGTGCTGGCCACGCTGGTCCTCGTGCTGCTCCGGCCGGGGATGCCGGAGGTCGGCGCGGCCGGGGCGGCGATCGAGGCGGGCCGGACGCCCGCGGCGGACCTCTCGTTCCTCGCCTACCCACCGGCCGTGTCGCTCACGGCGCTCGTGGTGGCGACGGTGCTCTCGGTCCACAAGCCCTGGGGGCGCGTGCGTCCGCGGCGGGCCGGGATGTCGGAGGCTCGGACTACCGTCGCGGCATGACCATCGAGACACGCGACGCCCGCCCGGGCGAGTACGACGCCATCGGTGCGATCGTCGCGGCGGCGTTCGCCGCGGACGGGCAGCTCGACAGCCCGGGCTCCGCCTCCTACGGGACCGTCCTGCGCGACGTCGCCGGCCGCGCCGCGCACGCGCAGGTCGTCGCGGCGCTCGACGACGGCACGGTGGTCGGCGGCGTCACCTACGTGCCGGACGGCGGCCCCATGGCCGACCTCGCCCGCGACGGAGAGGCGGAGATCCGGATGCTCGGGGTCGCGCCCGACGCACAGGGGCGCGGCGCCGGGACCGCCCTGGTGCGGGAGTGCCTGGCGCGCGCGGCGGGACGGCCCGTGGTGCTGTCCACCAACGCCGTCGCGCACACGTCGCACCGGCTGTACGAGCGGCTGGGGTTCGTGCGTGAGCCGGCGAGGGACTGGATGCCGGTCCCCGACGTGACGCTGCTCTGCTACGTCCGTGACGCCGAGCTACGTCCGTGACGCCGAGGTCCGGTAACGCCGCGTCGGCCGGCGTAGCAGGCCGGACGTGATCGCGACGCCCAGGAGCAGCAGCGCGCCGCCGACGCCCTCGGCGGCGTTGGGCACCTCGCCGAGCACGAGCCACGCGCCCGTCATGCCGAAGACCGGCACGAGCATCGTGAACGGCACGACGGCGCTCGCCCGGTGCCGGGCCAGCAGCGTGTTCCAGATGCCGTAGCCCACCAGGCTCGCGAGCCACGCGGTGTACAGGGTCGACAGGATCGCGGGCGTGCTCAGGTGGGTGAGCGAGTACCCGACGGCCGCGGGGCCGTCGAGCGCGAGGGCCAGACCGAACATCGGCACCGGCACCACCAGCGCCGACCACACGGTCATCGACAGGCCTGCGAGCGGGCCCTGCGGGGCGCTCGCCGCCTGCTCCGGCGACCCCAGCCGGCGCACGATCACGTTGCCCGTCGCCCACGACGCCGCCGCGGCGATCGTGAGCAGGAAGGCGAGCCCCGGCGTCGCGGCGGACCGGCCGACGCCGACGACGAGCAGGCCCACCGCGCCGATCACGACGCCGACGAGCTGAGGCGTCGTCGGCCGTTCACGCAGCGCCACGCTCGCGAACAGCACGGTGAACACGACCTGCGCCTGGAGCACGAGCGACGCGAGGCCGGGCGGCATGCCGAGCCAGATGGCCGTGTACATGAGCCCGAACTGGCCCAGGCTGAGGAACAGCCCGACGACGAGGACGTCCTTGAGCGGTGCGGCCGGCCGGGGCACGAGGAAGATCGCGGGCAGGAGCACCACGACGAAGCGGACCGCCACGAACAGGGCGGGCGGCACGTCGGCGACGCCCGCGTCGATCGCGAGGAAGTTGGTGCCCCAGATGGCCATGACGAGCACGGCGAGGAGCGAGTGGCGCAGGGGCATGGGGTCATGGTGTGCCGGGGCGACCGTGCACGTCCATCGCGTATCGCTGGCCGAGCGTTCAGTCCGGCTGAACGGTCGCGCCGGGCCGGCGGCGGCCGCGCGTACGTACTTTCACGATCTTGTTCCACCAGGGGGTGAAAAGTAGCGTCGCCGCACTGACGTCACACGTTCGCGAAGGAGCGACCGATGCGTAGCACGAGACACCGCACCATCCGTACGGGCGCGACGGCGGCAGCCGCAGCCGCCCTCGTCCTGTCGGCCTCGCTCGTCGCGTCGGCCGCGGCGCCCCACGCCCGGGACGGCGCCGCGGCGGCGCCCGCGCAGGAGGCCGCGCTGACGTGGTCGGACGAGTTCGACGGGCCCGCGGGCAGCGCCCCGGACGCCGCCTACTGGAACCACGAGACCGGGGGCGGCGGCTGGGGCAACAACGAGCTGCAGGTCTACACCGACTCCCGCGACAACTCGGCGCTGGACGGCAACGGCAACCTCGTCATCACGGCCCGCTCGGACGGCAACGGCGGGTACACGTCCGCCCGCCTGACCACCCAGGGCAAGGTGCAGCCGAAGTTCGGCCGGCTCGAGGCGCGCATCAAGATCCCGCGCGGTCAGGGCATCTGGCCGGCGTTCTGGATGCTCGGCGGCCAGTTCCCCGGCACGCCGTGGCCGGACGCGGGCGAGATCGACATCATGGAGAACGTCGGGTACGAGCCACACATCGTGCACGGCACGCTGCACGGCCCCGGCTACTCCGGCGGCGCGGGCATCACCGGGTCGTACATGCACCCGCAGGGCTGGTCGTTCGCCGACGACTTCCACACCTTCGCGATCGACTGGCAGCCCGGCTCGATCACCTGGTCGGTCGACGGTGTGGCGTACCAGACGTTCACGCCGGCGAACACGAACGGCAACCCGTGGGTCTACGACCAGCCGTTCTTCTTCATCCTCAACGTCGCGGTCGGCGGCAGCTGGCCCGGCTACCCCGACGGGTCGACCCAGTTCCCCCAGCAGATGGTCGTCGACTACGTGCGCGTCTACGACTCGCAGCTCTGACGCCGGCACGGGCAGCAGCGGGGCGGTCCCGCCGTCGGTGGACGGCGGGACCGCCCCGCGGTGTCACGCGTCGTAGACTGGGGCGGGCGCTCCGCGCCCCGGAAATCTACCCCGCACGCAGAGGTTTACTCCATGACCGCGGCCGCGTCCCAGGCACCTTCCCGCCCGACCCCCGCCCCGACCCTGGACACGGTCCAGAACGCGGCGGCCACTCCCGACGAGGTGCAGCCGTACGGCGAGCTCGGCCTCAAGGAGGACGAGTACCAGCGCATCAAGGACATCCTGGGCCGCCGCCCGACCGCGGCCGAGCTCGCGATGTACTCGGTGATGTGGAGCGAGCACTGCTCCTACAAGTCGTCGAAGGTGCACCTGCGCACGTTCGGCGAGAAGGTCACCGACGAGATGAAGGAGCACCTCCTCGTCGGCATCGGTGAGAACGCGGGCGTCGTCGACATCGGCGACGGCTGGGCCGTGACCTTCAAGGTCGAGTCGCACAACCACCCCTCGTTCGTCGAGCCCTACCAGGGAGCGGCCACCGGCGTCGGCGGCATCGTCCGCGACATCATCTCGATGGGCGCGCGCCCTGTCGCCGTCATGGACCAGCTCCGGTTCGGGGCCGTCGACCACCCCGACACCGCGCGCGTCGTGCACGGCGTCGTCTCCGGTGTCGGCGGGTACGGGAACTCCCTCGGCCTGCCGAACATCGGCGGCGAGCTCGTCTTCGACGCCTCCTACCAGGGCAACCCGCTCGTGAACGCGCTCTGCCTCGGCGTGCTGCGGCACGAGGACATCCACCTCGCCAACGCGTCAGGGCTGGGCAACAAGGTCGTGCTGTTCGGCGCCCGCACGGGTGGCGACGGCATCGGCGGCGCCTCGATCCTCGCGTCCGAGACGTTCGAGGACGGCGTGCCCGCCAAGCGCCCGTCGGTGCAGGTGGGCGACCCCTTCATGGAGAAGGTGCTCATCGAGTGCTGCCTCGAGCTGTTCCGGGCCGAGGTCGTCGAGGGCATCCAGGACCTGGGGGCCGCCGGCATCTCGTGCGCCACGTCCGAGCTCGCCTCCAACGGCGACGGCGGCATGCACGTGGACCTCGACGACGTGCTGCTGCGCGACCCCACGCTCAACGCCGGCGAGATCCTCATGTCGGAGTCGCAGGAGCGCATGATGGCGGTCGTCCGGCCCGAGAAGCTCGACGAGTTCCTCGCGATCACCGCCCGGTGGGAGGTCGAGACCGCCGTCATCGGCGAGGTCAACGACTCCGGCCGGCTCACGATCGACCACCACGGACAGCGCATCGTCGACGTGGACCCGAAGACGGTCGCGCACGAGGGCCCGGTGTACGAGCGCCCCTACGCGCGCCCCGCGTGGCAGGACGGCCTCCAGGCCGACAGCACGACGGCCGCCGGCCTCGCCCGCCCGGCCACGGGCGACGAGCTGCGCGAGACGGCGCTGCGCCTCCTCGGCTCCCCGAACCTCGCCTCCAAGGCGTGGGTCACCGACCAGTACGACCGCTTCGTCCAGGGCAACACGGCGCTCGCCCAGCCCGACGACAGCGGCGTCGTCCGCGTCGACGAGTCCACCGGCCTCGGCGTCGCGCTCGCCACGGACGCGAACGGCCGCTACGGCAAGCTCGACCCGCGCGCGGGCGCGGCGCTCGCGCTGGCGGAGGCGTACCGGAACGTCGCGACGGCGGGCGCTCGCCCGCTGGCCGTGACGGACTGCCTCAACTTCGGCTCGCCCGAGCACCCCGACTCGATGTGGCAGCTCGTCGAGGCGATCGAGGGCCTCGCCGACGCGTGCCAGGAGCTGGGCGTCCCGGTCACCGGCGGCAACGTCTCGCTCTACAACGGCACGGGCGAGCCCGGCCAGATCGACTCGTCGATCCACCCCACCCCCGTGGTGGGCGTGCTCGGCGTGATCGACGACGTGCGCACGGCGCTCGCCTCCGGCTGGCGGTCCGAAGGCCTCTCGCTGCTCCTGCTCGGCACCACGCGGGACGAGCTCGACGGCTCGGCGTGGTCCGACGTCGTGCACCAGCACCTCGGCGGCCTGCCGCCGCGCGTCGACCTGGCTGCGGAGAAGGCGCTGGCCACGGCGCTGGTCGAGGCCCGGAAGACCGGCCTGGCGGCCGCGGCGCACGACCTCTCGGAGGGCGGTCTCGTGCAGGCGCTGCTCGAGGCGTCCCTGCGGTTCGGTGTCGGCGCGACGGTGGCGCTCGAGGGCGTGACCGGCCGCGACAAGGTGGACCCGTTCGTCGCGCTGTTCTCGGAGTCGACGGGCCGCGTGGTCGTCGCCGTGGACCCCGAGCACGAGGGCGAGCTGACGCACCTCGCCGAGGAGGCCGGCGTCCCGGTGCTCCGCCTCGGCACGACGGGCGGCGACGCCCTGGTGGTCGAGGGCCAGTTCGAGATCCCGCTCGCGGAGGCCCGCGCGGTCCACGAGGGCACGCTGCCGTCGATCTTCGGCTGACGCACGCGCCGTCCTGCTGCGGCGCCCGGCGGCAGCTGCCGCCGAGACCCGCCGTCTGCGCGGTGAGATCTGGTGTTCGCGGTGAGATCTGGTAGCGCACCACCAGATCTCACCGCGAACGCCAGATTTCAGCGGGAGCCCGCGGGAGTACGCGCAAGCCCGCGGGAACACGGCGCGGGCGGGTGATAGCTGACCGCTCCGTCCTGCGGGGGGCGGCCGCGCCGGTAGGGTCCGGTGCGTGCGTTTTGTCCGTGGTCTCGTCTCGTTCGTGCTCTGGCTCGTCACGATCCCGCTGCTGGTGATCGCCGTCGCGCGCGCCCTGCCGTTCGACAACGTGCCACCCCTCCCGCTGCTCGTGCCGTTCACGCCCTGGGCCGCGCTCGTGGCGCTGCCGCTGCTGGTGATCGCGCTGTTCTCCCGACGCCCGGCGCTCGCCGTCGTGCTCGCGGTGTCGCTGGCCGGGTTCGTGGCCTGGACGGCGCCCTTCTTCGTGCCGGACGCCGAGACGGCGGCGGCCCCCGCCGACCCGGACGACGCCGGGACCGTGCGCGTCATGACCCTCAACGCCCACGCGGGCGGCGCCGACGCCCGGGCGGTGGTCGACCTCGTCGAGTCCGAGCACGTCGAGGTGCTCGCGGTCCAGGAGCTGACGCACGACCTCGCGGACCAGCTCGCCGCGGCGGGCCTCGACGACCTGCTCCCGCACAGCGTGACCGCCCCGGCTGCGAGCGGCCCCGGCGGAACCGGGCTGTGGTCCGTCTCGGCGATGACGAAGCCCGGCCGGCTGGACGGGTCGAGCTTCGCCATGCCGTCGGCCGTGGTCGACGTCGGCGGGACGCCGGTGCGGTTCACGGCGGTGCACGCCTACCCGCCCCTGCCCGCGCGGACGGCGACGTGGCGCACGGAGCTCGTCGAGCTCACCGACCGGGTGCGCCGCGACAGCGCGCCGCAGATCCTGGCCGGCGACTTCAACGCGACCTACGACCACGCGACGTTCCGCGACCTGCTCGGGTCCCGGTTCGTCGACGCGACGCGCGAGTGGGGCGCCGGGCCGGTCGTCACCTGGCCGGAGGGGCGCCGCGTGCCCCCGCTGCTCGCGCTCGACCACGTCGTGGTGGAGCGCGACATGACGGTGTCCGACGTCGTGCCCCGGCAGGTTCCCGGGACGGACCACCGGGCGCTGCTGGCCACCGTCGTCGTCGACGCGGACGCGTAGCACAGCGACACCGCGCGGTCCGGGCGGAACCGGCTTATGTTCGCAGTTGTGCCGACCCGTCAGCTGCGCCTCGCGCCCTCTGCCCCCGACGACGTGACGAGCGCCCTCGCGACGCTCCGCGCCGAGATCGGGCTGCCCGCGATGTTCCCGCAGGACGTGCTCGAGGAGGCGCGGGCCGCGGCCGCACAGGACTTCGCGGCGGGCCGGGCGGACCGCCGCGACATCGAGTTCGTGACCATCGACCCGCCGGGGTCGAAGGACCTCGACCAGGCGGTGCACGTCGCGCAGTCCGGCGAGGGCTACGTGGTGCACTACGCGATCGCGGACGTCGGGGCGTTCGTCGCGCCGGGCGGCGCCCTCGACGCCGAGGTGCGCCGGCGCGGGGTGACGGTCTACGGCCCCGACGCCCGCACGCCCCTGCACCCGAAGATCCTCTCCGAGGGCGCCGCGAGCCTGCTGCCGGGCGAGGACCGCCCGGCCGTGCTGTGGACGGTGACGCTCAACGCGCGCGGCATCATCACCGGCGCCGACCTCGAGCGCGCCCTGGTGCGCAGCCGCGAGCGGCTCACGTACGCCGAGGTGCAGTCCGGGCTCGACGCGGGCACGGCGAGCGAATCGCTCCAGCTGCTGGCCGACGTCGGGCGCCTGCGCCAGTCGCTCGAGGTGGCGCGCGGCGGTGTCTCGCTCGAGGTGCCGGAGCAGGAGGTCGAGCGGCGCGAGGACGGCACGTACGCGCTGTCGTTCCGGCGCACCCTGCCGGTCGAGGAGTGGAACGCGCAGATCTCCCTGCTCACGGGCATCGCCGCGGCCCACCTCATGCGCGAGGCGGGCGTCGGCCTGCTGCGCACGCTGCCGGAGGCCGACCCGCGCGACGTGGCCCGCCTGCGGCGCACCGCCCGCGCCCTGGGCATCGAGTGGCCGGACACCCTGCCGTACGCACGGCTGCTCCCCACGCTCGTGTCCCGGGTCCCCGAGCACGCTGCGTTCCTCAACGAGGCGACGACGCTGTTCCGCGGGGCCGGGTACGTCGCGTTCGGTATGCCGGGGCCGGACGGCGCGGTCGTCCCGCCGCCCGAGGACACCCGGCACGCGGCGATCGCCGCCGACTACGCCCACGTCACCGCGCCGCTGCGGCGGCTCGTCGACCGCTACGCGACGGAGATCTGCCTCGCCGTCGCCGCGGGCACCCCTGTGCCCGCGTGGGTGCTGGAGGCCATGCCCGACCTGCCCGGCGTGATGGCGGAGACCGGGCGGCGCGCCGCGTCCTTCGAGCGCGAGTGCATCGACATCGTCGAGGCGTCCCTGCTCGGCGACCGCGTGGGCGAGGAGTTCGACGCCGTCGTCGTCGACGTCGAGGAGGAGGACGGCCGCGACCCGCAGCGCGGCCAGGTCGTGCTGCGCGACCCCGCCGTCCGGGCGCGCGTCTCGGGGCCGCGGCTACCGCTGGGCGAGGAGGTGCGGGTCCGGCTGACCGAGGCCGACGTCGCCGAGCGGCGCGTGCGCTTCACGGTGCCGGGCGCTCCGCCGCGGGGCGGCGAGACACCGGGCACCGGGGGCGCACCCGAGGGGCGGAGC
>NZ_JABEMG010000014.1 GCF_013004695.1 Promicromonospora citrea
CCGCCCCGCGCGCACCCCGCCGCGGCGGCAGCGCGCGGGGGCAGGGCCTGGTCGCCCACGTCTTCCTGCTGCCCTGGATGATCGGCATGGTCGGCGTGACGGCGGGCCCGCTCGTCGCGTCCGCCGTGCTGGCGTTCACGGACTACGACCTGCTCAGCGCGCCGCAGTTCATCGGCCTCGACAACTTCACGCGCATGGCGGGCGACGAGCGGTTCTGGGCCGCCGTCCGCGTGACCCTCGTGTACGTGCTGGTGTCGGTGCCGCTGCAGCTCGCGTTCGCGCTGTTCCTCGCCGTCGTGCTCGACAAGGGCCTGCGCGGCCTGTCGCTGTACCGCAGCGCGTTCTACCTGCCCTCCCTGCTGGGCGGCAGCGTGGCCATCGCGATCCTCTGGCGGCAGATCTTCGGCGAGGACGGCCTGGTCAACCACGTCCTGGGCTGGTTCGGTCTCGAGCTGGGCTCGTGGCTGCAGGACCCGTCGCTCGCGCTGTCCACCCTCGTGGTGCTCAACGTCTGGACGTTCGGCTCGCCCATGGTGATCTTCCTCGCCGGCCTGCGGCAGATCCCCGAGGACCTCTACGAGGCCGCGATGATCGACGGCGCCGGCCGCGTGCGGCGGTTCTGGTCGATCACGATCCCGCTGCTCACCCCGATCATCTTCCTCAACCTCATCCTGCAGATGATCGGCGCCTTCCAGGCGTTCACGCAGGCCCACGTGGTCAGCGGCGGCAGCGGCGGCCCGCTCGACTCGACGCTCTTCTACACCCTCTACATCTACCAGCGCGGCTTCGTGAACTTCGACATGGGCTACGCGTCCGCGATGGCGTGGGTGCTGCTCCTCGTCATCGCCGCCGCCACCGCCGCGAACTTCGTCGTGTCGCGGCGCTGGGTCTACTACGGAGACGAATGATGGCTGCCACGGTCCGCACCTCGAGGGGGAGCCGCCTGCTGCGGCACGCCGTCCTCCTGCTGTTCGTGCTGCTCATGATCTACCCGCTCGTGTGGATGGTCGTGAGCTCGTTCAAGCCGAGCAACCTGATCCTGTCGCAGACCGGGATCGTCCCGACCGAGGTCACCCTCGACAACTACGTCGACGGCTGGGACGCGCTCGGCTCGCCGTTCACGCTGTTCCTCGGCAACTCGCTGCTCATCGGCGTCGGCTCCGTGCTGGGCAACCTGTTCTCGTGCTCGCTCACGGCCTACGCCCTGGCGCGCCTGAACTTCCGGATGAACAAGGTGTACCTGGCGCTGACGCTCATGACGATCATGCTGCCGTTCCACGTGCTCGTGATCCCGCAGTACATCCTGTTCGCGGAGCTGGGGTGGATCAACACCTACGTCCCGCTGCTGCTGCCCAAGTTCCTGGCCACCGACGCGGTGTTCATCTTCCTCATGGTGCAGTTCATCCGGTCGCTCCCGCGCGAGCTGGACCAGGCCGCGATGATCGACGGCGCCGGGCCGTTCCGGATCTTCTGGTCCGTGATCCTGCCGCTCATGCAGCCCGCGCTCATCACCACCACCATCTTCACCTTCATCTGGACGTGGAACGACTACTTCGGCCCGCTGCTGTACCTCACCCGGACCGAGCTGTACACGGTCCCCGTGGCGCTGAAGTCGCTGGTCGACACCGAGACGACGAGTGGCATCGGCACGATGTTCGCGATGTCGCTGATCTCGCTGGTGCCGATCGTGCTGTTCTTCGTCTTCGCTCAGCGCTACATCATCAAGGGCATCGCGACGACGGGAATCAAATGACGGCTACCCGAACGGCACAGCGCACGCGGCTGGGCGGCGAGCACCGCTGGACCCAGCTCACCTTCGTGGAGAACGACCCGCTCGACTTCGACCTCGACGCGTGGGCCGACGTCATGGAACGCACGGCGTCCACGGCGGTCTGCATCAGCGCGGGCGGCTACGTGGCCTACTACCCGACGAAGGTCGGGCTCCACCACCGCAGCGTCCACCTCGGCGACCGCGACCTGCTCGGCGAGGTGGTCGACCTGGCCCGCTCGCGCGGCATGGCCGTCATGGCCCGGGTGGACCCCCACGCGGTGCACCAGGACGTCGCCGACCAGCGCCCGGAGTGGATCGCCCGCACCGAGGACGGCGCCCTGCGGGAGCACTGGGCGATGCCCGGCATCTACCTCACCGACGCGTTCGGCGGGTACAGCTGGGAGCTCACCACCGAGGTGCTGCGCGAGATCGCCCGCGAGTACGACGTCGACGCCCTGTTCGCCAACCGGTGGCAGGGCCACGGGCCCGGCTACACCGAGACGACCGAGCGCGAGTACCGCGCCGCGACCGGCCTGCCGCTGCCCCGGTCCGCCGACCCCGCCGACGGCGCGGCGTGGGCGACCTACCGCGCCTGGCGCCGGTCCCGCCTCAGCGAGCTCGTCGCCCACTGGGACCGCGCCGTGCAGGACGTCGCCCCCGACGTCCGGTTCGTGCCCAACCTCGGCTCGTTCACCGCGGCCGACCTCGAGCCGCGCGTCGCGCGCTCCGTGCCGTTCCTGCTCGTCGACCACCAGGCCAGGGGCGACGGCGAGGCGCTGTGGGCCGCCGGTCGCGACGCCAAGCGGGTGCGCGCGCTGCACCCCGGCAAGCCCGTCGGCCTCATCACCTCCGTCGGCCCCGAGTCGCACGACTTCCGGTGGAAGGACTCCGTCAACGCGGGCGTCGAGACCACCGGGTGGATCGTCGACGGGTTCGTGCACGGGGCCTTCCCCTGGTACACGAAGTTCGCCGCCCGCATCCACGACCCGCGGTGGATCCCCGCCGTCGAGCGCGCCTTCGGGCTGCACGAGGCCGTCGCCGTCGGCCGCGACGACGAGCGGCCCGTCGCCGAGACCCTCGTCTGGGACGCCGACGCGCACACCGCCTCGCGCCGTGTCCGCGACGCCGCGTCGGGCGTCTACCAGGTGCTCGTCGAGCTCGGGGTGCCGTTCGAGTACGTCGGCCCCGGGTCGCTCGGGGTGCTCGAGCGGCCGGGCGTGCGGCTCGTCGTCGTGCCCGAGGTGCCCCAGGTCCCGGCCGAGGCCGCCGACGCGCTCGCGGCCTTCGCCCGCTCCGGCGGGTCCGTGCTGCTCACCGGCGGCGGACCCGACGTCGCCGGCCGCGGCCACCTCGTCACCGAGCTGCTCGGCGTCGAGGTGGCCGAGCGGCGCGACGGCATCGTGCGCAACAACTACGTGCAGCGCGAGCCCGGCGGCCCCCTCCAGGACGGGTTCGGGGACGCGCGCCGCATCGTCGGCGGCACCCGCCTCGTCCGCTTCGGCCCCCTGCCCGACGCCGCCGAGGTGGCCTGGCGGTTCGTGCCCGACCACCCGGACCTGCCCATGGAGGAGGTCTACCCCCGGTCCGAGCCGACCGAGCCCGCCGTGTTCGGCGCACCGCTCGGCGCGGGGCGCGTCGACGTCGTCGGGTTCAACGCCACCGAGCTGTACTGGCAGGCGCTCCAGGCCGACCACCTCACCCTGCTCGGCAACGCCGTCCGGCACGGGCTGGGCGGCAGCGCCGCGGCGTCCGTGAGCGGCCCCGGTGTGCTCGACGTCGCGACCTGGGCCGGCGAGCGGTCGTTCACCGTGCTCGCCGCCAACCTCACCGACCCGATGATGATGCGCGGGCAGCGGCGGCGGGTGTCGCCGCTCGAGGGGGCGCGGGTGGAGCTCGACCTCGACCGGGTGGGGGCGCTCGCGGGGGCGGCCGGTGCTGTGCCGGATGGTGCTGTGCCGGATGGTGTGCCGGGTGCCGTGCGGGTGCAGGTGCTCGGTGACGCGGGCTGGGTGGACGCCGCGCCGGTGGCGCACGGCCGCCGGCTGGAGGTCGCGCTGCCCCCGGTCCGCGAGCTGGCGACGCTCCGCCTCACCTGGTGACGCCCCCGGGTTGATGCCCCCAGCGCCCGCTGAGATCTGGTGTTCGCGGCGAGATCTGGTCGTGCTCCACCAGATCTCGCCGTGAACACCAGATCTCGGCGCGCGGGGGATACCGGGGGCTGGGTCAGCGGGGGGCCGGGCCCGTCGAGCCGCGGACCACCAGGGCCGGGCGCTCCAGCGGGACCGGCTCCTCGACCGTCTCGCCGAGCAGCGTGAGCACCTTGGCGGCCGCCGCCCGCCCGCGCTGGAACGCGAAGCGCTGCACGGTGGTCAGGGGCGGGTCGATCCACTCGCCCAGCGTGAGGCCCTCGAAGCCGACCACCGAGATGTCGTCGGGCACGCGCAGCCCTGCGGCCTGGAGGGTGCGCATCCCCGCGATCGCCATGGTGTCCGTGCCGTACAGGATCGCGGTCGGGCGCACGGGCGCCGCCAGGAGCGCCGTCGTCTCCTCGGCCGCACGGGCGGGCGAGTACTCGACCGAGACCACGGCGTGCGGCTGCCGCCCGTGCTCGGCGAGGCGCTGGACGAAGGCCTCGCGCCGCTGCACGGGGAGCACGAAGTCCTTCGGGCCGCTGACGTACGCGATGCGCTCGTGGCCCAGCTCGACGAGGTGGTCGACGGTCTCGGCGATGCCCGCGCCCGGCGGGTCGGCGTCGACGTACTCGATCGCGCCCGGCTTCCACGGCGTGCCGACCAGCACGGCGGGCAGGCCGAGCTGGGTCATCAGCTCGGGACGGGTGTCGCCGACCATCGAGTTGGTGAGGATGATCCCGTCCATCCGCTGACGCTCGGCGAGCGTGCGGTAGAAGTGGTGCTCGTCGTGCTGCCCCGAGATGAAGACGTTGAGCAGCAGGCCGTACTCGCGCGGGCTGAGCACCGACTCGATGCCCGAGATGAAGTCCATGTTGCCGGCACCGACGCCCGGCACCTTCGAGTCGCTGCTCAGCACGAGGCCGATCGCCTGGGCGCGCGCCGTGCGCAGCGCGATCGCCGCGGCGTTGGGGCGCCAGCTGAGCTTGCGGGCGGCGTCGCGGATGCGCTCCGCGGTCGCCTCGGAGATGCGCCCGGTGCCGTTGAAGACCTTCGAGACGGCGCCCGGCGAGACCCCCGCCAGCGCCGCCACGTCGCTGATCGTCGGACGGCCGCTGCCACGCGGCTTCTGGGGCGTTCTCGGTGTCGTCATGGGGCACTCATCTCGTGCGCCATCTTACGTGGTCAATCGGTGCACCAGGCCCGGGCGAGGCCGTGGCGCACCGGTGACGGCCCCGGTCAGCGCAGCCGCAGCGTGGCCACGAGCACGCCCGTGAGGCACAGCGCGCCGCCGACCAGTGCGACGGGGGCGGGCACCTCGCCGAGGAACGCCCACGACATGAGCACGGCGAGCGGCGCGGCGGCGTACGTGGCGGCGCCGAGGCGGCCCGCGGTCGTCCGCGTGAGGGCGTAGCCCCAGGTGGCGAACGCGACGGCGGTGGGGAAGACGCCCAGGTAGACCATGCTCAGCGTGGCGGAGGTCGAGGCGGCCGACAGCTCGGCGAGCAGCGCGGGGGCGAACGGCAGGGACGCGACCGTGCCGGCGAGGCAGCCGAGCCACGTCATGGTCAGGGCGTCGACGTGGGGCAGCAGCCGCTTCTGCAGGATGGTGCTGCCCGCGTAGACCAGCGCGGCGGCCAGGCCGAGCGCGACGCTGACGCCGTCGGACGCGCCGCCCGACGTGGCCAGCGCGATGCCCGCGACGCCGACGAACGCGATGCCGATGCCGGCGAGCAGCCGGGCGGGGAAGCCCTCGCCGAGCGTGAGGCCCGCGAACACCGCGATGAGGATCGGCGCGAGGCCGACGAGGAGCGACGCGGTGCCGGCGTCCAGCGTGCGCTCGGCGGCGTTGAGCGCGAGGTTGTACAGCCCGAACCACAGCACGCCCCAGACGGCGACGCCGGCCAGCACCCGGCCGCGCGGCAGCCGGAGCCTGCCCGTGAGCCCCGCCATGACGGTGAGCGCGAGCGTGCCGACGAGGACCCGGCCGAGCGTGAGCGCGCCGGGGGAGTAGTCGAAGCCCGCCGCCCGGATGCCGATGAACGCCGAGCCCCACAGCACGACGGTGACGGCGGCGGCGAGCGGGACGAGGAGACGGCGACCGGGGGCCGGGGCCGCCGGGGCGTCGGCGGGGCCGGGGACGCGGGTGGAGGTCGTGGTCACGTCGTCCACCCTGCCCGCGGGCGACGGCGGTGTCTGGCGGGTTTCGGCCGCTGCGTTCGTGGTCATGCCCTGATCGTCGCCCCGCAGGACCGTGAAGCACCAGCGATTCTTCCTTCATCCGGATTCAGCCTCGCTGTAGGGTTGAGTCATGCTCGACGTCCACCGCCTGCGCGTCTTCCGTTCCGTCGTCGCCTCCGGGTCGATCGGCGCCGCTGCCGCCAACCTCGGGTACACGCCGTCCGCCGTCAGCCAGCACGTCTCGGCGCTCCAGCGCGAGACCGGCCTCAAGCTGCTCGCCCGGCACGGCCGCGGGATCCGCCCCACCGCGGCGGGGCACGCCCTGGCCGCGCAGGCCGACGGCGTGCTCGAGCGGCTGGGCGAGGCGGAGTCGATGATCGCCGACCTGCGCGCGGGGCGGACGGGGTCGCTCTCGCTCGCGTACTTCGCCTCGGTGGGCTCCGCGTGGCTGCCGGGCGTGGTCCGCGTGCTCACCACCCGGTTCCCGGGCGTGCGCCTCGACCTCGAGCTGGCCGAGCACATCCCCGACAAGACGGAGGACCGGGCCGACGTGCAGGTCGCCGTCGCGCAGGCCGGGTTCGACCCGGGCACCGGCTTCACGGCGCACCACCTGCTCGACGACCCGTACGTCGTCGTGCTGCCCGACGGGCACCGGTTCGCCGGGCGGGACGAGGTCGAGCTCGCCGAGCTGGCCGAGGAGTCGTGGGTGGACAACGACTTCGCGCGCGGCTGGTGCCGCCGCAACCTCCTGGAGGCGTGCACGGCGGCGGGGTTCAGCCCGACGTTCCACGTCGAGGCGCACGACTACCCGACCGCGATGGCGTTCGTCGAGGCGGGCATCGGCATGACCGTGCTGCCCGAGCTGGGCGCGGCGCACCTGCCGTCCGGCACCGTGGCCGTGCCCGTCGTGCGGCCCACCCCGGTGCGCTCGATCTACGCCGTGGTGCAGGACGCCGTGGCGCACACGCCGCCCGTGGTGGCGGCCCTGGAGGCGCTGCGCGAGGTCGCCGTCGCTTCGCGAGCCGTGCTGTCACCCGCATAGGGTTGGGGGCGTACCGGCGCCGGGAACCCCCGGTGCCCTCCCGATCGAGAGGCAATCCTCGTGACCACGCTTCCTACCGCCTCCGGCAGCTTCGGTGACAAGCCCGAGCTGACGTTCCCCGAGGGTGGCGCACCCGCCGGCCTGCAGGTCCAGGTGCTCTCCGAGGGCAACGGCCCGGTCGTCGAGTCCGGGCGCACCATCGTCGTGAACTACCTCGGCCAGACCTGGGGCGGCCACGTCTTCGACAACTCCTACGACCGCGGCACCACCATCGACTTCCCGATCGGTGTCGGTGCGGTCATCGGCGGCTGGGACAAGGGCATGGTCGGCCAGAACGTGGGCTCGCGCCTGATGCTGTCGATCCCGCCGGAGCACGGCTACGGCGCGCGCGGCGTGCCGCAGGCCGGTATCGGCGGCACGGACACCCTGGTCTTCGTCGTCGACATCGTCGCCGTCAAGTGATGTCCCGCTGAGTGCGGGATCGTCGCCCTTCGGCAGAGCGGAAGGGGCGACGATCCCGCACTCGGCGTCTCAGGAGGTGGGCGGGTACGAGACGACCTGCGGGCTGGCGAAGCCACCGACCGCCGGGTCGCCCGTGTCGTTGATCACGTGGTTGATGCCGCCCGAGCCGTTGAGGAAGACGCTCGTCATCGACCGGAAGCGCACCCCCGCCGTCCGGGGGGCCTGGATGCCCGACTCGACGCGGACATCGACGCCCTGGTTGAAGAACGAGTACACGCCCAGACCGACCGCCTCGTGCTGGGTCACGCCGTCCGCGACGCGGTACGACGCCCAGCCCGGCCGGTCGCCGTCCCGGTACGCGTCCTGCGACGGCGGGTCGTACGGGATCTCGCTCTGGTAGAAGACCGTGCGGCCGCGCTCGCCGTTCCACACGGTCTGGTTCTCCTGGTAGTGCTCGACGAACAGGCCGGTCGCCGTGACGTCGTCGCCGTTGACGACGACGCCGTGGGCGCCGGTGTTCGCGTCCCAGCCGATGCCCTGGCCGTGGTCGCCGCGCCAGGCCCAGATGTGGTCGAGCAGGGTGTGGTCGGTGTTGACCTCGATGGACGTCACGGCCTTGCCGACCCACGGGCCGCCCACGCGGACGAACACGTCGCTCAGCGTGGTCGGGTCGGACGCGTCGGCGCCCGCCCCGCCGGGCGTGCCCACGCGGACCAGCGTCTCGGACTCGGGCACGTTCGCGTCCACCGTGATCCCCGCGACGACGACGCCGGGCACGTCGCCGATCTCGAGCGCCGCCGTCCCCGCCGTCGGCGTGAGCGACGCGTAGCCGAGGCCGAGCACGACCGTGCGCGGGTTGTCGACCCGGATCGGCGCGTCGAGCTCGTACACGCCGGGCGTCAGCAGCAGGTGCTTGCCGCCCGCGACCGCCGCGTTGATCGAGGCGGCCGTGTCGGTGTCGGCGCGGGCGACGTACACGTCCTCGATGCCGATGGTGCGGCCCGACGCCGCGTCCGTGCCCCAGTCGACGCCCTGGCTGCCGGTCCGTGCGTGCGGCACGAAGACCTTGAGCTCGCCGTCGGAGGCGCGGAAGAGGAACGGCGCCTCCCGGCTCACGGGCGTGCTGTCGAGCGTGGTCTTCACGCCGCGTGCGCCGTCGCCGAGATCCTGGCCGAAGTCCGTGGCCGGGGCGCCCTCGACGCCGGAGAACACCATGTTCCAGACGCCGCCGTCCCAGGTGCCGACCTCGCTGTTGCGCGTGAACCACTGCTGCTGCGAGCCCGTGGTGATGGTGCCGGCCACGCGCGAGTTGGCCAGGTAGCCGCCCGAGGCGAACTCGCCGTACCGGCCGAACACCGTGAGGCTGCCGCGCACGTCGACGCGCCGCATCGGCGCCGCCTGCGAGACCGCCCAGCGCATCTGGTGCGGCTCGACGACGCCCGCGGGGAACGGCCGCGCGGCGTCCTCGCCGACGGGACGCTGGATCGGGTTGAACGCGAGGTTCGACATGGAGCGCCAGAACCGGGTCAGGGAGCCGGGGTCCGCGCACGCCCAGGGCTGGTCCGGGCACCCGACGACGGGCTCGACGTGCAGCGCGCCGTTGACGAGGACGTCGCCGGGCTGGGCACCGAGGCCCGCGATCGACTCGTAGTAGCCGACCTCGGCGTTCACGATGCCGGTCGCGGTGGCCGGGTCGTCCTGCCCCGCGGCGCTGCCGTACGTGCCCGGCTCGAAGAACACCTGGTGCCGGTCGAGGCTGAACTCCGCCTCGTCGTTGACCGTGTCCAGGAAGGCGTTGATCTGGTCGGTGGTCCACGTCTCGTCGATGAACGTGACGTTGGGTCCGAAGTCGGGGTCCGCGGCCTTCGGGTCGTTCTTCCCGGGCTTGCCGGGCTTGGGCTTGCCCGGGCGGGGCGTGTGCTTGCCGGGCTTGCCGGGCTGGTGCTTGCCCGCCTGCTGGCCGGGGTGGGCCGCCGGGGCCAGCGCTCTGCCGGGGCCGTCGCCGGGCGCGGCGGTGGCCGGCAGCGCCGTCACCGCGGTGCCCGCGGCGAGCGAGGCCGCGACCGCCGCGACGGCGGCACCGCGCAAGGTGGTTCGGAGTGTCATCGTCGACGTCCTTCGTGCTCGGGGCAGGCCGGCTCGCCGGTGACGGCCTGGCCGGTCGTGCTGCCGTGCGGGTGCACCCGGACGGGCGCTCCGTCAGGCTAACCGTGGTCAACTGACAGATCAGTAAGTGATTCCCGCAGCCTTCGTGCCACGGGTCAGGCGCGCGCGACGCTCCGCGTGACCGTGAACCGGCGGTTCTGCGCGACGTGCTCCGTGCGGCCGACGGCCCGCTCGAGGGCACCGCGGTAGTGCAGGCCGGTGTTGAACACGGTCCACAGCTCGCCGCCCGGGCGCAGGACGCGGCCCGCCGTGGCGAACATCCGGTGCGCCGCGTCGGTGCTCAGCGCTGCGCGGTCGTGGAACGGCGGGTTGAGCAGCACCAGGTCGGCCGAGCGGTCGGGCAGCGTCGAGCCGGCGTCGTCGCGCAGGACGGTGCCGGTGATGCCGTTGGCGGCCAGCGTCGCCCGCGTCGAGGCACAGGCAGCGGCGCTGCGGTCGGTGGCGACGACGCGGGCCCCGGGATAGCGCAGGCCGAGCACCGTGGCGAGGATGCCGGTGCCGCAGCCGAGGTCGACGGCGGTGGTGCGCTGCGCGGTGGTGGGGTGCGCGGTGGTGCGCTGCGCTGCGGTCGGGTCCGCCGTGCCGGGCCGCTGTGCCGGGCCGGTGGCCGGGCCGGTGGCCGGGCCCGTGGTGGGCAGGGTGGGCCAGCGGTCGGCCTGGGCGAGGAGGAAGCGGGTGCCCTGGTCCAGGGCCGCTCCGGCGAAGGCAGCGCCGTGGGCGACGACGGTGAGGGCGGTGCGCCGGGTCGCGTCCGCGGGGGCGCCCGCGGGCGGGGTCGCGGCACGGACGATCTCCTGATCGGTGAGCCGTGCGGTCACCGGGTAGGACGGCGCTCCGACGTCGGCCCGCGGCTCCCGGGCGATCAGCAACCGCGACTTCTGCCGGGCCAGCGACGCGCTCACGTGGCCGAACGACGCGGCGAGCACGTCGTTCATCGCGTGGGTCATGTGCTTGACGCGCCCGCCCGCGAGCAGGACGACCGCGGGGTCGGCTTCGCGCGCGACGAGCTCGGCGATCTCCGTCAGCTCCGCCAGCGACTTCGGGAGCTGCAGGAGCACGAGCCGCGCCCCGCGCACGAGCTCCGCGGACAGGTCGTCGTGGACCGTGAAGCCGAACCCGCCGCCGGCGTGGGCCGCCCGCAGCGGCTCGCTCACCAGGGCGCTGTTCGCGTCGAGCGCGGCCTCGGCCGTGAGGGCGTCCGTGTGCACGTCGACGTGCCGGACGCCCAGCGCGAGGGCGCCGATCGTGAGCGCGCCGAACCGGTCGCCGATGATGACCGCGCGGTCATCATCGGCGGTGCGCCCGGGGGCGACGTCGGCGCGGGCCGCGCCGTCCTCATCATCCGCGCCGTCCGCGCCGAGGAGCAGCGCGGCGGCCTCGTCGAGCAGCAGCCGGTCGGTCGCGTCGACGGCGACGGGGCCGTCGGCGCGTGCGCCGTCCTCGGGGAAGGGGCGCAGCAGCGCGAGGACGGCCTCGGCGGCGGGGCTCACCGCGCCGAGCGCGACTTCTTCTCCGCCGCGGTGCGGGCTGCCGCCAGCCGTTCCTCCTCGGCGCGTACCTGCACCGCGATCTCGCGCTCCCGCACGAGCCACTCCGGCGGGTCCTCGCGCAGCTCGTCGATCTGCTCGGTCGTCAGCGGCTCCGTGATGCCGCCGCGGGCCAGCCCCGCGATCGAGATGCCGAGCCGCCCGGCGACGACGGGCCGGGGGTGCGGGCCGTTGCGCCGCAGGTCGGACAGCCACTCCGGCGGGTTCGTCTCCATCTCCTCGAGCTCCGCGCGCGTGACGGGGTTCTCCTGGAACTCCCGCGGTGTGGCAGGCAGATACACGCCGAGCCGCTTGGCGGCGTTGGACGGCTTGAACCGCTGCGAGGAGAAGGAGGAGCTCATGCCCCCAGGGTACTGGCCGCCCGGATCGACCGACCGTCGACCGAGTGCAGTCTTCATCACCCCGCGGACCGTCCGCTGCAGACTGTGTCACCGACACCACGGGGATCGCGGAGCCAAGCTCTGCACTTCACGGTGGGGGCGCTCCGGCCCGGACGGCGGCGCGGCGGCGACGCGGCGGCGAGAAGAAGTCGGGGGCGGGCCGGACCGTTCCGTCGGGGGCGCAACGGACCGAGCTCGTCCACAGGCGGCGTCGTCCACAGGCGCCGGTCGGACGCCCGGCGCCGGCCACCCGTGATGCGCTCGAATTCTTCGGGTGAGCCCCGCCCCGATCCTTCCCGCCGAGCTGCTCGACCTCGCGTCCCGCCAGGAGCGGCTGGTCGGCATCACCCAGTGCCTGGACGCCGGGTTGACCCGGCAGCGCGTGCACCGTCTGGTGCGCGCGGGGTCGTGGGCACGGGTCACGCGCGGTGTGTACGACACGTGCGTCGACCCCGTGCCGCAACGGCTGCGCGACGGCCGGTACGACCACCTGCGCCGTCGGGCCGCCTGGGTCGGCCTGCTCGCGTATCCCGACGGCGTCGCGACGGGCGCGTGCGCGCTCGCGCTGCTCGGCGTCGGTGGGCTGCCCGTGCTGGTGACGCCGGAGGTGTCGCGGCCCGCGCGCATGGACGCCGGGGTGCGACCAGGTACGACGCTGCGGCGGTACGGGACGTTTCCGGTGATCAGGTGGCACGGCAGAGACGTCGCCGAGACGGCTCACGCGCTGGCGCAGGGCCTGCTGACCCTGCCGCGGGACAACGCGGTCGCCGTGCTCGGCGACGCGCTGCGCGCGGGACGCGTCCCGGATCTCGGCGAGATCGCGGCGCTGATCCGCGGTCGGCGCGGGGCGACGCGGGTGCGTCCGTGGCTGGCTCTCGTCTCGCGGCACGACGGCTCGCCGGCTGAGACGTTCGCGCGGCTCTCGCTGATCGACCACGGCGTCCCGCCCGACGGGCAGCAGATCGAGTTCTGGGCGGACGGTCGGTTCCTCGGGCGGGTCGACTTCTGCTGGGTGCTGCCCGACGGCCGCTACCTCGTGGTCGAGATCGACGGCCGGGAGTTCCACGCCGGCAGCGAGATGCTCGCGGACGACGCCGCGCGCCAGAACCGTCTCGTCGGCAGCGGTCGCCTCGTGCTCCTCCGCTTTCCCGCGCCGCGGAGCAGCGGCGACGGCGACCTCGGTCGGCAGGTCGCGGCGCACCTGGCCCGCTTCCGTCGGCGTTCCGCGTCCGCCGTCCCGCCGTCGGTCGACCTCACGACCCGGCTGTCTCCCGGTCGGAGCGTGCAGAGTTTGGTTCGGCCGATGGCGGATCTCGCGGAACGAGCTCTGCAGTAGACGGCTCGGGCGGGCTCGGGACGCGCGCACGTCGGCACTCGGTGTCGTCCCGACGGGCCGTAGCCTGGGGGCGTGACGAGTGAGCAGGCGGGCGAGAGGTTCCGGCTGGCGTACGTGCCGGGCGCGACGCCGGGGAAGTGGGCGGCGGTGTGGCGCGAGCGGCTGCCCGACGTCGAGCTCGAGCTGGTCCAGGTCGAGGCCGCCGACGTGCCGGCCACGCTCGGGTCCGGCGACGCCGACGCCGCGATCGGCCGGCTGCCCGTCGACAAGGAGGTCTACTCCGCCATCCCGCTCTACGAGGAGACGCCGGTCGTGTGCGTCTCCCGCGACCACCTGCTCGCGGCGCTCGCCGACGACGAGACCGTGACCAGCGCCGACATCGCCGACGACCCGGTCTGGGTGCCCGGTGACGACGTCCTGTTCGCCGACCGCCCGGTCCCCGGGACGGTGCCGGCCGGCCCCGACGGCACGCCGCTCGAGCGCGTGGCGACCACGGCCGACGCCGTCGCGACGGTGGCGGCGAACGTCGGGGTCGCGGTGCTGCCGATGTCGCTCGCGCGCCTGCACCGACGTAAGGACGTCACCTACCGCGTGCTCGTCGACGGGCCGACGGCGCCCGTCGGGCTGGTCTGGCCCACGGAGCGCACGACGGACCTGGTCGAGGAACTGATCGGGATCGTCCGCGGGCGCACCGTGAACAGCTCGCGCGGGCGCGGGGCCCCGGCAGCGGCGGAGAAGGTCGGTCGCGGACGGGGCGCGAGCAAAGGAGAGGACAAGAAAGCAGGTCACAGCGCCGCCGCGGCGCAACGGGACGGTCGCGGGAAGCAGGCTCGAGGGGCGAAGGGGCGTGGCCGCGGAGCCGCGCAGCGAGGTTCAGGGCCGCGCTCCGGTTCCACAGGGCAGAAAAAGGGCAAACGTCGGTAGAAGCCGAGAAAAGCCGCTGTAAGGTTTTTTGCCGCGAAACTCGAATATTGGCGATCTGCGACATTCTGGCTACGCTCCCCGGAACGCGCCCGACGACGGGCGCCCAGAAGTTCCGTCCCGTCTCCTGCCAGTAAGGAGCGCCCCGTGCGCAAGATCACCGTCTGGGGAGCGTCCGCGCTCCTCGTGGCCGGCCTCGTCGGCGCCCCGTCCGCCGCGTTCGCCGCCCCGGCCCCCGCTGCACCCGTCGCGACCACCGGTGGTGCGACCTGCCCCAAGGACGGGAAGGTCGACGTCGGCGGCGAGCAGGGCTCGGTCACCGTCACCGCGCCGGACGGCTACCTCATCACCGGCTACTGCGTGAAGGCCGGGTCCGCCAAGAACGGCGCCGGACCCGAGACCGTCACGGTGGACCCGCCGGTCGCCGAGGTGACCATCAGCCACTCGAGCGGCAAGGCGGTCAGCCACTACACGCTCGTGACCGTCGCCGCCGGGACGACGCCGAGCACGGAGCCGACGCCCCCTGCCGAGGAGCCCGCGCCGACGGCGCCCGCCGAGGAGCCCGCGCCGGTGGACGAGCCCACGGACGGCCCGGCCGCCGAGCCCGGCACTGAGCCGGTTGCTGGGCCGGTCGCTGAGCCGGTCGCCGACGAGGCCGACGGGCAGGCGCCTGCCGAGGAGGCCGCCGCCCCCGTGCCGGCCGAGGGCGAGCTCGCCGCCACCGGCGCGAGCACCGTCATCGGCTTCACGCTCATCGCGCTGGCGCTCGTGGGCGGCGGCGTGACGCTGCTCGTGCTGCGCCGCAAGGGCGTGCTCAACGGCTGAGCCGAGAGGCGACGCGGCACGAAGGCCGCCGGCGGGCACCCACCCGCCGGCGGCCTTCGCTCACGACACGGCCGTCACGTGGAGGACGAGCGCCTGCATCGGCCAGAGCGTCGGCAGCTGCAGCCCGACCCCGGTGAGCACCGCCCCGGGCATCTCGACCGCCTCCTTGCCCAGCCACCCCGGTGTGATGCCGCCGAGCCATCTCGCGGCGCCGACCTCGTCACGCACCCGCACGCTGTAGCGCCGGGCGGGGTCGAGGCCGTCGAACCGGACCCGCTCGGTGAGCGCGTCCTGCGGCGACGCCACCGTCGCCACCGTCCAGACGCCCGCGGAGCGGTCGGGGGCGACGAACCCGGTGACACGCAGCGCCGGGTCCACGGTGTCGGCGTGCACCACGGTTCCCGTGTGCACCAGGCCGCGCAGCTCCTTGTAGAGCGCCGCGTAGGCGGACACTGCGGCGAGCTCGTCCTCCGTGCACGTCAGGAGGTCCCACTCGAAGCCCGCGTGCCCCTGCAACGCGGTCGCCACACGGTAGGACAGCTCGGTGACCCGGCCTGACGAGTGCGTCGGCGACGGACCCACGTGCGCGCCGATCAGCTCCGGCGGCAGGACGAGCGACGTCCACCGCTGGATGTCGAGCCGCTCCAGCGGGTCGTTCGAGTCCGACGCCCACACCCGGTCGGTCAGCTCCAGGATCCCGAGGTCCGTGCGGGCACCGCCCGACGAGCAGGACTCGATCTCCAGGCCCGGGTGGTCCGCCTTGAGGCGGGCGATGAGCGCGTACGCGGCCAGCGTCTGCACGTGCGTGCCCGGCTGTGGCACGCCGTCGGCCCGGTGGTGCACCGGCTCGGCGAGGTCGCGGTTGTGGTCCCACTTGATGAAGTCGATGCCGAGCTGGGACACCAGCGCGGACATCTGGCCCCGCACGTGCTCCCAGGCGTCGGGGTTCGCCAGGTCGAGCACGTACTGCGTGCGGTAGGACAGCCCGTCGGGCGACGGCACGGCCGCCGTGTTCGACAGGATCCACTCGGGGTGGGCGCGGGCCAGGTCGGAGTCGAGGTTGACCATCTCCGGCTCGAACCACAGCCCGAACTCCATGCCGAGCCCGTGCACCAGGTCCGCCAGCGGGTCCAGTCCGTCGGGCCATACGTCGCGGTCCACGACCCAGTCGCCCAGTCCCGCGGTGTCGTCGCGGCGGGAGTGGAACCAGCCGTCGTCGAGCACGAAGCGTTCGACGCCCACGGAGGCGGCACGCCGCGCCAACCGCTCGAGCGTGGCAGGGGAGTGGTCGAAGTACACCGCCTCCCAGGTGTTGAGCACGAGCGGCCGCGGCGTCGTGACGTGCTGCGGACGCGCGCGCAGCCAGGTGTGGAACCGGTCGGAGACGCCGTCGAGCCCGGCGGGCGACCACGCGAAGTAGGCCACCGGGGTGCGGTACGTCTCGCCCGGCGCCAGCCGGATCTCGCCGGGGCGCAGCAGCTCGCCCGCGCCGAGCAGCGTCGTGTGCTCGGTGAGGCGGTCCACGCGGTGCGTCACGTCGGCGCTCCAGCCGAGGTGGGTCGCCCACGCCTCGCCGGTCCGGTTGCGCGGCGCGCCCGACGACGCGACCGTGACCCACGGCGCGTCGTGCCCCGACCGGCCGCGCCGCGTCTGCCGCACGGTGCTGCCGCCCGGCAGCTCGCTGGTCACCGGCACCTTCTCCCGCGACCACCGGCCCGTGAACTGCGTGAGGTGGTCGGCCGCGCGCGGCACGGGCAGCGTCGCCTCCAGCCAGTGCACGTCGAGGGTGCGCTCGCCGTCGTTGGTCAGCTCGTGGCGCAGCAGCACGAGGCCACCGGCCCCGATCTCGAGCCGGGTGCTGACCGTGAGGTCCAGCACCTCGTCGCGCGCCGTGACCCGCAGCTCGGCCGGTGCCCGCTCCGCCTCGGTCACGGCCCAGCGCGGGTAGAGCAGCACGCCGTCGGCCGCCACCTGCACGCCCGGGCGGCCCGACCAGCCGTCACCCTCCTGCGGCAGGAGGGAGGGCCGCCAGGCCGCGTCGAGGGTGCCCGGCGCCGTCTGCCTGCTCGTCGCCGCGTCCAGCGCGAGCACGTCGGCGGGGGACAGGTCCCCCAGGTCGGCGCCCCAGTGCAGCACCAGCGGCAGGCCCCGCTCGGGGTGCGACACCACGACGCTCACGCCGTCGCGGCGCAGCACCGACCAGCTCGACCCCTCGGCCAGGTTGTTCATCCGTCGTCCTCTCGCCCCCCTGGGCCACCACCGTACGTGGGGCCCCTGACATCCGGCCGCCCGGGCTCGGCCCGTCCGGACCTGCCCGGGCTCAGCCCGCCCGGACCAGGTCGTTCTCCGTGCGCAGCACCGGCCGGGCCGTCAGTGCCTCCGGGTCGAGCCCGGTACCGGTCACGTGGAACACCGCCGTCGCGCCGGCGGGCAGGTCGACGACCTGGTCGTCGACCTGTGCGGCCGGGTCGAGCCGGTCGGGCAGCAGCGTCACGCCGAGCGCGAGCGACGTCGCCGTGACCTCGACCCGGTAGCCGTCGCCGTCCGGCGTCACGGCCGTGCGGAGCGGGGCCGGGTCGAGCGCGAGGTCCTTGCTCTCGGCCCACCGGTGCAGGCCGCGCTCCCCGCCGAACGACACGGTCAGCACCTCGCGGGAGCTGTCGGCGACGGCGGCGACGTCGCCGGCGAGCGGGACGAGCGTCACCGACCTCGGCTCGACCGTCACCTCGGCGCGCGACGTCGCCAGGACCTCGCCGCCCAGCGTCGTGCGGGCCGCCTCGACGCGCCCCGTCCACGGCTCGTCGGTGTCGTTGACGAGCGCGGCCGCCAGGCCGCCGTCGCGCGGCTGGACCGTCACGAGCCGGTCGGCGAACGCGTGGCGCAGGGCGTACCAGAGCGGTTTGCGCCTGCCGTCGCCGTCGACGGCGGCCCACGAGGTCACCGGCCAGCAGTCGTTGAGCTGCCAGACGATCGCGCCTGCCGTACGCGGCCACCACGAGCGGTAGTGCTCCACGGCGTACCGGACCGCCCGCGCCTGGTTGAGCTGCGTGGCCCAGTGCCAGTCGACGAAGTCGTCGGGCACGTCCAGGTGCGGGGCCAGGCCGCGGTCGAGCTTGCCGTTGCCGTCGATCGCCTTCTGGTGCAGCAGGAAGACCTCGGAGTCCTTGAAGCCCTCCGGCACGTCAGCGCTGTCAGGAAGGACCGCGCGCCGCAGGGTGGCCCACGTCGCGGGCCCCTGGAAACCGAACTCCGACGCGAACCGCGGCACGTCGTCCCGGTAGTGCGCCCAGTCGATCCGGTTCCAGACGTCCCACTGGTGGTGCGTGCCGTGGTCCGGGTCGTTGGGGTGCCGCTCCTGCGGCGTGAAGCCGGGGGAGTACGGGGAGCCGTCGGAGTACGGCCGCGTCGGGTCGACCTCGGCCAGGACTCGCGGGAACAGCTCGTAGTAGTAGTGCTCACCCCAGGTGAGGTCGCCCAGGCGCTCCTTCCAGCCCCAGTCCTCGTGGCCCCAGATGTTCTCGTTGTTCCCGTTCCAGAGCACGAGGGAGGGGTGCGGAGCCAGCCGCGCCGCGTTCTCCCGCAGCTCGGCCTCGAGCTCGGTCCGGTGCGGCTCCTCCTCGGGGTACGCGGCGCACGCCAGCAGGACGTCCTGCCAGACCATGACGCCCTTCTCGTCGCAGACGTCGTAGAAGTCGTCGGACTCGTAGATGCCCCCGCCCCACACGCGCAGCAGGTTGAGGTGCGCGCCGCGAGCCTGGTCGACGCGCTGCTCGAGCCGTTCGCGCGTGATGCGGGTCAGCAGGTGGTCGTCCGGGATCCAGTTGGCGCCGCGGGCGAAGACCCGCTTGCCGTTGACGCGGAACACGAAGCTCGTGCCGTGCTCGTCGCGGTCGGTGACGACCTCGACGGTGCGGAACGCGACCCGGCCCGACCACGTGTCCAGCGGTGCCGAGCGGTCGGTGCCGTCGCCCTCGTACAGCGTCACCTCGATCGGGTGGAGCGGTTGGTCGCCGTGGCCGGCCGGCCACCAGAGGTCGACCTCGCCCGCGTCCACCGCGACCTCGAGCGTCCCGCCGGACCAGCCCGCAGGCACGCCGGTGGAGGCGCCGCGATCCCCGACGGCCACGTCGACGGTGAGCGGCCCGGCCTCGGCCAGCCCGGACGTCTCGATCTCGACCCGGACGTCGACCCGCCCGGTGCCGTCGTCGGCCACCGTGGCCAGGGGCGTGACGCGTGCGAGCCGCGCGACGCGCCAGCGCTGGACGCGCACGGGCTTCCACAGGCCGGCGGTCTGGAGGTCGGGGCCCCAGTCCCAGCCGAACGAGCAGGCCATCTTGCGGACCATGTTGAACGGCTGGTCGTACGCCATGGGCCGCGTCCCGATGCGCTCGGCCTCCGCCTCGGCCACGACGACGGCGGGCCGGAGGTCCACCACCAGGTCGGCCGGTGCGCCCACGAGCGAGCGGACGTCGAACCGGTAGGAGCGGTGCATGTTCGCCGTGCTGCCGAGCGCCGTGCCGCCGAGCGACAGGCTCGCCACCGTGTCGATGCCCTCGAACAGCAGGTCCACGCGCTCGTCGGGCGCGGCGGCCGGCTCGTCGAGCACCGTCGCCCACCGCCAGCCGGTGCGCCGCATCCAGGCGACCGCGGTCTCGTTGGTCCCGAGGTACGGGTCGGGGATGAGGTCCCGCTCCAGGAGCGCCGTGTGGCTGGTGCCCGGGACACGGGCGGGCACGGACACCCCCGCGAGCTCCTCCGGGACGGGGCCGTCGGTGGCGGTCAGGGTCCAGTCGGTCAGTTCGCGGCTGATCATCGTCGATCCTCGTCCCTCTGGCTCGGGTGGCTGGTCGGTGTGCGAGTCCGTGTGCGAGCGGACCGAGCATAGGCCGCCCGCGACACCCGATCGAACCGATTCCACGAACCGGTTCCCCGGGCGCTCAGCCCCGATGGACGACGACGCCGAGGGCCTCGGCGAGCACGCGCGCCTGGGCCTCGTCGACCACGGCGCCGGTGAGCGTGGCCGTGCGGGGGTCCAGCGCCGACAGGTCGCTGCCGCGCAGGTCCGCGTTCGTGAGGTCGGCATGGTCGAGGTCGGCGGCCGAGAGGTCGCAGCCCGTCAGCACGGCGCCCGACGCCGTGATCCCGGACAGGTCGGCCTCGCGCAGCCGGACGCCGTCGAACCGGGCTCCCGCCAGTGCCGCGCGGGGCAGCGCGGTGAACGACCAGTTGCCGCCGTCGACCTTCAGCAGCTCGAACCGGCAGCCGCCGAACTGCGAGCCGACGAGCTTGCAGCGCTCGAGCGTCGCGTCGAAGAACACGCACCCGTCGAACGCGCACGACGTGAACGCCACCTCGGTGAGGTGCGCGCTGTTGAAGCGCACGCCACGGAAGACGCACGAGTCGAACGTGGCGCCCGTCCCCGTCGCCTCCGTGAGGTCGACGTCGCGGAACAACGTCGCCATGTGGTCCTCGCCGGACAGGTCGCGGCCGTACCAGTCCTCGGCGGCCACGGTGATCTCCGTGGCGGGCATCCGCATCATGCGGCGACTCTACGGGCCGCCACTGACAGCCGATAGGAGCATCACGCCCGTGGCCACGCCCCCGGTGCGGGGACGTGGCCACGGGCCGGAGCGGGTCCGGGTTCAGCGAGAGGTGCTCACGCGGCGTCGGGGAACGGGACGCCCGTGGTGGCGTGGCACCGGTAGCCGTTCGGGTTCTTCGCGTCGGACAGGTACTGCTGGTGGTAGTCCTCCGCGTAGTAGAACGGGCCGGCCTCGGCGGCGGGGGCGATCTCCGTGGTGATCGCGTCGTACCCGCGGGCGCTGAGCACCTCGGCGTAGCGCTGCGCGGTCTCCTGCGCGGCCTCGGCCTGCTCCGGCGTCGTCCAGTAGACCGCCGAGCGGTACTGCGTGCCCACGTCGTTGCCCTGGCGGAAGCCCTGGGTCGGGTCGTGCCGCTCCCAGAAGATCTTGAGCAGCTCGGCCTCGCTGACCTTCTCGGGGTCGTACGCCACGAGGGCCGTCTCGGTGTGGCCGGTCCGCGCCGTGCAGACCTCGTCGTACGTCGGGTTGGGCGTCGTGCCGCCCATGTACCCGACAGCGGTGCTCACGACGCCGGGGACCTGCCAGTAGATCTCCTCGGCGCCCCAGAAGCAGCCCATCGCGAGGTACAGGACGCGGGTGCCGGGCTCCCACGGCCCCGTGATCGACGACCCGAGCACCGTGTGCGGGCGCGGGGCCTGCAGCACCGGGGCGGAGCGGCCGGGCAGCGCGTCCTCCGGCGCCACCATCGTGGTCTTGCCGGAGTACGAGCCGAAGAGGGAGTTCAGGAACGTCATCGAACACACATCCTTTGGTTCTGTTCCGTGCGGTGGCACGTCTCGTCCAGCACAACACCGGCGGAGCGGGGGGTGTTCCGTCCGTACCTCCAGCATGACGCACGGCACAGCGCTCTGCCGTCGGCAGAAGCGGGTGGCGCGCCGCCGCGGCGGGCGCCAGGCTCGGGGCATGAGCGAGACCGGTGACGCGCAGGTGCGGACGGTCGCCGTCCTGTCCGACGTGCACGGCGTGCTGCCCGTGCTCGACGCCGTGCTCGCCGAGCCCGACGTCGCCGCCGCGGACCGGGTGGTCGTCACCGGCGACCACGCGGCCGGACCGCAGCCGGTGGAGGTGCTCGACCGGCTGCGCGCCCTCGGCGACCGGGCCCTGCTGGTGCGCGGCAACGCCGACCGCGAGCTCGTCACGCTGGCCCGTGGCGGCACGGCCGACGTCCCCGACCCCGTCGCCGCGTGGGCGGCCGCCCGCCTGCGGCCCGACGACGTCGCGCTGCTCGCCGCCCTGCCGTACCCCGCCGAGCTGACCGTGCGCGGGTTCGGCCGCGTCGTCTTCTGCCACGCCACGCCGCGCGACGACGAGGAGGTGGTGCTCGTCGACTCGTCGCTCGAGCGCTGGGCCGAGGTGCTCGGCGGGCTCGACGCCGACGTCACGACGGTGGTCCTCGGCCACACCCACATGCCGTTCGTCCGCCTCGTCGACCGCAGGCTGTGCGTCAACCCCGGCAGCGTCGGCATGCCGTACGGCCGCGCCGGCGGCTCGTGGGCGCTGCTGCGCGACGGCCAGGTCGAGCTGCGGCACACGCCGGTCGACGTCGAGGCCGCGGTCGCCGCCGTGACGGCGGGCAGCACCTACCCGGACGCCGCTGCGTGGGCGCGCGAGTACGTGACGTCCGCGAACAGCGACGCCGACGCGCTGCGGGCGTTCGCGCCGCGCGACGGGCGGCGGGATGTCAGTGGCCCCGCGTAGCGTGCCGTCCATGGCGCAGCGAGAACCCGCAGCAGGCACCGACCCCGAGATGCTGGTCCCCGACGTCGCGGCGTGGCGGGCCTGGCTGGACGCGCACGAGTCGACGTCGGACGGGGTCTGGCTGATCCTCGCGCGCAAGGGCAAGGACGCCCCGACGGCGCTCGGCTACGACGCGGCGCTGGAGGAGGCGCTGTGCAGCGGCTGGATCGACGCGCAGGGACGCAGCCGCGACGACGTGACGACCCTGCAGCGGTTCTGCCCGCGCCGCCCGCGCGGCCGCTGGTCGGCGCGCAACGTGCGCATCGTCGACCGCCTGGTCGCCGAGGGCCGCATGCGCCCGCGCGGTCAGGAGGAGATCGACCGGGCCAAGGCCGACGGGCGCTGGGACGTGGCCTACGAGGGCAGCGCGAACATCCAGGTGCCGCCCGACCTGGCCGAGGCGCTCGCGGCGAGCCCGCGCGCGGCGGAGATGTTCGGGATCCTCACGGCGCAGAACCGGTACGCGATCCTCCTGCGCATCACCGGCGTCAAGAGACCCGAGACCCGGGCGCGGAACATCGAGCGGTACGTGGCGATGCTGGAGCGCGGGGAGACGCCGCACCCGCAGAAGCGCAGGCTGGAGGCCTGACCGATCTGTCGGGATCGTGAGGGCGCCGTGCACCTTCCGTGCGGCGCGTGCGCGAGCCGCCGGGCGCGAGGTGTGCTCACCTAGGGTGTTGGACCAGGGAGTTCGTCGCAGAGCAAGGAGACCAGCGTGACGTCGAGCCGGACCACCGCGCCGCCCACCGACGAGTCCGGGGCGGTTCCGCCCGCCATCCGGGCAGCGGCGTCCTGGTCGTGGCGCATGCTGCTCATCGGGGCGTTCGTCGCCGCGACGCTCTGGCTGCTCACCCTGCTCAAGACGATCGTCGTGCCCGTCGCGGTGGCGCTGCTGCTGACGATCATGCTCACGCCGGTGCGGCGCCTGCTCAACGAGCGGCTGCGCATCCCGCGCGGGCTGTCGGCGGGCCTCACGCTCATCGGGCTGATCGTGGTGGTGGCGGGGCTGGTGACCCTGGCCGGCCAGTCGATCGCCAACGGCTTCGCCGACCTGCGCACGCAGGCCGTCTCGGGCTTCAACGAGCTGTGGACGCAGCTCGCCGCGACGTTCGGGCTCGAGAACGAGCTGCAGACCTACAGCCAGGACATCCTCGACCAGCTCGAGTCGCAGCAGAGCGCCATCGTCAGCGGCGCCCTCGGCGCCGCGGCGACGGCGGGCAGCGTGCTCGTCGGGGCGCTCATCGCCCTCTTCTGCACCTTCTTCTTCCTGCACGACCCGCGCGGCATCTGGAGCTGGGTCGTCGGCCTGCTGCCCAAGTCCGCGCGCGAGCGTGTCAACCAGGCGGGCCGCCGCGGCGCCGTCACGCTCGCGGCCTACACCCGCACACAGATCCTCGTCGCGGCCGTCGACGGTCTCGGCATCGGCATCGGCGCGCTGTTCTTCGTCCCGTCCCTCGCGCTGCCGATCGCGATCCTCGTGTTCGTCGGGTCGTTCGTCCCCGTCGTCGGTGCCATCGTGACCGGCGCGATCGCCGTGATCGTCGTGCTCGTGTCGAACGGCTGGGTCGCGGCCCTCATCATGCTCGGCGTCGTGCTGCTGGTGCAGCAGATCGAGTCGCACGCGCTGCAGCCCTTCCTCATGGGCCAGGCCGTCTCGCTGCACCCCGTCGCCGTGATCCTCGCGGTGGCGGCGGGCTCGTACGCCGGCGGCATCGTCGGCGCGCTGTTCGCCGTGCCGGTCGCGGCCGTGCTCAACACGGTGATCCTCTACCTCAACGGGCACGACAAGTTCCCCGAGCTGGGCGACGAGGACGCGCTGCCGATCCGCTGGCGCGCGGCCGACGCGCCACCGATCCCGCTGCGGCTGCGCCGCAGCGCCGGCGCCGTCCCCACGGTGGACACGACGCCGGAGGACGCGACCCCGGACGAGGAGGCCGACGGGGCGCCGGTCGCCGGAGCGGGCGCCGGCGCCGCCGCTGACGCCGGGCCGGACGCGCCGGGCACGGCACGCTGAACGTGCATCCGGCGGCGTAGTCGGGCAGCATGCGCGCTGTGCCACTGGATCCGTTCGACCTGGAGTCCTACGGCGGCCACCTGACGGTGTCCGCCGCCGACGCCCGGGCCGCCGCCGAGCTGCTCGACGGCGTCATCACCCGTACCCCCGTCACCGAGAGCCGGGCGCTGGCGGCCGTCGCGGGGACGAAGGTGCTGCTCAAGTGCGAGAACCTGCAGCGCGCGGGCTCGTTCAAGGTGCGCGGCGCCTACGTGCGGCTCGCCCGGCTGACGCCCGCGGAGCGCGAGCGCGGCGTGGTCGCCGCCTCCGCCGGCAACCACGCCCAGGGCGTCGCGGTCGCCGCGGGCATGCTCGGCATCGACACCGTCGTCTACATGCCCGTCGACGCGGCCCTGCCCAAGGTCGCCGCCACACGCGGCTACGGGGCCGAGGTGCGCCTCGTGGGCGCGTCCGTCGACGAGGCGCTCGCCGCGGCGCGCGTCGAGGCGGCGCGGTCCGGCCGGGTGCTCATCCATCCCTTCGACCACGTCGACGTCGTCGCGGGGCAGGGCACCGTCGCCCTGGAGATCCTCGACCAGGTGCCGGACGTCGCGACCGTCGTGGTGCCGCTGGGCGGCGGCGGTCTCGTGGCGGGCATCGCCGCGGTGCTGGCCGAGGCCGCGCCGCACGTCAAGGTGGTCGGTGTGCAGGCGGACTCGGCCGCGGCCTATCCGGGCTCGCTGCAGGCGGGCAAGCCGGTCGCAGGGGACCTGGGCGCGACCATGGCGGACGGCATCGCGGTCGGCCTGCCGGGCGACGTGCCCTTCGGGATCGTGCAGAAGCAGGGTGTCGAGGTCCGCACCGTCACGGAGGACCAGCTCTCCCGGGCGCTGCTGGGCGTGCTGGAGCGTTCGAAGCTCCTGGTCGAGCCCGCCGGCGCCGCCGCCGTCGCGGCGATCATGGCGGCGGGCGAGGGAGCGTTCGAGGGGCCGGTCGTGGCCGTGCTGTCGGGTGGCAACATCGACCCGCTGGTGCTGCTGCGCGTGGTCCAGCACGGCCTGGTCGCAGCCGGGCGCTACCTCAAGCTGCAGGTGCGGCTGACCGACCGGCCGGGTGCCCTCGCCGGGCTGGTGGAGACGATCGCGGCAGCCGGCGCGAACATCGTCGCCGTCGACCACACGCGCACGGACGTGTCGCTCTCCGTCTCGGAGGTGTGGGTCAACCTGCAGCTCGAGACCAAGGGCGAGGAGCACAGGACCGCCGTCGTCGAGCGGCTGGTGTCCGAGGGTTACGAGGTCGCCGCCGTGTGAGCACCGGCGAGGGGTGTCGTGCCGGCGCCCGCCCGTTCGTCGTGAGGACGACGCGGCACCACGGCCGCGTCACGACGTCACCGGGGCACGTCCCCGCCGAAGGGAGCACACCATGCGTTACCTCATGCTCGTCCTGTCCACCCCCGACGCGCCCGCCGAACCGGAGGGCGTGCCCGCGATCGAGGACTGGGTGCGGGACACCTACGGCTCCGGCCGCGGCGTCCTGGGTGAGCGGCTGCGGCCGCCTGTCGACGCCGTCGGCGTGCAGGTCCGCGCGGGCGAGGTCGTGGTCACCGACGGCCCGTTCTCCGAGACCAAGGAGGTCGTCGCCGGGTTCGACGTGATCGAGGCCCCCGACCTCGACGAGGCGATCACGATCGCGGCGGCGCACCCGATGGCGTACGCGGGGGCGATCGAGCTGCGTCCGTTCTGGCCTCTGGGCCTCGGGGACGGTTCGCCCGAGGACGGCCCCGGCGCCGCGGACGAGGGCGCGGCCGGCGCGGCAGGTCAGGGCGCCGTCGGCGGTCCTGCGGGCGCGTGACCGACGTCGGGCAGGCCGTCGCGGAGGCGTTCCGTGACGAGTGGGGCCGGGTCCTCGCGGCGGTCGCCCGCAGCACGGGAGACCTCGACCTCGCCGAGGACTGCGCCCAGGAGGCGTTCGCCGTCGCGCTGCGCACGTGGCAGCGCGACGGCGTCCCCGAGCGTCCTGGCGCCTGGCTCACGACGACGGCGCGGCGCCGCGCGCTGGACCGGCTCCGGCGGCGCGCGGTCGAGACCGAGAAGGTGACGACGGCGGCGCGCCTGGCCGAGCCGCTCACGACCGCCTCCGCCGACCCGGTGCTCGAGGCGGTCGGCGCCGCCGACGACGCGGCGGGCTGGGCCGGCGCGGCCGACGACCCCGACGGAGACCTGCTGCGGCTGATCTTCACGTGCTGCCACCCGGCGCTGCCGCTCGAGGGCCGTGTCGCGCTGACCCTGCGCTCGCTCACCGGCATGACGACGGCGCAGGTCGCGCGTGCCTTCCTCGTTCCGGAGACGACGATGGCCCAGCGCCTGACGCGTGCCAAGCGCAAGATCCGCGCCGCCGGCATCGCCGTCCGTGTGCCGCCGCCGGACCTGCTGCACGAGCGCGTCTCCGCGGTCCTCGCGGTCCTGTACGTGCTGTTCACCGAGGGGTACGACGCCTGGGCCGAGCCCGACGGCACGCCGGACCGGCGGGCGCTGGCCGGCGACGCGGTGCGCGTCGCGCGGCTCGTCGCCCGCCTGCTGCCCGACGAGCCCGAGGCGCGTGGGCTCCTCGCGCTGCTGCTGCTCCAGCACGCACGGCGCGACGCCCGGCTCGGCCGCCCTGCCGGCGACGTGCCGCGCACGATCGAGGAGCAGGACCGGAGCCTGTGGCGGCACGACGAGATCTCCGAGGGCCTCACGGTGCTCGACGACGCCCTCGCGCGCCGTCGCCCCGGCCCGTACCAGGTGCAGGCCGCGATCGCGGCGCTCCACGCGCGGGCCCCGTCGCCCGAGGCGACCGACTGGGCGGAGATCGAGGCCCTCTACGACGTGCTGCTCGGCATGACGCGCTCGCCGGTCGTCGCCCTCAACCGCGCGGTCGCCGTCGGCATGGCGCGGGGCCCCGAGGCAGGCCTGCGCGTGCTCGACGACGTCGCAGCGGCCCCCGAGCTCGCGGCCTACCACCTGCTGCCCGCGGCGCGGGCGGACCTGCTGCGCCGGGCCGGGCGGACGGCGGAGGCCGTGGCGGAGTACCGGCGCGCGCTCGACCAGGTCGACCGCGAAGGGGACCGGCGCCTGCTCCGGTCCCGCCTGGCGGCGCTGCAGGAGGGCGAAGCACGCGAGGTCTGACGCCGGGTGCCACGACGACGACGGACCTGCCGGGCACAGGCGTGCCGGACAGGTCCGTCGGGGTGTCTTGGTCCGGGGCTCAGCCCGCGAAGGGCTTGGCCGCCGTGATCTCCACGGAGATCTCGCGCCCGTTCGGCGCGGTGTAGCTCGTCGTGTCGCCGACGGACTTGCCGTCGATCGCGGCACCGAGCGGCGACGTCGGCGAGTAGACGTCGAGGTCGGTGGACCCGGCCATCTCGCGCGAGCCGAACAGGAACGTCATCTCGTCGCCCGCGACCAGCGCCGTCACGACCATGCCCGGCTCCACCTTGCCGTCGTCCGCCGGGGTGCCGACCTGCACGTGCCGGAGCTTCTCCGTGAGCTCCAGGATGCGTGCCTCGTTCTTGGCCTGCTCCTCGCGCGCGGCGTGGTAGCCGCCGTTCTCCTTGAGATCGCCCTCGTCGCGGGCAGCGGCGATGCGCTCGGTGATCTCCGCCCGGTACGGGCCGGAGAGATGCTCCAGCTCCGCCTTGAGCTTGTCGTGCGCCTCCTGGGTGAGCCAGGTGACAGAGGCTTCGGCCACGGGGGCTCTCCTTTCGTCGTTGCTCGGGTCGAGCGACAGTCCACGGCAGCGCGCAGGTCCCGGCCGACGGGCGGAACGGGCACGCGCGTCAGCCGGTCAACACAGCGTGTGAAACGACAAGAATACCAATTTCCGGGAAACCTTTGCCGACGCCCCCGACCTTTCCGCTCTCAGCGGACGGTGGGGCGGCCCGGGCCGCGGGCGTCAGGCCACCCGGCAGTGGTCGACCACGCCGGTCGTCGCGAGCTCGGTCGTCGCGACGGTCGCCGTGTGCCGGGTGGTCCGCTCCTCCTGCGGGCCGACCTCCACGTCGAGCGCCCCGACCTCGGCGAAGCTCCTGTTCAGCGCGGTGATCGTGCACACGGCCCCCGTGCCGGGCGGCATGCTCACGTCGAACGTCACCTCGACCTCCTCGGGGCTGGTCACGGAGAAGCCCACGTCGGTGAACGACACCGGGTCGCGCTGCGTGTCGACGATCGTGAACCACGCGGCGACGGCGACGGCGGCCGCCAGCGCGACCCACACGGTGATGCGCGCGCCGACGGTCAGCCGGGGCCGCGGGCCGATGCCGTCGCTCTCGTCCCAGGGGTCCTCGTCCTGGTCAGGGCGGGGGCCGGGGGTGCGGCCGGAGCCGGCCGCCGTGCGCGCCGGGGTGCGGGACCGGCCGTAGCGGTCCGCGAGGTCGGGCGCGGGGGAGCCGGTCGGGGTGTCGGTCTCGGGGTCGGTCATCACGGCTCGCTCGGGTCAGGGGGCTCGGGGTGTCGGTGGTTCGTAGCAAGATTGTCCGTGGACCATCATGGTCCATGGGTCGAGTGTCCCAGAGCGAGTGGCCCAGCACGCATCCCGCAGACGCATCTCACAGGAGGACCCCGTGTCCGTACCCGAGCGCGAGCCGCTCCGACTCATGGCGGTGCACGCGCACCCGGACGACGAGTCGAGCAAGGGCGCCGCCACGACCGCCCGCTACGCCGCGGAGGGGGTGGAGGTCCTCGTCGTGACGTGCACGGGCGGTGAGCGTGGCGACATCCTGAACAGCTCGTTCGTGGTGCCGGACGGCCACGAGTTCGAGACGATCGAGGGCCGCCGTGCGGTGCGTGAGCTCGAGATGGCGCGCGCCGCCGAGGCGCTCGGCGTCCGGCACCGGTGGCTCGGCTTCGTGGACTCCGGCCTGCCGGAGGGCGACCCGCTGCCGCCGCTGCCCGAGGGCAGCTTCGGCCTCGTGCCGCTCGAGGAGGCCGCTGCGCCGCTGGTCCAGGCCGTGCGCGAGTTCCGGCCCCACGTCATCACGACGTACGACCCGTCGGGCGGGTACCCGCACCCGGACCACATCAAGTGCCACGAGGTGTCGTTCGAGGCGTTCCACGCGGCCGGCGACCCCGAGCGCTACCCGGGGACGGGCGCGCCCTGGCAGCCGCTCAAGCTGTACTACAACCACGGGTTCTCGATGCGGCGCATCCGCGCCGTGCACGAGGCGATGGAGGGCGCAGGGCTCGAGTCGCCGTTCGGGGACTGGGTCGCGTCCCGCGACGCCCGCGAGATCCCCGAGCGCGAGCTCACGACGCTCGTGCCGGTCGCGGACTACTTCGCGCAGCGCGACGCCGCCCTCGCGGCCCACGCCTCGCAGATCGACCCCCACGGGTTCTTCTTCGCCGTGCCGCGCGACCTCGAGGCCGACGTCTGGCCCTGGGACGAGTACGAGCTCGCCGAGTCGCGCGTGCCGCTGCCCGAGCGCGCGCCGGGCACCTACGAGGAGGACCTGTTCGAGGGCGTCCGGTCGGAGGTGCCCGCATGAGCCGCCTCGCCGCCGCCGCGCTGTCGTTCGCGACGGAGCCGTCGCCCGCGCCCACCGAGATCGAGCTGCGCCCCGGCCTCGAGGAGTGGCAGGTCTCGCCGGGCCTCGTGGGCTTCCTCGTGACGTTCGCCCTGGCCGTCGCCTGCGTGCTCCTGTTCCTCAACATGAGCAGGCACCTGCGGCAGGCGCGCCACAACGCGGAGCGGGCCGGTCTGCCCGTGCCGAAGCAGGAGGTCATCGGCGTCCGTCGGGACGGGACGGTCGGGTCGGTGCCTGCCGTCGGGGCCGAGGGTCCGGCCCGGACCCAGCGTCCGGACCGTGACGAGGACGGCTCCGCCGGGCCGGAGCCCGAGCCGTCGGCCTCCCCGTCCGGCGGCGACACCACCGGCGGCAGCCCGTCGGGCGGTTCGTCCGGCGGCTCCGACGGAGGCTCGTCCGACACCGGCGGCGGCGGTGGCGGTGACTGACGGCCCCGCGCCGGTCCGCGTCACGGTCGCGCAGGTCGTCGTCGCGCAGGACCGTGAGGTCAACCGGCGCACCGCGCGCGACGCGCTCGACGAGGCGTCGCGCGCGAGGGCCGACCTGCTGGTGCTCCCCGAGTACGCGTCGGGATACGACCCGCGCGGCGTCGGGCCCGCGCACGCGGAGCCGCTCGACGGCCCGTACGTGACGCTCCTGCGCGAGAGCGCGGGCAGCACGGGGATCGCCGTGATCGCGGGCGTCACGCTCCCGGGCTCCGCCGCGGCCGGGCCTCCCGCCCGCGCCGTCAACGCCCTCGTCGCGGTCGACGCGGCGGGCGAGCTCGCCGGCGTCTACCGCAAGGTGCACCTCTACGACGCGTTCGGCTACCGGGAGTCGGACCACCTCGAGCCCGGCCCGCCCGACGCCGAGCCCGTCACGCTCCGGGTCGGTGACCTCACCTTCGGCGTGCTGACCTGCTACGACCTGCGCTTCCCCGAGGCGTCCCGGCGGGTGGTCGACGCCGGTGCCGACGTGCTCGTCTACCCGGCGGCGTGGGTCGCCGGGCCGCTCAAGGCGGACCACTGGCGCACCCTGCTGCTGGCCCGGGCCATCGAGAACACGGCCGCGGTGGTCGGTGTGGGCATGACCGGGCCGGGCGTCACGGGCCGGTCGCTCGTCGCCGGGCCCGACGGCGTCGTCGCGCTCGAGCTCGGCGAGGAGGAGACGTACCGCACGGCGGACCTCGACCCCGCGCGGGTCGCGGAGGTGCGCCGTGCCAACCCGTCGCTCGCCAACCGCCGCTACGCCGTGACCCCGGCGCGGGGCTGAGCCGACCGGTGCGCACCTTCGGGCAGGGGCGAAGGTCGTGGGCACGTGCGTGGCGACCGGCCAGGATGGCTCCGTCCGGAGACGGAGGGGGCAGGTCATGGTCACGGCTCGCCGGCGCACCTCGGGCGTGCGCGCACTGGCGTCAGGGGCACTCGCTCTCGGGTTGGCGGGAGCTGCCCTGACACCGGCCGCGGCGGCGGAGCGCGACGCGGAGGCCGCGCGTCCCGGCGGCCCCGTCCCCGTGGTCTACGACTCCGACCTGGACTTCGACGACGCCGCCACGCTGCTGTACCTCTGCCAGGCGGACAAGCGCGGGCTCATCGACCTGCGCGCCGTGACCGTCGTGAACAACGGGGTGGGCACGCCCGGGCGCTCGCTCACGCACGCCCGCACGATCCTGGCCCACTGCGGGCTGCCGCACGTGCCGGTCGCGGACGGCTCCGAGCAGTGGGTCAACGAGCCGCCGCCCGAGGCCCGGGTGCTGTTCGAGCAGGTGCTGAGCAGCGCCCTCGGTGACGGCGACGTGCCCGACCGGCCCGGCCAGGTGCCGGCCGCCCGCCTCATCGCGGACACGGTCCGTGCGTCGCACCGGCCGGTGACCCTGCTGGCCACGGGCCCGCTGAGCAACGTGGCGGCCGCGCTCGACCGGATGAGCCCCCGCACCGTCGACCGGCGCCTGGGCCGGGTGGTCGTCATGGGCGGGGCGTTCGACGTCGGCGTCAACCTGTTCGGCTCGACCACCGAGGGGTTCGACAACACCCAGGAGGTCAACATGTGGATCGACCCGGGCGCCGCCGACCGGGTCCTCGCGCGCGTGCCGGGTGCGCGCGTGCACGTCGTCTCGCTCGACGCCACGAACCACGCCCCGATCACGCCCGCCTACGTCGAGCGGCTCGGGGCGCGGGCCACCACGTACGAGGCGCGCACGGTGCACGCCATCGTGACGCAGCCAGGCCTGCCCGAGCTCATCGATCTCGGGATCATGTACTGGTGGGACACGCTGGCCGCGGTCTCGCTCGTCACCGGCGAGGGCGTGGGGTACCGGGTGCGTCCGGTCGACGTCGTCCTGGACGGACCGTCCGCGGGCCGCACCGTGGCGGCGCCCGGCGGCACGCCGCAGCACGCGAGCACCACCGCCGACGGGGCGCTCTTCGAGGACCTGTTCCTCGCCGGTCTGAACGGCGGCTGAGCGGCACCGGGACCGCTCAACCCGGCCCGTTCAGATCGCCAGGTTCGCCAGGTAGATCGCGACGACGTGGCACGCGAAGCCGAGCACCGTGAAGACGTGGAAGATCTCGTGGAAGCCGAACCAGAGCGGGCTGGGATCGGGCTTCTTGGTGCCGTAGACGATCGCGCCGAGCGTGTAGGCAATGCCGCCGCCGATGATCAGCCACACGACCGCGGGGCCCCCCGTGGCCCAGAACTGGCCCATGTACGCCACGGCCACCCAGCCGAGGGCGAGATAGACGGGCACGTAGACCCAGCGGGGCGCGTTGAGCCAGAAGACACGGGCGAGGAGCCCGACGAGCGCGCCGCTCCAGACGATGGTGAGCAGCACGGTCGACCGGTCGGGCGGCAGGAGCAGCACGGCCAGGGGCGTGTACGTGCCCGCGATGATGAGGAAGATGTTGGTGTGGTCGAGGCGCCGGAGCACGGCGTCGGTGCGCGGCGACCAGTTGCCGCGGTGGTAGACCGCGGAGACGCCGAAGAGCAGGCAGGCGCTCAGCGCGAACACCGACGCGGAGATCTTGCCCTCGAGCGTCGGGGCGAGCGCGATGAGCACGATGCCGGCGGCCACCGCGAACGGGAACGTGCCCGCGTGGATCCAGCCGCGCAGCCGGGGCTTGATCTTCCGCTCGACCTTCTCGACCGTGGCCGAGACGGAGGCGCGCACGCCGTCCAGGGCACCTGAGGCCTGGTCCGTGACCTCGTCGCGGTGTCCGGACGAGCGGTCCGGTCCGTCTGCAGCAGCTACCACGTAGCCTCCTTCGTCCTCGGCAACCGGCGTCCCCCGGCACGGGGAACTGTACCTACGGTTGCGTAACCTACTCCAGCGTAGGTTAAGGGTCGTCACGCCGGAGAAGGGCCTTGTGAAGATCCTGCGCCGGGTTGGCGCGAGTCGCCCGTCGGCGCGGTTCCCGGGCCCTGCGCGCGCCGGGACGCGGCCCGGCGAGGGGTACCTTTGTGCACGTCCCGCCGGGTGTCACCCACCCCGGCCAGTGCTGCCGTGCGGACCGCGTCTCGTGGCGCCCGCGGCCCGACCGACCTGAGGTATCCGTGCGCCTGCCCAGCCCGCTGTACCGCCTCTACGAGCGACGCCTCGCCACATCCCTGCAGGGCGCGACCCTGCCCCGGCACATCGGCGTCATGCTGGACGGGAACCGCCGGTGGGCGCGCTCGTTCGGCGAGACGGCGGCGACCGGCCACCGGCGCGGTGCCGACAAGATCGGCGAGTTCCTCGGCTGGGCGGAGTCGCTGGGCATCGAGGTCGTCACCCTGTGGATGCTGTCGACGGACAACCTCGGCCGGTCGGCCGACGAGCTGAGCAACCTGCTGGACATCATCGAGGACGCGGTCACCGACCTCGCCGGCTCGGGGCGCTGGCGCCTGCGCGTCATCGGCCGGCTCGACCTGCTGCCCGCGCGCCTGGCCTCGGCGCTGCGCGCCGCCGCCGAGCGGACGGCCGGCGTCAGCGGGCTCCAGGTCAACGTGGCCATCGGCTACGGCGGCCGCACCGAGATCGCCGACGCCGTCCGCTCGTACCTCACGGAGCGCGCCAAGGACGGGGCCACCCTGGCCGAGCTCGCCGAGTCCATCGACGTCGAGCACATCGCCGAGCACCTGTACACGAAAGGCCAGCCCGACCCCGAGCTCGTGATCCGCACGTCCGGTGAGCAGCGCATCGGCGGCTTCCTGATGTGGCAGAGCCAGCACAGCGAGTTCTACTTCTGTGAGGCGTACTGGCCCGCGTTCCGCCGCGTCGACTTCCTGCGCGCGCTGCGCGACTTCTCGCTGCGCGAGCGTCGCCTCGGCCGCTGACGCCGGGGTCCGCGCCGGGGTCGCCGAGTCGCGCTTCGTATGGTGAAATTCGCCACCACTCGCCCAAGTGGGTAAGTGAAAGTCCCCTCGGGTAGCGTGCCGTGAATGAGACGGAGTACGCGCTGATGACCGAGCGACGTGAGCCGTCGGCGCGAGAGGCGGCCGAGGCGTGGGAGTCGCTGTTCCGGGCGCAGGTGACGGTGATGCGCCGCCTGCTGGCGGACGACATCTGGGGCGACCTGAGCATGCGGGAGTACGACGTGCTGTTCACGCTCGCGCTCGCACCGGGCGAGACGCTGCGGCTGCGCGAGCTCAACGAGAACATCCTCATGGCGCAGTCGTCGCTGTCCCGCATGGTCGAGCGCCTGGAGAAGCGCGGCCTGGTGCGCAGGCACCCCGCGCCCGAGGACGGCCGCGGCGTGCTGGTCAGCCTCACCGAGGAGGGGTCCGAGACCCAGAAGGAGCTCGGCCGCCGGCACGTGCGCTCGATCGCGCACTACGTGACGCCGGCGATGGACGCCGCGGAGCTGTCCCGCCTGCGCGAGCTGACCGAGCGCCTGCGCACGGCCCAGTCCGACATCGACGACTTCTGACCCCGGCGCGCCCGCCCCCGCGCGCAGCCGCCCTCAGGACGCCCGCGCGGCGCGCTGCAGCGCCTCCGTCACGACGCGGGCGGCGGCGCGGTCGAGCGTCGTGCGGCGCGCCACGAGGTGGATGTCGCGGCGGGGCGGGTCCACGAGGTCGAACGTGTGCACCGCGTAGCGGTCGTGCACGGCCAGCAGCGGCAGCAGCGTCACCGACAGGCCCGCCTCGACGTGGCTCAGGAGCGTGCCGTGGCTGCTGAACCGCGCCACGGTGGCGGGCGTGAACCCGGCACGCCGGCACAGGCGCTCGGCCAGGTCCGCCAGGTGCGCTCCCGGGTGCTCGAACGCCCAGGGTTCGTCGGCGAGGGAGGCGAGGTCGACCCGGCCGGACCGCTCGCTCGGCGTCGTGTCGCGCGCCGTCACGAGCACCACGCGGTCACCCGTGAGCGGGAGGCGCGCGAGGTCGGCCTCGGGCGGAACGGGGGCGTCGGGGAAGTCCGCGCAGACCGCGACGTCGACCTCCCCTCGCTGGACGGCAGCCCGGCTGACCAGGGGTTCCGCCTCCGTGAGCTCGACGGCCACGCGCGGGTGGGCCGCGGCGAGGTCGGCGACGGCCGGGACGACGATGCCGTGGAACGCGCTGGTGAACGCCGCGACCCGGACGACGCCGGCGGCCTCGGAGTAGAGCCCCGCCAGGTCGGCCTCCGCCGTCGCGATGCGGTCGAGGATGTCGGCCGCGTGGTGCGCGAGCGTGACGCCGGCGGGTGTGAGACGGATGCGCCGTCCGGCGCGCTCGAAGAGCTGCGCCTTCGACTCGGCCTCGAGCGTGGCGAGCTGCTGGGACACGCTCGACGGGCTGAGGTGGGTCGCCTCGGCCACGGCGCGCACGGTGCCGAGCAGGTGGAGCTGGTGGAGCAGGCGCAGGCGCCAGGGGTTGAGCATGACCGCATTCTTGTGCAGCACAGCCGAACATTCTATTCAGGAATGTGTTCTCGACCCGCACACGGGTGGGTGTCTACCGTCGGCCCATGAACATTGGAGTTCCGAGCGAGATCAAGAACAACGAGAACCGGGTCGCTGTCACCCCGGCAGGTGCGCACGAGCTCGTCCGTCGCGGCCACGAGGTGCTGGTCCAGGCCGGCGCCGGCCTCGGCTCCGGCTTCGCCGACGACGACTACCGGCTCGCGGGTGCGCGCATCCTGGCCGACGCCGCCGAGGTGTGGGGCGCCGCCGAGCTGCTCGTCAAGGTCAAGGAGCCGATCGAGGCCGAGCTCGGTCTCATGCGCCCCGACCTCACCGTCTTCACCTACCTCCACCTCGCGGCGTCCGGTCCCTGCGCCGACGCGCTGCTCGCCGCCGGGACCACGGCGATCGCCTACGAGACCGTGCAGCTCGCCGACGGCTCGCTCCCGCTGCTGAGCCCGATGAGCGAGGTTGCCGGGCGGCTCTCCGCCCAGGTCGGTGCCTACCACCTCCTGCGGCCGCACGGCGGGACCGGTGTGCTCATGGGCGGCGTGCCCGGGACGCCCAAGGCCAAGGTCGTGGTGATCGGCGGCGGCGTGGCCGGCGAGCACGCGGCGGCCAACGCGCTCGGCACCGGTGCCGACGTCACGGTGCTCGACGTCTCCCTGCCCGCGCTGCGCCGGATCGAGGCGCGGTTCGGCGGCGCCGTCGCCACGCGCGCGTCGACGACGTACGAGGTCGCCGAGCAGGTCGAGACCGCGGACCTGGTGATCGGGTCCGTCCTCGTGCCGGGTGCGGCGGCGCCGCGCCTCGTCACCGACGCGATGGTCAAGGCCATGCGGCCCGGCGCCGTGCTGGTCGACATCGCCGTCGACCAGGGCGGCTGCTTCGAGCACACGCGGCCCACCACGCACGACGCCCCCACCTTCCCCGTGCACGAGACCCTCTACTACTGCGTCGCCAACATGCCCGGTGCCGTGCCCGCGACGTCGACCCGGGCGCTGACCAACGTCACGCTGCCGTACGTCGCGGCGCTCGCCACGAAGGGGTGGCGCACGGCGCTGCAGGACGACGCCGCGCTCGCCCGCGGCCTCAACACCCACGCGGGGCAGGTCACCAACGCGGGCGTGGCCGAGGCGCTGGGGCGCGTGCACGTCCCGGTGACCGAGATCCTGGCCGCCTGACCCGCCCGACCGCCTACGATCGGGCGCGTGGAGCCGCTTCGCGTCGTCGTCTGTCCCGACTCGTTCAAGGGGAGCCTGTCGGCCTCCGAGGTCGCGTCCGCCGTCGCCGAGGGCGTGCTGGACGTCGCGCCGGACGCCGTCGTCGCGCGCCTGCCCATGGCCGACGGCGGCGAGGGAACCCTCGACGCGCTCCTCGCGGTCTGGGGCGGGGAACCGGAGACGGTCGCGACGGTCGACGCGATCGGCCGCCCCGCGCAGGCCCGGTGGGTGGTGTCGCCGGACGGCCGCACCGCCGTCGTCGAGCTCGCGGAGGCCAGCGGGCTGCCACGGGTCGCGGACGTGCCGCTCCAGCCCTTGCACGCGAGCACGCGGGGGACGGGCGACGTCGCCCGGGCCGCGCTCGACGCGGGCGTCTCCGAGATCCTGCTGTGCCTCGGCGGGTCCGCGTCGACCGACGGCGGGGCGGGCATCCTGACCGGCCTGGGCGCCCGGCTCCTCGACGCCGAGGGCCGCGACGTGCCCGACGGCGGAGAGGGCCTCGCCGCGGTGGCGTCGCTCGACCTGGCCGGGCTGCACCCGCGGGCCCGCGAGGTGCGCTGGCGGCTGGCCGTCGACGTCACGAACCCGCTGGTCGGCGAGCTCGGGGCGGCGCAGGTCTTCGGTCCGCAGAAGGGCGCGCGCGACGGCGTCGCCGACTTCCTCGACGACGCCCTGCGGCACTGGGCGCACGTGCTCGAGGCCGAGACCGGGCGGGCCGTCGCCGAGCTCCCGGGCGCGGGTGCCGCCGGTGGTGTCCCCGCCGGCCTCGTCGCGGTGCTCGACGCCGAGACGACGCCGGGCGCCGAGCTCGTCGCCGAGGCCGTCGGCCTGCCCGCCGCCCTCGCCGACGCCGACCTCGTGATCACCGGCGAGGGCTCGTTCGACTCGCAGTCGGTCAACGGCAAGGTGGCCGACGGTGTGGCCCGGCTCGCGGCGGCGTCGCCCCGCCGGCCGCCGGTCGTCGTCGTGGCCGGTCAGGTGCTGCTGCCGGAGGCACAGGCCCGCGCGGCGGGGATCGCCGCGGCGTTCTCCATCGCGCCCGGACCCATCGAGCTCGACGACCTGGTGTCCCGCACCGGCACGCGCCTGCGCGACCTGGCGGCGGCGGTCACGAGCCTGACGGCGGCGTCGCGGGGCTGAGGGGTCCGCCCGGCCGGGCGTCCGCGGTGCGGCGGGTGCGGAGCCAGACGGCGGCGACCAGGGCCGCCACCACCTGCAGCGCGCCCGTGACCACCAGCACGGGGCCCGCGCCGAACGCACCGATGAGCCCCCCCGCCCACGAGCAGCCCGGCGGACGCGCCGCCGGCGTGCAGGACGTTCTCCGCGGTGAAGGCGGCTCGTCGGGCGGCCCCGGAGGTCCGGTCGATGACGAGGGCGTTGAGCGCGGCGATCCCGAACGGCATGGTGATGCCGCCGACCGCGGACACCAGGCCCACCGCGAGCAGGTCCGGCGCGGCGGCGGGCAGCGCGAGGTACGCCAGCCCGAACATGACCCACGAGGTCAGGATCGCCGGCATGCGCGGCACCCGGTGCACGACGGCGGGCGCCACGAGCGACCCGGTCACCGTCGCCACGCCGTAGCCCGCCATCCCCGCGGCGATCAGCTCGCCGGGCCGGCCGAGGTCCGCGCCCAGCAGCGCGAGCCCCAGCGCGAACGCGAACCACGTGACTCCGCCGACGGCGGCCAGCGCGAGCGCGGCGGCCAGGTCCGGGTTGGCCCGCAGGATCGGGCGGAGCGTCGGGCCGTGCGCGTCGTCGCCTCCGCGAACGGACCGCGGTCCGTTCGCGGAGGCCGCGGCACCACGCCGGGCCTCGGCGTCCGGCCCCGGACCGACCCCCGGCACCGTCAGCATCGCTCCCGCGGCCACCAGCACGGCGGCCGCCTCCCACCACAGCAGCGGCTCCGTGCCCCACACCACCAGCAGCCACGCCCCGAGCGGCGGCGCGAACACCATGGAGACGCGGTGCGCGAGGTCCTGCCAGGCCAGCGCCCTCGCCCCGGTGCCGGGCGCGTGGCCGGGCAGCTCGGCCAGGTCGGCGGTCAGGGCGCGCTGGGCGGGCGTGAGCAGCGCCGACGTCGCGCCGGTGACCAGGCCCGTCGCGCACAGCACGAGCGCACCGACGCCGACCGTGGCCGCGGCGACCGGTACGAGCACGAGGCCGAGCGCCTGCGCGACGAGCAGCGCGGCCAGGGCTCGCCCCGACGTGAGCAGCGGCCGCAGGCGTCTGCCCCACCAGCCGGAGGTGAGCAGGGGCAGGCCCGCGCAACCACCGACCAACCCGGTGGTCCAGGCGTCACCGGTCTGGTCGAGCGCGACCAGCGGCAGCGCGACGGCCGTGATGCGCTGGCCGGTCCAGGTGACGAAGGTCGTCCCGGTCAGCGTGACGAGGTGGGAGGGCAGGCGGGGGAGGGGCACGCTGCCATGGTCCGTCGCCGTGCGGGCCGCCGGTAGACGGCGGGGCGGCATGACGCCTCATAGGCTGTGCCTATGGCCTCATATCCCACGGTCGAGGACCTGCGGCTGGTCGACGCCGTCGCACGGCACGGCTCGCTCGGCGCCGCGGCCCGCGAGCTGCTCGTCAGCCAGCCCGCGGCCAGCCAACGGCTCGCCGCGCTCGAGCGCCGCGTCGGCGCCACGCTGTTCGAGCGGGACACCACCGGCGCCCGCCCCACCGCGGCGGGCAGGGAGTTCAGCGAGCAGGCCGCCCACGTGCTCGACCACCTGGGCGGCATCGTCGAGCGCACCCTGTCGGCCGCGCAGGCGCGCACGGTCTCGGTCGGCGCGTTCCCGAGCCTCGCGGGCACGCTCTTCGCGGCCCTGGACGTGCTGCTCGACGACGTGGTGGTGCAGCCCGTCATCGACCACGGCCCGCGGCTCATCGAGGGGGTCGAGCGCGGCACGCTCGAGGCGGCGTTCACGAGCATCGCGGGGCAGGTGCCGCTCGCACGCGGCCTCGTGGTCACCGAGGTCGGGCGGCACGACCTGGTCACCCTCCTGCCCGACGGCGCCCCGGAGCCCGCCACCGGCCGGCGGCCCTACGCCGGGCAGACCGTGGTGTACTGCCCGCTCGACCTCAGCGGCGACGTCCTGCACCGGCGGCTCACCGAGCTCGGGGCGCACGCCCGCCCCGGCGCCACGGCGGAGGCGGCGGTGCGCACCGGCCGGGAGCGGCGCTGCGCCGTCGTCGTGCCGGACATGGTGGCGCGCTGGTACGCGGCGCCAGGAGACCGGACGGTGCCCGCCCCGACCCGCGGCCGCATGACGCTGTCGATGGTCACGCGGAGCCCGGCGCCCGCCGTCCTGCTCGACGCGCTGCCGGGCCTGCGCGGACGCCTGCGGTCAGGGAACGGGCACGCGAGCACGATCTGACAGCCCGTCGCATCGATGTCACGTCCCGTTCGTCCCTCTCCCGGCGTGCCGGCGGGTCCGACGGTGGAAGGATGGTCGCATGTCCGCCACGATCCCCCAGTCCGCGGCGCAGGCCGCCGCGCCGTACGACGCCCTGCTCCTGTACTCCTTCGGCGGCCCGAACCGCCCCGAGGACGTGGTGCCCTTCCTCCGCAACGTCACGGCGGGCAAGGGCATCCCCGACGAGCGCCTCGAAGAGGTGGGCGAGCACTACTACGGCTTCGGCGGCAAGAGCCCGATCAACGAGCAGAACCTCGCCCTGAAGGCGGCGCTCGAGGCCGAGCTCGCCGCGCGCGGCATCGACCTGCCGGTGGTCTGGGGCAACCGCAACTGGGAGCCCTACACGAACGACGCCGTCGACGAGCTGGAGAAGATCGGCGCCAAGCGCGCCGTCGCGCTCGTGACCAGCGCGTTCTCCTCCTACTCCGGCTGCCGCCAGTACCGCGAGGACCTCGCCGTCACGCTGGAGAAGCGCGGTCAGCTCGGCGCCGACGGCTCCACGGGCGTCCAGTTCGACAAGATCCGCTCGTACTTCAACCACCCCGGCTTCGCCGAGGCGAACGTCGACGCCGTCGTCGACGCGTACACCGAGCTCGCGGCGGCAGGGGGCGACGGCGCGGCCGCTCGCCTCGTCTTCGTCACGCACTCGATCCCCGAGACCATGGAGGCGGCGTCGCGGATCTCCCACGCCACCTACTCCCAGCAGCACCTCGACCTGGCGCGCGTGGTGGCCGGCCGGGTCGCCGAGCGGCTCGGCCACGAGGTGCCCTGGGACCTCGCCTACTGCTCGCGCTCCGGCCCGCCCAGCCAGCCCTGGCTCGAGCCCGACGTCAACGACCACCTCGAGGCGCTCGCGGCCGACAGCGTGCGCGACGTCGTGCTGTCGCCGATCGGGTTCGTCTCCGACCACATGGAGGTCGCCTACGACCTCGACACCGAGGCGCTCGCCACCGCGAAGGACCTCGGTCTCACCGCGGTGCGCGCGGGCACCGTCGGCACGCGTGAGCCGTTCGTCCGCGGGCTCGTGGACCTGCTGCTCGAGCGCGCGGCGCTGGCCCGCGACGAGGACGTCGCCGAGGCGACGGTCGGCGAGCTGCCGCCGTTCCGCTCCGTGTGCGCCCCGAACTGCTGCCTGCGGCGCGACGGCGAGCCGAGCGGCGTCCCCGCGCTGTGCGGCACCGAGGTGTACGCCTGAGGTCTGCGTCCGAGCGGGCCACGACAGAGAGGTTGCAGATGAACGACCACCACGTGCACGGGGACACCGGGCACGAGATCGACACCACGGCGATCAACGAGGGCATCCGGTACACGATGTTCTCGGTCTTCTCCGTCACCGAGACGCTCCCGGCCGACGACGCCGAGCGCAAGGCCCTCGTGGCCGACGCCGAGGCAGCCGTCGGCGGCGGCTCCGACCCGGCGGCGTCGTCGGGGGACCTCGTGACCCGTGGCTGGTACGACGTCGGCGGCCTGCGCTCCGACGCCGACCTCATGCTGTGGACCCACGGCCCGTCGATCGAGTCGGTGCAGGGCGCCTACCAGCGACTGCGTGCCTCCGTGCTGGGCCGGTCGCTCGAGCCGGTGTGGTCGGTCGCCGCGCTGCACCGCCCCGCGGAGTTCAACCGCGGGCACGTGCCGGCGTTCCTGGCGGGCGAGGCGCCGCGTGACTACCTGTGCGTCTACCCGTTCGTCCGCTCGTACGACTGGTACCTCCTGCCCGACGACGAGCGCCGCACCATGCTGCGCGACCACGGCATGGCGGCGGCCGGCTACAAGGACGTGCGCGCCAACACCGTCTCGGCGTTCGCGCTCGGGGACTACGAGTGGGTCCTGGCCTTCGAGGCCGACGAGTTGCACCGCATCGTCGACCTCATGCGCGACCTGCGGGCCACCGAGGCGCGCAGGCACGTGCGCGAGGAGATCCCGTTCTTCACGGGCCCGCGCACGACGCTCGCCGACTGGTCGGACCGCCAGCCCCTGAGCTGACCCGCCGAGACGCCGAGGTAGTCACAGGGCGAGGTAGTCATGGGGCGAGGTAGTCACAGGGCGAGGTAGTCACACAGCGCGTGCGCTCCGTGACTACTTCGCCCCATGACTACCTCGCCCCATGACTACCTCGGCGGGGGCGGCGGGAGGGTGCCGGCCAGGGCCGTGGCGCCCAGGTCGTCGTCCTCGAGGACGACGGGCGTCAGGCCCGCGGCCCGCACGTGCGCGACGGCGGCGCTCACCTGGGACCCGCCCGTCTCGACGAGCAGGTGCCCGCCCGGGCGCAGCAGCGTCGAGGCCAGGTCGAACACGCGGCGCAGGATCGCCAGGCCGTCGTCCCCGCCGTCGAGGGCGGTGTGCGGCTCGTGGTCGCGGGCCTCGGGCGGCATGGTGGCGATGGCCTCGGTGGGCACGTAGGGCGCGTTGGCGACGACGACGTCGACCCGCCCCCACAGGCGCGCGGGCAACGGCTCGGCGAGGTCGCCGACGGAGGCCGACGCCGTGAGCCGGCCGTGTCGCGGGGCGCCGGCGCCGCCCTCGGAGGCCAGCGCCGCCAGGTTCTCCCGCGCGCAGGCCACGGCGGCGGGGTCGAGGTCGGCGGCGCGCAGCTCGACGTCGTGCCCCGCGGCCAGGAGCCGGGCCGCGACCGCGCCGCCGAGCGCGCCGCAGCCGCAGCAGAGGTCCACGAGGAGCACGGGGCCCGCGGTCGCCGCAGCCCGGCCGGCCAGGGCTCGCTCCGCCGCCTCCCGGACCAGCAGCTCCGACCGCTGCCGGGGCACGAACACCCCGGGCGCCACGGCCCAGCGCCTGCCGTCCAGCTCGGCCCAGCCCACGAGGTGCTCCAGCGGCAGCCCGGAGACCCGGCCGGCGGTCAGCTCCTCGAGGCGGTCGGCGTCGCCGTCGGCGGCCTCGGTGAGGATGCGCGCCTCGTCCTCGGCGAAGACGCACCCGGCGGCCCGCAGCCGCGCGACGAGTTCGGTCACCCGGGAAGCCTAGGTCACGCACGAGAACGACCTGGGGTACCGGTCGCGGGCGGAACGGGTACCCCAGGTCGTTCTCGAAGCGGACCTCGCGGACTCGTCAGGGGTAGAGGCCCCGGATCTGGTGGGCCTCGGCGACGCGCTTGACGCCGATCACCAGCGCGGCGTCGCGCAGGGACAGGTTCTCCCGGCGGGCCAGCGCCGAGACCTCGCCGTACGCCGTGGTCATCCGGTGCTCGAGCTTGTCGGCGATCTCCTGCTCGGTCCACCAGTAGGTCTGGTTGGCCTGGACCCACTCGAAGTACGAGACCACCACGCCGCCCGCGTTCGCGAGGACGTCGGGCACCACGGTGACGTCGTTCTTGGCGAGCAGCGCGTCGCCCGCGGCCGTCGTCGGGCCGTTGGCGCCCTCGACCACCCAGCGGGCCTTCACGTCGCCCGCCGTCGTCTCGTCGAGCACGCCCTCGATCGCGGCGGGCACGAGCACGTCGACGTCGAGCGCGAGCAGCTCCGTGTTGGACACGGGGTCGGCGCCGTCGAACCCGACCACCGAGCCCGTGCGCTGCACGTGCTCCATGAGGCGGGGCACGTCGAGGCCGCCGTCGGCCTTGATGCCGCCGTACTGGTCGCTGACGGCGACCACGCGGGCCCCGCGCTCGGCGAAGATCGCCGCGGCGTGCGAGCCCACCTTGCCGAAGCCCTGGACGGCCACGGACACGGCGTCGAGCGGCACGCCCGCCTCGGCGAGGGCGGCGCTCGTGACGTGCACGATGCCGGCCGACGTCGCGGTGCCGCGACCCAGCGACCCGCCGACGGCGAGCGGCTTGCCGGTCACGACGGCCGGGATGGTGTACCCGCGGTTGACCGAGTAGGTGTCCATCACCCAGGCCATGGTCTGGGCGTCGGTGCCCATGTCCGGGGCCATGATGTCGGTGTCCGGGCCGATCATCGGCATGATCTCCGACGTGTAGCGCCGGGTCACGCGCTCGAGCTCGGACTGCGAGTAGCCGCGGGGGTCGATCGCGACGCCGCCCTTGGCGCCGCCGTACGGCAGGTTCACCACCGCGCACTTCCAGGTCATCCACATGGCCAGCGCGCGCACCTCGTCGACGTCGACGGAGGGGTGGTAGCGCAGGCCGCCCTTGCCCGGGCCGAGGCTGACGTTGTGCTGCACGCGGAAGCCGTGGAACAGCACGGTCTCGCCGGTGTCGCGGCGCAGCGGCACCGCGACGTGGATCTCACGGCGGGGGGTCGCCAGCATGCGGTGCAGCCCCTCGTCGTAGCCGAGGATCTCGGCGGCGGTGGCGAGCTGCGCGTGCGCGGTGGCGAGCGCGGAACCCTCCTGGGGCGTGTCGGACGGGGCGAAGCTGGGTGCAGGGGGTACTGACGTCGTTGTCGTCGTCACGTGGGTCCTCCGGGGAGAACGGCGCCTGCCCGGTTGCGGGCAGGGGCGCGGGTTGCGCGGCGCGGGGTTTGCGCCTCGGCATCAACCGTATCGCTTCGATGCGGGTGATTGCCCGACGGCGGTGTGTGCGACCGGAGAACTTCCGGTGAGCGAGCGTGTCCGGCGTGCGGGTGGCGTCGGCACGGCCCGCGTGCGGGCCCCCGCGACCGGTGGTCGCGGAGGCCCGGGGCGTGGTGCGCTCAGTCCTTGTCCGCGCCGGTCAGCCGCCAGGCGCCAGGCAGCATGACGCCGGCGAGCACGGCCTTGATCGCGTCGCCGGCGAGGAAGACGACGGCACCCGCCATGAGGGCCTCGCCCGCACCCATGCCGGTGGTGACGGCGAGCCACGGCACGCCGACGGCGTAGATCGTGGCCGTGCCCGCCGCGAAGGCGAGGACCGTGCCGAGCACGCCGCGGTCGAGGCCCCGGCGGGCGAGCGCGCCCACGACGAGGCTCGCCAGGACGAACCCGACGATGTAGCCGCCCGAGGCGCCGAACACGACCTCGACGCCGGACGCACCGCCGGTGAAGACGGGCAGGCCGACCAGCCCGACGGTCAGGTACAGGGCCTGGGCGAGCGCGCCGCGCACCGGGCCGATCGCGGCGGCACCGAGCAGGACGGCGAAGGTCTGGCCGGTCACCGGCACCGGCAGGCCGGGGATCGGGACGCGGAGCTGGGCCGCCAGGGCGGTGAGCGCGGCGACGCCCACGACGAGCGCGACGTCGCGCGCGACGGTGCCGGGCAGGAGGTCGGCCAGCACGCGGCGCGGGTTGGAGCGCGGGACCAGAGGGAACGCGAGGGTCGTCATACCGTCGAGGCTAGGCGGCCGGGGGGCGCGGCGTCGTGGTCCCGCCCCGCCTGCGATGCCCCACGTTCGTTGTGGGGATCCGTCAACGAAACGTTCCCTGGCTCACGGCCGTCGGGAGCGGGCCCGGAACGACGACGGCGTCTCGCCGGTCAGCCGCGCGAACGTGCGGGTGAACGACGACTGGTCGTAGAACCCGGCCGCCGCGGCGACGTCGGCGAGCGGGACGGTGCTCGTGGTGAGCAGGTGGGCCGCGCGGTCGACCCGCAGCCGCAGCACGAGCTGGCGCGGCGAGAGGCCGAACACGCGCCGCACACGCCGGTCGAGCGACGCGGGCGCGCAGCCGGCCAGTGCGGCGAGGTCGGCCACCGAGGGGACCTCCCCGCGATCGAGCAGCTCCTCGACCTGCGTGCGCAGGCGGGCCATGGCCTGGATCGTCGCGTCGTCGGCGTCACCGGAGCGCAGGTCCTGCGACACGGACACGAGGCCCACGTACGTGCCCGACTCGTCGTGCAGAGGCAGCTTGGACGTGAGGAACCAGCCCGGCGCGCCGCCCACGTGCCGGATCAGCTCGAGCTCGCCGCGCAGCGGCCGGTCGGTGGTGCGCACCAGCGCGTCCTGGCTCTCGTAGCGCTCGGCCAGCTCGGGCACGAACAGGTCGGCCGCCCGCTTGCCGATGACGTCCCGCCGCGACCGCTCGCGCGTGCGCCCCACGAACACCTGGTTGACGACGACGTAGCGGCCGTCGGCGTCCTTGGCGCAGAACATGACGCCGGACAGCTCGTCCATGAGGGCGACCATGGCGGGGTTCAGCGCTGCCAGCAGGGCCGTCGCCTCCGGCCGAGCCGCGCCGTTCGACGGGGTGCTCATCGCACCCCGCATGCTACGCGGGCCACGGCGGCCCGCTTGGCGAAAACCGCTGCGGATCGCGAGCGATGCCGCCAATACATCGGTCGGCATCCGGGTGCACCCTGGAGACATGAAGACCTCTGCCCGGCGCGACAGCGCCGCACCTGCCGACGTCCCGACCGGGGGCGCAGGCGCACCGGACACCGCTGGTCCCGCTCCGACCGAGCAGACCGGTGGTCCGACCGCCGTGCCCACCGCTGAGCCCACCGACGTGCCCACCGCTGACAGCCTGGTCGAGGACGCCGTCGCCCTCGCCCGGACCTGGATCGGAGCCGCCACCGGACCCGCCACCACCGAGAGCGGCGCGTCCGGTGCGGGGAGCCGGACCGACAAGGCTGTCGCCCGCGCCTCCGCCGCCCTCGGCGCCCTCGTCTCCGACCCCGCGGGCCTCGAGCTCGCCGTCGGCTTCGTCGACGACGTCGCCCGCCCGCAGGACGCGCGCGTCGCCGCCAAGGCCCTGGCCCGCCTGGGCAGGAAAGCGGGCGACGCCTCGTTCCTCAGCGCGACCGACCGCGCCCTCTTCCGCGCCGGTGCGCTCGCCGCCCCGGTGCTCCCCGGCGTCGTGGTCCCCGCGGCGCGCGCCCGGCTGCGCCAGCTCGTCGGGCACCTCGTCGCCGACGCCGGCCCCGGCCTCACGGCCCACCTCGCGCGCACGCGGGCCGAGGGCTACACCCTCAACGTCAACCTCCTCGGCGAGGCCGTGCTCGGCACGGACGAGGCCGCCGCGCGCCTGGCGCGCACCGTCGCGCTCGTCGAGCGGCCCGACGTCGACTACGTGTCGGTCAAGGTGTCCAGCGTCGCCGCCCAGCTCGTCACGTGGGACCTCGACGGCTCGCGGGAGCGCGTCGTCGAGCAGCTCCTGCCGCTGTACCGCGCCGCGCGCGACCACGGGGTCTTCCTCAACCTCGACATGGAGGAGTACCGCGACCTCGCGCTGACCACCGCGGTGTTCCAGGACATCCTGGGCCGCGAGGAGTTCCGCGACCTCGAGGCCGGCATCGTGCTGCAGGCCTACCTGCCCGACGCGCTGGGCGCGCTGGACGAGCTCACCGCGTTCGCCGCCCGCCGCGTCGACGACGGCGGGGCCCGCATCAAGGTGCGCGTGGTCAAGGGCGCGAACCTCGCGATGGAGCACGTCGAGGCGGCGCTGCACGGCTGGCCGCAGGCCCCGTACACCAGCAAGGCCGACGTCGACGCCAACTACGTGCGTCTGCTCGACCACGCCTTGCGTCCCGAGCGGACCCGCGCCGTGCGCATCGGTGCCGCGTCGCACAACCTGTTCCACGTGGCGCTCGCGATCCTGCTCGGCCGGGCGCGCGGCGTCTCCGAGGGGCTCGACGTCGAGATGCTGCAGGGCATGGCGCCCGCCGAGGCCGCGGCCGTCCGCGACGAGGTCGCCACGGACGACGGCCGCGTCGTCCTCTACACGCCGGTCGTGCGCGACGAGGACTTCGACGTCGCGATCTCCTACCTGGTGCGCCGCCTCGAGGAGAACGCCGCGGAGCAGAACTTCCTGCACGCCGCGTTCGCCCCGGCGTCCGACGCGCCGACGTCGGCCATGGACCGCCAGGAGGCCGCGTTCCGCGCCTCGGTGGAGCACGGCGTGCGCTACACGGCCGAGGACGTCACCCCGCGCCGCCGCCCGCGCCCGGCTCCGGAGCCGGTGACGGGGCCGTTCGAGAACGCTGCCGACACCGACCCCGCCGTCGCGGAGAGCCGTGCGTGGGCACAGCAGGTCACGGGCCCGAGCTCGGGGTACGTGCCGGTGCTCACGCAGCCGCTGTCGACGACGACGCAGGTCGACGACGTCGTGGCCCGTGCCCACCGCGCCGGCGCCGCGTGGGCCGCCGTCAGCCCGGCCGACCGCGGACGCGTGCTGCGTGCGGCGGCGCGGCACCTCGAGGCCGCCCGCACCGACCTGGTCGCCGCGGCGGTCCACGAGGCGGGCAAGACGGTCGCCGAGGCGGACCCCGAGGTCAGCGAGGCCGTCGACTTCGCCGCGTACTACGCGCAGGCGGCCGAGGCGCTCGACCCGGCGTCGGAGGCGTGGGCCGGTGCCCGGTTCGCGCCCGACGGCGTCACGCTCGTCACGCCGCCGTGGAACTTCCCCGTCGCCATCCCGATCGGCGGTGTGCTCGCGGGGCTCGCGGCCGGGTCGGCCGTCATCGCCAAGCCCGCGCCGCCCACGCCGCGCTGCCTGGAGATCGCCGTCGAGGCCGTGCACGCGGCGCTCGACGAGGTCGCCCCGCAGATCGGCCTCGACCCGGCGGTCGCGCGCGGCGTCGCGCAGTACGTCCGCGTGCCCGACGGCGACCTCGGCCGCCACCTCGTCACGCACGAGGGCGTGTCCCGCGTGATCCTCACGGGCGCCATCGAGACCGCGGAGATGTTCGCGTCGTGGCGGCCGGGGCTGCCGGTGCTCGCCGAGACGTCGGGCAAGAACGCGATCGTCGTCACGCCGTCCGCGGACCTCGACCTCGCGGTCGCCGACGTCGTCCGCTCGGCGTTCGGCCACGCGGGGCAGAAGTGCTCCGCCGCGTCGCTGGTCATCCTCGTCGGCTCGGTGGGCGACCCGCGCACCGCGACCGGCGAGCGGTTCCGGCGCCAGCTCGTGGACGCGGTGTCGTCGCTGGCCGTCGGCCCCGCGACCGACCTGGCCACCGTCATGGGCCCGCTCACGGAGCCCGCCCAGGGCAAGCTGCTGCGCGCGCTCACCACGCTCGAGGAGGGCGAGAGCTGGCTCGTGCGCCCGCGCCGGCTCGACGCGGTGGCGCAGGAGGCGGGCCTGGGCACGGGTCGCCTGTGGACGCCCGGCGTGCGCGACGGCGTCCGCCCCGGCTCGTTCTTCCACCTCACCGAGTGCTTCGGCCCCGTGCTCGGCATCATGACCGCCCGCACCCTCGACGAGGCGCTCGCGCTGCAGAACGCCGTCGCGTTCGGCCTCACGGGCGGCATCCACTCGCTGGACGACGCCGAGGTCGCGCACTGGCTGGAGCGCGTCGAGGTCGGCAACGCCTACGTGAACCGGCACATCACCGGCGCGATCGTGCAGCGGCAGTCGTTCGGCGGCTGGAAGGCGTCCGTCGTCGGACCCGGCGCCAAGGCGGGCGGGCCGAACTACGTGGCGCAGCTCGGGAGCTGGTCGGACGCGCCGGACGTGCCGTCGCGCGAGACCGACCCGTCGGGCTGGCTCGCGTGGGCCCGCGCCGACGACGCCCGCGCGTGGAGCGCCGAGTTCGCCCAGGAGCACGACCGCTCCGGGCTCGGCGTCGAGTCCAACGTGTTCCGGTACCGTCCGGTGCCCGGCATCACGGTGCGGGTGGGTAGCGGTGCGCGGGACGTCGAGGTGCAGCGGGTGCTCGCCGCCGCGGCCCGGGCCGGTGTGCCCGCGACCGTCGTCGGGCCGGAGACCTCCGACGAGGCGTTCGCCGAGGCCGTCGCGGACGGCCGGGTGACCGGCCGCATCCGGGTGGTCGGCCGGGCGCAGGGTCTGCGCGACGCCGCGGCCAGCCGGCTCGGCTCGGTCACGGTGCTGGACGGCCCGGTGCTGGCGAGCGGCCGCCGCGAGCTGCTGACGATGCTGCGCGAGCAGGCCGTCAGCCGCACGATGCACCGCTACGGCCACCTCCGCACCCCCTGACCCGCCGTGCCGAGGTAGTCATCTGGCGAGGGGCGAAGATGCGGCGCTCGTCCTGGACCGGGCGGCCTGCCACGAGGTCCACGAGCATGCTCGTCGCCGCGCCGACCATCTGCACGACCGGGTTGTGCACGGTGGTCAGGCGCGGTGACGTCGTCTCGGCGATGCCGAGGTCGTCGAAGCCGACCACCGACACGTCGCCCGGCACGGACCGCCCGCGCTCGGCCAGCACGCGCAGCGTGGCCTCCGCCATGAGGTCGGACGCCGCGAAGATGCCGTCGAGGTCCGGGTGCTGGTCCAGCAGGCGCGCCGCCGCGACCGCCGCGCCCGCCGTGGTGAAGTCGCCCTCGACGATCGCGTCGTCGGCCAGGCCGGCGTCGCGCAGCGCATCGCGCCACCCGATCATCCGGTCCACGCCGGCGGGCATGTCGAGCGGGCCGGTGATGGTGCCGATGCGGCGCCGGCCCCGGTCGATCATGCGTTGCGTGGCCAGGCGCCCGCCCGTCACGTTGTCGACGTCGACGTACCGCAGCCCGCGCGAGAACTGCGGGTCGGGCTCGAACAGGCGCCCCACGAAGACCGCGGGCAGCCCCGCGGGCCCGAGCTCGGTCTCGAGGTGGTCGCCCCGGTGGTGGGACGCCACGATGACGCCGTCCACGTGCCCGCTGCGCAGGTACCGGCCGACCCGTCCGCGCTGCTCGCCCGGCCGGGCGAGCAGCAGCACGAGCTGCAGGTCGGTGCCCGCGAGGCCCTCGCTGACGCCCGCCAGGGTGCCGGAGAGGAACGGGTCGGTGAGGATGCGCTGGTCGGGCTCCGGCACCACCAGCGCTATCGAGTCGGTGCGCCGGGTCACGAGCGAGCGCGCGGCGCGGTTGGGCGCGTACCCGAGGCGGGCGACGGCGTCGTCCACCGCCGCCTGCGCCTCGGGGGAGACACGCAGGCCACCGTTGATGGCGCGCGACGCCGTCGACCGGGAGACCCCGGCCGCCTGCGCCACGTCGTCCAGGGTGGGTGGGCCTGAGGTCGTCACGCCTGGGGAACCGCCTTCGAGTCGTCGTCAGGGCGCGCCGGACGATCCGGAACGGCGTTGGCCCGTGCGACCTGACCGTACCAGCGGCCGGACGCCTTGACGGTGCGTTCCTGCGTCTCGTAGTCGACACGCACGAGCCCGAACCGCTTGCCGTAGCCCCAGGCCCACTCGTAGTTGTCCAGGAGCGACCAGCCGAAGTAGCCGCGCACGTCGGCGCCCTCGTCGATCGCGTCCCGCACGGCGCGCAGGTGCACGTCGATGAACTCCAGGCGGTTCTGGTCGTCGACGCACCCGTCGGGGCCGGGCACGTCGTCGTACGCGCTGCCGTTCTCGGTGACGTACAGGGCGATGCCACGGGGGCCCGTGTAGTCCTGCTGCAGGCGCAGCAGGAGCCGGGTGAGGCCCTCCGGCTGCACCTCCCAGTTCTGGTCGGTGACAGGCAGGCCGCGCGGGTGCGTGTAGGCGCCGTCGCCCGCGGGGAACGGGTTCGACGACGGGCGCGACACCGGGGCGCCGCCGTCCAGCGACCGCTCCGGGGGCCGCGCCGAGACGGCGTTGCCGTGGTAGTAGTTCACGCCCAGCGAGTCGATCGGCGTCGAGATGATCTCGAGGTCGCCGTCCTTGATGTGCTGCTCCAGGCCGTACTCGCGCACGTCCTCCAGCACGTCGGCCGGGTAGGCGCCGCGCAGGATCGGGTCGGCGAAGATGCGCGTGAAGCCGCCGTCGAGCCGGCGGGCCGCGTCGACGTCCGCGGGGTCGTCCGGGTCCAGCGGGTCCTCGACCTCGAAGTTCAGCGTGATGCCGAGGTTGGCCTCCGGGGCCCGCTCCCGCAGCGCCTGCACGGCGAGGCCGTGGGCCAGCGAGAGGTGGTGGGCGGCGGCGAGGCCGTCCTCGCGGGACTGCCGACCCGGTGCGTGCTGGCCACCCGTGTACCCGAGGAACGCGGCGCACCACGGCTCGTTGAGCGTGGTCCACACGTCGACGCGGTCGCCGATCGCCTCGTGCATCGTCACGGCGTAGTCGCGGAACCGGTAGGCGGTGTCGCGGTTCACCCAGCCGTTCGACTCGGCCTCGATCGCCTGCGGCAGGTCCCAGTGGTAGAGCGTGAGCCACGGCAGGATGCCCGCGCCCAGCAGCTCGTCCACGAGCCGGTCGTAGTAGGCCAGGCCCGCCGGGTTGACCTCGCGGCCGCCGGGGACCACCCGCGACCACGACGTCGAGAACCGGTACGCCTTGATGCCGAGGTCCTTCATGAGCGCGACGTCGGCGGGGTAGCGGTGGTACTGGTCGCAGGCGACCTCACCGTCCTCCTGGTTGAGGACGGCGCCGGGCAGCTTGGCGAACACGTCCCACACCGAGTCCTCGCGGCCGTCCTCGTGGGCCGCGCCCTCCACCTGGTAGGCGGCCGTGGCGGCGCCCCAGAGGAAGCCCTCGGGGAAGCGGACGGTGCCCGTGGCGTTGGCCGTCGTCGCGGTGCGCGGCGCGCTCGGCGTGAACGGCAGCGCGGTGCCCGGGGCGGGGACGCGGGGTGCGGTCGGGTCGGTCCGGAAGCTCCGCAGGAAGCTGTCGGTGGTCTGGGTCATCCCTTCACGGCTCCTTGCATGATGCCGGCGACGAGTTGTTTGCCGACGAAGACGAACATGATGAGCAGGGGCAGGGTGACCAGGAAGACGCCGCCCATGACCAGGGAGTAGTCGACGAAGTAGTTGG
>NZ_JABEMG010000140.1 GCF_013004695.1 Promicromonospora citrea
TGGTCGAGCGCGCGGTCGCGACGGCCGGGGTGCGGGTGACGGCGGTCGGCGTCGGGGCGGCGGGCGTCGTCGACCCGGCGGCGGGGCGCGTGCTCGCGGCGAGCGACTCGTTCGTCGACTGGGTGGGCACCGACCTGCGGGGCGGGCTCGTGGACCGCACGGCGCTCCCGGTCACGGTCGCCAACGACGTGGACGCCTTCCTCGTCGGCGAGGCGACCTGGGGTGCGGTGCGCGGTGTGCGGTCGGCGGCCGGCATCGCGCTGGGCACCGGTGTGGGCGGCGCGCTCTGGCTCGACGGCGCGCTCTACCGCGGCGCCGGTGCGGCCGGCGAGATCGGTCACATGCCCGGGTTCGGCGACGCCGTCTGCACGTGCGGACAGCGGGGGCACCTCGAGACGCTGGCGTCCGGCCGGTCGGTCGAGCGGCGGTACGCGGAGGCCATGGCGGGGGCGGCGGTCGGCGCGGCCGAGATCGAGGCGCTGGCGCGGGCGGGGGAGCCCGTCGCGGCGCGGGTCCTCGCGGAGGCGGGGCACGCCGTCGGCTCGGCGGTGCTCGTGGTGGCGGCGCTGCTCGACGTCGGCCACGTGGTGGTGGGCGGCGGCCTGGCCGGTGCGTGGGACCTGCTGGAGCCCGCGCTGCTGGCGCGGCTGCGCGAGGCGCCGCCCGTCTCGGGTCACCCGGTCGAGGTGCGCCGCGCGGCGCTCGGCGCCGACGCGACCGTCGTGGGCGCGGCGGCGCTGGCGCGCTGAGTCGCGACGGCGGCCTCGGCAACCCAGCGATCGTGCCCGGATCCACGCCGGGATCCGGTCACGATCGCTGGGTCGGCGGACGTGCCGGGGCGCGCTCAGCGTCGCGTCACGGGAGCGTCCAACGCTGGACCGTGCTGCCGTCGCAGTTCGCGATCTCGGTGCGCGTGCCGTCGTTCTGCACGCGGCCGACGGGCTGGAGGCAGCGGCCGGACTGCGGGTTGCGCAGCGCCTGCGAGCCGCTCACCGCGGCCCACTGCTGCGCTCCGGTGCCGTTGCAGTCCCAGAGCTGCACCCGCGTGCCCGCGGCCGTGCCACCGCCCGCGACGTCGAGGCACTTGCCGAGCGCCCGGACGGTGCCGTCGGTCCCGACCGTCCACTGCTGGGCGGCGTTGTTGTTGCAGTTCGCGAGCTGGATCGGGGTGCCGTTGGCGGTGGCGGCTCCGGCGACGTCGAGGCAGATGCCGTTGCTCGCGGTGATCCGGCCCGTGCGGCTGCCCCCGCCGCCCGGGGAGTCGTAGACGCGCACGTAGTCGACGACCATCTGCTGCGGGAACTGCGTGGACCCGTCGGGGTAGCCGGGCCAGTTGCCGCCGACCGCGACGTTGAGGATGAAGAAGAACGGCTGGTTGTACACCCAGGGGTTGCCGCGCGTGTCGGCGGAGGTGAACGTCTGGTAGGCGACGCCGTCCACGAGCCACGTGATGGAGTTCGGGCTCCAGTCGATCGCGAAGGTGTGGAAGTCGTCGGCGAACGACCAGCCCTGCGGGTGCATGTACGACCCGGTGATCGGGTTGCCGCCGAAGTAGCCCGGGCCGTGCAGGGTGCCGTGCACGATGTGCGGCTCGCGGCCGATGTTCTCCATGATGTCGATCTCGCCCGCGTCCGGCCACGGCGTGCCGGGGAACTGACCGCCGAGCATCCAGAACGCCGGCCAGATGCCCTGGCCGCGCGGGATCTTGATGCGCGCCTCGAGCCGGCCGTACTGGGGCTGGACCTTGCCCTTGGTCGTGAGGCGGGCCGACGTGTAGCCGCCGCCCTCCTGCCGGGCGGTGATGACGAGGTTGCCGTTGCCGTCGAGCGCGGAGTTGTTGCGCGAGTTGACGTAGGTCTGCAGCTCGTTGTTGCCCCAGCCGCCGCCCCCGGTCTCGTGGTTCCAGTAGGCGGCGTTCGGGGCGCTGCCCGCGGGCCCGTCGAACTCGTCCGACCAGGTGAGTGCTGCCGCGGCCGCCTGCGGCTCCGCGGCCGCCGCGCCGGCGTCGGGCGGTGCCGCCGAGGCCGCGACCGAGGCGGTGAGGACGAGGGAGAGGGCCGCCGCCGCCACGACGGCGGTGCGGGTGCTGCGGTGTCTCGTGGGACGCATCGGACGCTCCTTCGCGAACGTGTCCACCCTGTCCCACGGGTCGTGCGACAGGCCCGTCCGGTGCTGCCGCCCGTGCGCCCGGCGGGGTACGGCCGCGGGGACGGGCGAGGCGTGACGGGTGGTGCTCACGAGAAGGATGCGGTGCGGTATCCCGCCAGACAACGGACCGCCGGGCGGATACGGGTTTTCCCCGACGACGTCCACGGCGCGTCGCGCCCCGCCGGGTGAAAACCACCCCGTACACGCGCCCCGGAGACACGACGACGGCGCCCGGCCGCGGGGTGCGGTCGGGCGCCGTCGGTGCGGGGCGTCGTCGGAGCCGAGGGGCTCAGGCGGCGGTGGTGACCTCGATGCGCTGCGGCGTCGTGCCGGCGAAGACGCCGGGCACGGTGACCGTCAGCACGCCCGCGTCGTAGGACGCGTGGACGGCGTCGCCGTCCACGGCCCTCGGCAGGGTGACGGTGCGCCGGAACGAGCCGAAGCGGACCTCCGAGACACGGCGGCCCTCCGACTCCTCGGGACGCTGGTCCTTGCGCTCACCGCGCACGACGAGCCTGCGGCCCTCGAGCTCGACGGTGACGTCGTCCGCCGGGTCGATGCCCGGCAGGTCGAGGCGGGCGACGAGGTCCTCGCCCTCGCGGTAGACGTCGGCGGCCGGCACGGGGCCGGTGGGCTCGGTCCACGGGTCGCGCAGCCAGGTGCGGGCGAACGGTGAGCGGGTCAGGACGGTGGTGGTCATGATGTTCTCCTCCGGACGGGTCTGATGCCGGGTACAACCTGAGTCGACCCGACTCAATTTCCGGGTTCGCCGTCGGCGGACGACGGCGGGCTCGGACCCGCTCAGTGCCGCGTGATCGTCAGGCGCGAGCCGCCGTCCGGGTCGGCCACGACCTCCGCCGTGCCGCCCACCGGGACGGTGAGCAGGGCATGTACGGCGTGCCCCGCAGCAGCGCGAGCGTGCCCAGGTTGCCCCCGGTGCACCAGAGGTGCCGGGGCGCTCGCGGGCGGACGGGGCGATGATGGGAGGACCGCAACGACGCGAGGAGGTGTCCGATGAGAGCAGCAGTGGGTGACCGGGTCGTGACCGCCTCGGGGGTGGTCGGTGGCACGGTGCGGGACGGCGTGGTGACCGAGTGCCCGCACGGCGACGGGTCGCCGCCGTACCGGGTGCGCTGGTCGGACACGGGCGAGGAGACCCTGGTCTACCCGGGCTCCGACACGTACGTCGACCGGGAGGGCGGCGCCGCGCCTGAGCGTGCGCGCGAGGGGCGTGCGCTCACCTGGGACGTGCGGATCAGCGTGGTCGAGTCCGGCGGCAGCACGACGGCGGAGGCGATGGTGATGAACGGTCCGCCGGAGTCGCTGCGCGCCGTCGGGCACGCGCGGAAGTCTCCCGAGGATCCGGAGGTGCCGCTCATCGGGGACGAGATCGCGGCGGCGCGGGCGCTGCGGCGGCTCGCCGACCGCCTGCTGGACGTGGCCGAGGGCGACGTGTCCGCGGCCGTCGGGCACAAGGCCCACGTGCACGGCTGAGCCGCCGTCGGGCCGGACGGGTCAGGACTGCGCGAGGATGCCCGAGGCGTCGAGCGCCTCGCGCACCTCGGCATCGAGCCACGGCTCGATGCCCTCCCAGGTCGTGCGCCACGAGATGCCCGTGACCTGGCTGCCGTCGGGGAACCGCTCGACGTAGTCGGCCTGCACCACGCCGAACCCGTCGCACCAGAACGCGTTGGCCGGCTCGCCGTCGAGCAGCTGGTCGATGCGCATGGCCGTCGTCGAGACGCCGTCGGGGAGCACGAGCGGCTGGGTGTCGGTGCGCACGAGCAGGGCGTGCCGGGTGCACGTGGGGTCGGCGTCGTCGAGCTGGGTGTACTCGACCCAGGCGCCGGCCTCGGCGAGCTCGAGCACCAGGAGGTACCGCGCGAACGAGGGAACGCCGTCGCCGACCCCGGGCGGCAGGTCGGCGCGCACGAAGGCGACGTCGACGCCGCCCGGATCGCGCTGCAGCGAGTACCGCACCCAGCGGCGCACGTCACCGTCGTACTCCACGCGCTGGCGGGCCCGCAGCACGACGTCGGGCGTCGGGCGCATCGCGAGCACGGAGTCGAGCACGCGCAGACCGCTGGGCAGGTGGGCGTCCCGGCGCACCAGGACGCCGTCCGGGGTGGTCCCGTTGTTGCTCAGCGCGTGGATGTGCATGCCCGATTCTTGCGTCCTGTCCGGCTCCGCCGCCAGGCCGGGCGCCCGGACATCGTGTCGCCGCGTCCGGCCGGGATAGGTTGCGGACATGGCCGATCGCGTGGACGTGGAACAGCACAGGGCCGACGTCGCGGAGCTGCTCGCTCCGCTCGCCGACCGTCCCCACGAGGAGGTGGCGCTGCACCAGGACGTGCTCGGGCGCGTGGTGGCGCGCGACGTCCCGGCGCCCGGTGCCCTGCCCCGGTTCCGCAACTCGCAGATGGACGGGTTCGCGGTCCGGGCCGAGGACGTCGCGGCGGCGGCGCCGGGCGTGCCCGTCACGCTGCCGGTCGCCGGGGAGGTCGCCGCCGCGCCCGGCAGGCCTGCGCCGCTCGAGCCCGGTACCGCCGTCCGCATCATGACGGGTGCGCCCGTGCCCGCCGGTGCCGACGCCGTCGTGCCCGTCGAGGACACCGACCACGTGACCTTCAACGGCGCGGCGGGCGGCCCGGCGTCGACCGTCACGGTGGTTCGCGGACGCGGCGCCGGGGAGTACGTCCGGGAACCGGGGTCCGACGTCGCGGCGGGCGACGTCGTGCTGCGCGCGGGCACGGTCCTCGCGCCGCACCACGTGGCCGCCGCCGCCGCGTGCGGCATCACGCGCCTGCCGCTGCTCGCGCCGGTCTCCGTCGCCGTCGTCTCGACGGGCAGCGAGCTCGTCCCGGCCGACCGCGAGCCGGGCCCCGGCCAGGTCTGGGACGCGAACGGTCCCGCGCTGGAGGCCGCGGTCCGCGCCGCCGGCGCCCGCGTGGGGCTGCGGGTGAGCGTCCCCGACGACCCGGAGATCCTGCGTGTCGCGCTGGAGCGTGCCGCCGCGCTGTGCGACCTGGTGCTGACGACCGGTGGCGTGAGCCAGGGCGCGTACGAGGTGGTCAAGGACGCGCTGCCCGAGGTCACGTTCCGCTCCGTGGCGATGCAGCCGGGAGGGCCGCAGGGCCTCGGCCGGGTCGGCGGACGCCCGGCGCTCACGTTCCCGGGCAACCCGGTGAGCGCCCAGGTCTCGTTCGTGGTGTTCCTGCGCGACGTGCTGCGCGCTGCGGGCGGCCTGCCCCCGGTCGGCCGCGGGACCGCCGTGCTCGACGGCGCCGTCACCTCCCCGCAGGGCAGGCGCCAGCTCCTGCGTGGCCGGTGGGCGGGCGGCGCCGCGGACGGTGCACCGCGCCGGGTCGCCGTCGTGGGCGGGCCCGGTTCCCACCTCGTCGCGTCGATGGCGGCGGCGGACGTGCTCGTCGACGTCCCGGCCGGGACGACTACGCTCGACGCGGGCGCCGAGGTGAGCGTCTGGCCGCTGTGAGGTGGGGGACGCGGTGGCGGACCCCTGGCGGACCGAGGACGAGGGAGCAGCGATGGACCAGCAGGCGGGCTCGCAGCCGGATCAGGAGCCGCGCGAGGTCGTGCGGGTGACGTCGGAGGTGCTCGACGACGCCGTCGGGCGGGCGGTCGAGGCCGCCGTGGCCGCGCCGGAGTGCGGCGCCGTGGTCACGTTCCGCGGCGTGGTACGCGACGAGGACGGCGGCCGTGACGTGACCAGCCTCGACTACGAGGCGCACCCCGACGCGAGCGCCGTGCTGCGTGACGTGTGCGCAGCGGTGGCCGCGGAGACCGGGCTGCGCGTCGCCGCGGTCCACCGGTACGGCCACCTGGAGATCGGCGACGTGGCGCTCGTGGCGGCGGCCTCCGCCGGGCACCGCAAGGAGGCGTTCGAGGCGTGCTCCCTGCTGGTCGAGCGGATCAAGGCCGAGGTGCCGATCTGGAAGAAGCAGCAGTTCACCGACGGCGAGTCCGAATGGGTCGGTCTCTAGCGATCGACCGCACCCGCGTCACCGCGCGGCGCACCGTTCCGGGCACGGCACCGGGGAGGCCGGGCAGGTTCCTCGGCAGGTTCCTCGGCAGGGTCAGGCTCGGCAGGCTCGGCAGGCTCGGCAGGCTCGCCCGGGAGAAGGCGGGCAGCGACAGGGTCGGCCGGGGGACGGCGGCCAGCCCACGCACCCAGATGCGCTCGCGGACCGGCGGGGGCGGCACGTCGAGCTGCGCGGAGAACGCCTCGGCGCACGCCCGCCACGAGAAGAGCTCGGCGTACCGGCGGGTCTCCTCGCGCGAGCACTCCAGGGCGGCGAGACACGCGGCGCGCAGGTCGTCGTCGACCGCCCCGGCACCGGAGCCGGGGACGAGGTCCCGCGGGCCGGGCGCGTCGAACCCGGCCACGGGCGTCCCCGACGCCATGGCCTCAAGGATGACCAGGCCGAACGTGTCGGTGCGGCTCGGGAAGACGAGCACGTCGGCGTCCGCGAAGTGCTGGGCGAGGTCGTCGCCCGAGCGCCGCCCCCGGAAGTGCGCGCCCGGGTAGGCCGCCTCGAGGCCGGCCCGCGCGGGTCCGTCGCCCACGACCACCTGCGAGCCGGGCAGGTCGAGGTCGAGGAACCCCTCGACGTTCTTCTCGACCGCGAGCCGGCCGACGTACAGGAACACGGGTCCGGGCAGGTCCGCGTACACGCCGTGGCCGTGGCCCGGCCTGCCGGACGGCGCCCGCCGCCGCGGGTGGAAGTGCTCCGTGTCGACCCCGAGGCTCCACGGCGTCACGTTCCGGATGCGGCGCTGCGTGAGCTCCTCGCGCATCGTCGGCGTCGTGACGAGCACGGCACCCGACTTGTCGTGGAAGCTGCGCACGTAGCGGTACCCCGCCCACAGCGGGATCCAGGACCACCGCGCGTTGACGTACTCGGGGAACCGCGTGTGATAGCTCGTCGTGAACGGGAAGCCGAAGTGGTCGCAGACCGACCGGGCGTACCAGCCGAGCGGGCCCTCGGTGGCGATGTGCACGGCGTCGGGCGCGAACTCCAGGAACCGCCGCTCGACGTCGTCGCGAGCCATGAGCGGCACGCGGATCTCGGAGTAGGTGATCAGGGGGATCGTGCGGTAGCCGTCCCAGGGGGTGACCACCTCGACCACGCAGCCCATCCGGCGCAGCTCCGCGACCGTGCGAGCCAGGGCCGTCGCGACGCCGTTGACCTGCGGCTCCCAGGCGTCCGTCACGATCATGATGCGTCGCGGCCGGTCGGTCGCTGTCCTCACGGGCGAGATTCAACCACGGTCCGGCCGCGGCGCGGACCGCGGGCGGTGGTAGGGCTCAGCCCCCGATGGCGCCCATGCTGCGCACGGTGTCGGCGAACGCGTCGTCGGAGAGCTCGAGCGCGTCGCTGCCGTGCGCGCGGGGCTTGGCCCACATGGCGGCGCGCCAGGCGTCGGCGACCGCCGCGTCGTCGGCGCCCGACCGCAGGAGCGCCTTGAGGTCGGTCTCCTCGTTGCCGAACAGGCACGAGCGCACGGTGCCCTCGGCGGTGAGGCGCGTCCGGTCGCACGCGCCGCAGAACGAGCGGGTGACCGAGGCGATGACGCCGACCGTCGCCGGGCCGCCGTCCACCAGCCACTCCTCGGCCGGGGCCGACGGGTCCTCCCGCCCGGCGGGGGTCAGGGTGAAGCGGCGGCCGAGCGCGTCGAGCAGGTCGGCGGCGCTGACGACGTCGTCGCGGGTCCAGCGCCCGTCGGCGTCGAGCGGCATCTCCTCGATGAAACGCAGCGCACAGCCGTGCTCGACCGCCCACGCGAGCAGGTCGGCGGCGCCCGCGAGCGTCTCGGGCAGCAGCACGGCGTTGATCTTGACCGGCGCGAGGCCCGCGGCGAGCGCGGCACGGATGCCGGTCAGCACGTCGTCGAGGCGGTCGCGCCGGGTCAGGGTCGCGAACGCCTGGCGGTCGACGGTGTCGAGCGAGACGTTGACGCGGTCGAGCCCTGCGGCGACGAGGGCGTCCACGCGCTTGTCGAGGCCGAGGGCGTTGGAGGTCATCGCGATGCGCACCCGGTCGGTCGCGCCGGCGGCGGCGAGCCCGTCGTCGGCCGCGGCGCGCGCGGCCGCGATGATCTGCTCGAGGTCGCGGCGCATGAGCGGCTCGCCGCCCGTGAACCGGATGTCGCGGACACCGAGGTCCCGCACGCCGATGCCGACGAGCCGGCCGATCTCCGCGGGTGTCATGAGCTCGTCGCGCGGCACGAGGGGGAGGCCCTCGGCCGGCATGCAGTAGGTGCAGCGCAGCGAGCACGCCGTCGTGATCGAGACGCGCAGGTCCCGGGCGACGCGGCCGTACCGGTCGAGCAGCAGCGGGGTGTCCGGCCGGGGCCGGCCTGCCGGGGTGGCCGCGCGGCGGGGCACGCCCCGCACCGAGGGGATCCCGAGCGTGACTGCTGCCATGGGCCGAGAGTAGTCCAGGCACGTCGCGCTGCGGCCGGACGTCCACCTGACCGCCACCTGACGTTCTTGTCCCTGCAGGTCACGCGGTGTGGTTCCGTCGTGCGGAGCGCCTACGATGTGGGACATGACCGAGTCTCGGACAGCCGTCGTCGGACCGGGTGCGATCGGGGGCCTCGTCGCAGCGATGCTGCAGCGTGCGGGGCACGACGTCGTGGTGGTGGCCCGGGCGGGCACCGCGCGGCACGTCACCGAGCACGGTCTCGACGTGACCACCGACGAGTTCGGCTCGTGGCACGCCCCGCTCACCGCGGTGACGGAGGTGCCGCGCGGCGCGCGCGTCGTCGTCGCGGTCAAGGCCGAGGGCCTCGCCGACGCCGTCCGCCTCGTCGAGCACGCCGAGCCCGCCGAGGTGGTGGCGCTGCTCAACGGCCTCGACCACGTGGACGCCCTGCGCGCCGCCCTGCCCGGCGTGCGCGTCGTCGGCGCCACGATCGCGGGCGAGACCCTGCGGACGGGCGCGGGCGGGCCGGGGCCGGCCCTGGTCCGGCACCGGGGCACCCTGCTGCGGGTGGTCGTGCCCGACGACGCCGCGGACCTGGGCGTCGTCACCGCGCTGCGGGACACCCCGATCGAGGTGCTCACGGGCGGTACCGAGGCGGAGGTGCTGTGGAAGAAGCTGCGCTTCCTCGCGCCGCTGGCGCTGCTCACCTCGACGTGGGGGTCCGGCATCGGGGAGGCGCTGACCCGGGACGACGGCCTGACCGCCGGGCTGCTCGCGGAGATCGCGGCGACCGCCACCGCCGAGGGCGTCCCGACGACGGGCGAGGAGCTGCGCGGCATCCTCGACGGCTTCCCCGCCACGATGCGGTCGTCCCTGCAGGCCGACGTCGAGGCCGGGCACGTGGGCGAGCTCGACGCCATCGGCGGCGCCGTGCGGCGTCGTGCGGCAGACCACCGGATCGCGGCGCCGATGCTCGACGACCTGCTGGGACGCATCGCGCACCGCGCCGCCGAGATCGGCGCGGGGGCTCAGGCGTAGCTGGCCTTGACCACCAGGACGGGAGCGGGGGAGTCGAGCAGCACCTGCTGCGTGGTCGCGCCCACGAGGAACGTGCCGACCGTCGAGTGCTTGCGCGAGCCGATGACCACGAGGTCGGCCGAGACCGCGTCGGCCTGGTCGAGGATCGCGTCCGCGACCTCGGTGTCCTCGGAGCGGAAGGCGATCGGGGCGACCGTGACCGTGTCGGGCACCGAGTCGAGCAGGTGGGCGAGCGCCGCGGGCACCTGGGTGCCCGCCTGAGGCGTGAGCACGAGCACCGCGAGCTCCTGCTCACGGCGGACGGCCTCGCTGACGGCAGCCCGCATGGCTGCCTCACCCTGGGGTGACTCGTTGTACGCCACGAGGACGGTCATCGGCCCTAGCACCTCCGGACAGGTTCGCCGGGTAGTCACCCTGCGGTGAAACTCTCTCACAAGTCCGGTGCACTGGCAGGCGTCTCCTGCGACGCGGACACCGCCCCGCCTGCGGCGTCGCACTTTGCTGTCCGGCTGTCGGTGGCTGACGGTATGTTCCAGGTGCCTCGCAGCGACGGGGCGGGAGAGACAGGAGTGGCGGCATGGGCCTGCTGGACAAGATCAAGGGCGAGCTCGTCGACATCGTCGAGTGGCTCGACGACACGCGGGACACGATCGTGTGGCGGTTCCCCCGCTACCAGAACGAGATCAAGATGGGCGCGCGGCTGATCGTGCGCGAGTCGCAGACCGCGGTGTTCGTCAACGAGGGCACCGTCGCCGACGTCTTCGAGCCGGGCACCTACACGCTCGAGACGCGCAACCTGCCGATCCTGTCCACCCTCAAGGGCTGGAAGCACGGGTTCAGCTCGCCCTTCAAGGCGGAGGTCTACTTCGTCAGCACGCGCCAGTTCACCGACCTCAAGTGGGGCACCAGGAACCCGGTGATGATGCGGGACCCGGAGCTGGGCATGGTGCGCGTGCGGGCCTTCGGCGCGTTCGCCGCCCGCGTCAGCGACCCCACGCTCCTGCTGCGCGAGCTCGTCGGCACCGACCCGCAGTTCCGCACCGACGAGGTGCACGAGTACCTGCGGCAGAACCTCGTCAGCCACGTCGCGAGCGTGCTCGCCTCGTCGGGCATCCCGGTCATGGACCTCGCCGCCCACCACGGCGACCTCGGCGGCCAGCTCGCCACCCGCCTCACCGACGAGCTGAGCGCCGAGATCGGCCTCGCCGTACCGAAGTTCGTCATCGAGAACGTCTCCCTGCCGCCCGAGGTCGAGGAGGCGCTGGACAAGCGCACCTCGATGGGCATCGTCTCGTCCGGCACGGTGGGCAGCATGGCCGCCTTCCAGCAGTTCCAGGCGGGCCAGGCCATGGAGGCCGCGGCCGACGGCGGCGGCGCCGGCGCCGTGATCGGCATGGGGCTCGGCCAGGCCGTCGGCAACGCGATCGTGCCGCCCACCCAGACCGCCCCCGCCGCGCCG
>NZ_JABEMG010000141.1 GCF_013004695.1 Promicromonospora citrea
TCCTGCGGTTCACGCTGCAGGGCCTGCCTGCGCGCTCGGACAAGCCCCTGCGCAAGCGGTTCCTCGCCCCCCTGGGCCTCGTGGCCGGCTTCTTCGACGCCACCGGCGGGGGTGGCTGGGGGCCGGTACGGCACCCGTGGCGTCCGCGAGCGGGCCGAGCTGTGCGGCGGCGACGCGACGTGGGAGCCCCGGTCGGGCGGCGGCACGGTGGTCACCGTGACGCTGCCCGCCGAGCCCCACGACAGCGGTGCGCCCCGCGGCGGGACGACCGCCGTCGGGCCGAGGGGCAGGACCAGGGCGGGACGCGGCCGGGACGACCGGTACGTGACGACGGCGGAGGTGGCGTGATGCGCATACTCGCGGTGGACGACAACCCGATCATCCGGATGGGGCTGCGCACGCTGCTCGACGGGACGCCGGGCGTCACCTCCGTGGCCGACACGGGCGACCCCGACGAGGCGGTCGCGCACGTGCGGTCCGGGGCGGTCGACGTCGTGCTGCTGGACGTGCGGATGCCGCGCGTGAGCGGGCTCGAGCTGCTGCCGCAGCTCGCGGGCGCGACCGTCGTCATGCTCACGCACACCGACGACCCCTCGACGGTCTCCGAGGCGATCGCGGCGGGCGCCGCCGGGTACCTCGTGCACGGCGCGCTCGAGCCCGAGGCGATGGTCGACGCGATCCGGCTGTGCCGCAGCGGCAGCCACGTCGTGGCCGGCGTCGCGCCGCCCGCCGCGGTGCCCGCGCCGGGCCCGGGCGTGCGGGACCTGCTCTCGCCGCGCGAGGCCGAGGTCATGGACCTGGTGGCGCAGGGCCTGTCCAACGGCGAGGTCGCCGCGCGGTTGTTCATCTCGGAGAAGACGGTGAAGAACCACGTCAACAGCCTGTTCGCCAAGCTCGGCGTGACCACGCGGAGCCAGGCGATCGTGCGCTGGCTCCAGCAGGACGCCCGGGCGGGTCACCAGCACGGCCCGGGTGCGGGTAGTGCCCAGGTCCCAGGCAGGACGGGCCCTCGACCGGGCCCGCACGCCCTGGGTTCCGGGGCCGCGCGTCCGTAGGTTCGAGACGTGGCCACGGTTCCCGAGCCGTAGCCGGTCACGGACACCAGACGTGGAGGGAACACCATGAACAAGCTCATCGACAAGGCGGTGGCGACCCGGGTCGCGCTGACCGCCTTCGCCGAGCGCGCGGCGCGCCGGGTCAAGGAGGACGAGCGCGGACAGGGCACCGTCGAGTACGTCGGTGCGATCCTGCTCGTCGTCGCGGTCGTCGGCATCGTCGTCGCGGCGGCGAGCGACGTCGGCGACGCGATCGTGCAGCAGCTCACCGACGCCGTGAACGACATCGGCGGTGGCGGTGGCGGTGGCGGCGGGGAGTGAGCCGTCGCTGATGACAACGACAGCGGAGGGAACTGCATGCGTCGAGCGCAACGCGCGGTGGTCGCCGTCGGCCTGACCGGCCTCCTGGCCGGGTGCGGACTGACCTGGCCGGACCGGGACGACTCGGTCCAGCCCCCGCCCGACGCATCCTCTGCACCGACCTCGTCCGGGGGCACCACGCCTCCGGACGAGGTCGTGTCCGTGGAACGGGAGTCGCACGAGGGCCGCGTGCGGTTCGACCTGAGCCCCGTGGAGTCCGACGGCGACGTGGCGGTGCTGCGCTACGACCTCACGGCGGAGCCCGCGGGCGAGAAGAACCTGCGGTTCGGCACCGTCGCGCTGAGCCTGGCCGGACTCGGCAGCTCCACGACCGACGGGCGCGGCGTGCGCCTGGTCGACCCGGCGGCCCGCGTGGTGCACCCCGTCGCGACCGCCGCCGACGGGACACCGGCGTCCGAGATCGAGCGCCTCCGCGACGAGGAGGAGGGCGACACGCTGCGCGGTCGGGGCGTCACACTGTTCGCCGCGCCCGACGGCGACACCGTCGACGTGCTCCTGCCCGGGTACGGCGCTGTGCCGGTGCCGGTGGTCGAGGCGGGCGAGGGCTTCACCGACGCCGTCGACGAGGTCGGCGGCGTCGGCGACGCGCGGACCGTGGACCTGCGCGCCTTCACCGCCGCCTACGACGCGGAGTCGTCGACGTCCGCCGAGGACGACGACGTGACCGTCACGCTCTCCTCCGACGTGCTGTTCGCGTCGGACGAGCACACGCTCACGCGCAGCGCGCGGGGCGTGGTCGAGCGGGCCGCCGCCTCGATCGTCGAGCAGGCCGACGGCGGCGACGTGCACGTGGTGGGCCACACCGACGACGTGGACACCGACCGGTACAACCAGGCCCTGTCCGAGCGCCGCGCCCGGACGGTCGCCGACCGGCTGCGCGCCGAGCTGGGCGACGGCTTCACGGTGACCGAGGAGGGCCGCGGCGAGTCCGAGCCCGTCGCCGAGGGGACGAGCGCGCAGGCCCGCGCGGCCAACCGGCGCGTCGAGATCCTGTTCGAGGGGCACCTCGTGGTCGACACCGAGGCCGGCACCGAGGTGCCCGAGACCGACGCGCCCACGGCCGAGGACGGTCCGGTGACGATCGAGACCGACCGGGGCGACTACCGGATCGAGGTCGAGTCCGTGCAGCGGCGCGACGGCGTGCTCGTGGGCAGGCTCACCGCGGAGCGGACCTCGGGCGACGCGGTCGATCCCGCCTGGTTCCTGCGCGCGCACCGCACGATGATCGGTCAGCGGGCGTTCGGCACCCTCGCCGAGGCCGCGGGACCGCACAACCTGTCGCTGCTGGGCGCGCGCGAGCGCGTGCTGCCGTTCGACTACGTGGCCGAGGAGCGTACGGGCGGCTTCGTGCTGCGCCGGCTCCTCGGCGACGAGGAGGTCGGCACCCTCGACCAGGGCCAGCGCACCGCGATCACCGTCTACTGGCCCGACACCGGGCAGGACACCGTGACGGTCGACGCACCGGACCGGTTCCGGATCACCGACGTGCCCGTGACGGAGGGATGAGGCGCATGCCGACGATGCCGCGGAGACACCGCGAGACCCGAGCCGAGCGGGAGCGCGGGTCGATGCACGTGATGACGATCCCCGTCGCCGTCGGGCTGCTCACCGTGGCCGTGCTGATCATCTCGATGGTCGGCACGGCGACGAGCGACCGCCGCCAGGCGGGGGCCGCGGCCGACGCCGCCGCCCTGGCCGCGACCCAGGAGTGGAACGAGCACCTCGGTCTCCTGCACGCGCTGCACCTCACCGTCAGCGAGCCCGGCGCGTTCTGGGGGCTCGCCGAGGAGGCCCTGCTGACGTCGTCGCTCGAGCGCGAGATGCGCGAGGCCGCGCGGGCGTACGCCGAGGAGAACGGCGCGGAGCTGGAGGCGCTCGACATCGATACCGAGCGGCTGCGGGTCACGGTGCGGGTGCGGCACCAGGACACCGTGCCGGGCACCTCGGTCCGGCCCGAGGCGACCGCGACCGCCGGGGTGCGGCTGAGCGGTGGCCTCTGCCTGACCGGCGGCGGGCTCGGGTGGCTGCTGGGCGGGGAGTGCCGCACGGAGCCGGAGGAGGAGCCGGACGAGGGCGCGGACGGCGGCTCGGGCGAGGGCGCCGGTGACGGCGGGTCGGGGGACGGCTCGGGTGGCGACGAGGGCGACGACTCGGGCGACGACTCGGGCGACGACGAGGGCGACGAGGAGGACCCGCCCTGGACGCGCCCCGACGTCGACGCGTACCGCAGCTCGGTGACCCTCGTCGGCTGACGCCCTGCCGCCCCGGACCCTCGAAGGTCCGCCGCGACCAGGCGGTTCGGCACGGGATGCGCGCCCTCGCCGTGCGTGATCGCCTGCTCGCGGCGGACCGTGCGCCGGTCGGCCAGGGGTGGCCCCTGAGCGAGGTCGGGCGGGGGCCAGGGGTTTCCCGGGAGTCCTCCCGGAACCTCGGCGTCCTCCCTGGTCCCGGACGGTCGGCACGTGAGAGAACGGCAGGCATGACGACCTCGTTGCGCACGTCCCGGACCGTCCTCGCCGCGGCACTCGCGGCGTCGGCGCTGATCATCGCGCCGCTGGCGGGCGCACCGGCGGCCCTGGCCGCGGCCGGCACCGCCGGCGGCCCGACTTCCGCCGGCCCGACCATCGCCGGCCCGACCATCGCCGATCCGACCATCGCCGACCCGGCCGCCGGCGGCCCGACTTCCGCGGGCCCGACAGCCGACCCCGCGCTGAGCCTGCCCGCCCCGACCGGCCCGCTGCCGGTCGGCACGACCTGGGCGCACCTCGTCGACCCCGACCGCCGGGACCCCTGGCGCCCGGAGGAGCAGCGCGAGCTCATGGTGTCCCTCTGGTATCCCGCGGTGCCGCACGGCGTTCCCGCCCCGTACACGTCGGAGGCGGTGTCGGCGGCGATCGTCGCGAGCACGGGCCTCCCGCTCGACCCGGCGATCCTGACGACCGTCAGGACCCACGCCCGCGCCGAGGCACCCGCGCTGCCGGGGCGCCGTCCGCTCGTGGTGCTCTCGCCGGGCGCCGGGCTCAGCCGCGAGTCTCTGACGTCGCTCGGCGAGGACCTCGCCTCGCGCGGCTACGTCGTGGCGGGCGTGGACCACACCTACGAGGCCCGCGCCGTCGAGCTCCCGGACGGCACCGTCGCGCCGTGCCTGCTCTGCGAGCGGGAGAACACCGCGGAGATCGGGGCGTGGGTGACCCGCGGGCGTGCCGCGGACATCAGCTTCGTGCTCGACGAGCTCACTCGCGGGAGGCTCTGGCGACACGCCCCGGGCATCGACCCGCGCCGGGTCGCCGTCGTCGGCCACTCCCTGGGCGGGGCGGCCGCCGCGACCGCGATCACCCTGGACCGTCGGGTCGACGTCGGTGTGAACATGGACGGCACGTTCCAGGTCGACCTCCCCGAGACCGGCGTCGACAAGCCGTTCCTCATGCTGGGCAGCGTCCTGCACGAGGACGCCGCCGTCGACGGCACCGACTGGTCGGACAACCACGCGCGGCTCGGCGCCGACAGCCGGTGGCTGCAGGTGCCGACCGCCAACCACAGCTCGTTCACCGACCAGCTCATGTTCCTCGACCAGGCCGGGCTGCCGCTGCCCGAGCCCGGCACCCTCGGCGGCGAGCGCGGCGTGCGGATCACGACGGCCTACGTCGGCGCCTTCCTCGACCGGCACCTGCGTGGCCGGCCCGCCCCGATCCTGGACGGCCCGTCGGCGGCGTACCCGGAGGTCGAGCGCCGCGGCTGACGGCGGCGGTCAGCGCAGGCCGGTCGCCGTCGTGCGGACCGACAGGAGCAGGTGGGTCGCCGTGACGTACAGGACGTTGCGCTTGGGACCGCCGAACGTGAGGTTCGAGCAGACCTCGGGCAGCAGCAACCTGCCGAGCAGGGTGCCGTCGGGGTCGAGCACGTGCAGGCCGTCGTGCGCGGCGCCCCAGATGCGGCCCGCTGTGTCGACCCGCACGCCGTCCCAGGCCCCGGCGTCGCAGGTCGCGAGCACCTCGCCGCCGGTGAGCGCGCCGTCCGGCCCGACGTCGAACCGCCGCAGGTGCGCGCGCTCCGTGTCGGTGACGTAGAGCGTGCGCTCGTCGGCCGAGAAGGCGAGGCCGTTCGGCTGGGCGAGGTCGGCGGCGACGCGCGTGACCGTGCCGTCCGGGTCGCGCCGGTACACGTGGTTCCCGCCGATCTCGGGGTCGGCGGCGAACCCCTCGTAGTCGCTCTGGATGCCGTAGGTGGGGTCGGTGAACCAGACGCTGCCGTCGCTGTGCTCGACGAGGTCGTTGGGGCTGTTGAACCGCTTGCCCTCCCACCGGTCGGCGAGCACGGTCACGGTGCCGTCCGGCTCGGTCCGCGTGACCGACCGGCTGCCGTGCTCGCACTGCAGCATGCGGCCCGCGCGGTCCACGGTGCGCCCGTTCGCGTACCCCCCGGGGCTGCGCCACACGCCGACGGCGCCGCTCGCCTCGTCGAAGGACAGCACCCGGTCGTTCGGGATGTCGCTGCACAGCACCGTGCGCCAGGCGGGGGAGTACGCCGGGCCCTCGAGCCAGCTGCCCTCGCCGAAGAGGACGGCGGCGAACCTGTCGCCGCGCACCGGTGCGAACCGGTCGTCGTGGCTCTGCCACTGCACACGGATCCTGTCGGGGGTCACGGGGTCTCCTTCGTGGGTGGTGTCGGTCGTGTCGGTGGCGTCCCGCCCGGGATCAGCGGGCCGCCGCCAGGACGGCGTCCGTGGTCGTGACCTCGATCAGCGGCGCGTACAGGCGCATGATCTCCAGCGCCCGCTCGTGGTTCTCCGGCGTCGAGCCGGCGCACGCGTCGTCGACGACGAGGACGCGGCGGCCCGCGTCGGCGGCGGCCAGAGCCGTCGACAGCACGCAGCAGTCGGTCGCCACGCCGGTGAGCACCAGCTCGGCGGCGCCGCCCGTCGCGGCGTCGAGCTCCGCGCCCCACTTGCCGAACGTCGTGCGCGTGACGACCGGTGCGCCCGTCGCGACGACGTCCGCGAGGTCGGTGATCTCGTACAGCGGGTCGTCGTCTGGCACCAGGGCGAAGGGCCACTCGTCGAAGTAGGCGCGCCAGGCGCCGTCGGGCGCCACGGGGGCGACGTACCTGGTCAGCACGGTGCGCCCGGCGAAGGCGGGCAGCAGGCGCCGCGTGCCGTCGAGCGCGCGCGGGTAGTCGGGCGACGCCCACGGGCTGGGCGGGCGCGCGAACACGTCCTGCATGTCGACGACGACGAGCGCGGCGTCCGGCCCGATCCTCACCGCTCCTCCTGCCGCCGCACGGCACCCGCGCTGAGCAGCAGCGTCCCGGCGAAGCCGATCACCAGGGCGACGAGCACGCCGAGGTTGGCCCACGCCCAGTCGCCGTCGACCCCGCCGAGCGGCCCGAGCAGGTAGCCCTGCCACTGCAGCCACGGCGCGTAGGTGTTGGTGACCAGGCCCCAGCCGACGGCGGTGCCCGCGAGCACGAGGACGACCGCCGGCCACCGCACGGAGCCGTACCGGCCGGCGGGGTCGTAGAGGTCGGCGTCGGTGTAGTCGCGGCGGCGCAGCAGGATGTCGGCCAGCAGGACGCCGCACCAGGCGGCGATCGGCACGCCGAGAGTGATGAGGAAGCCCTGGAAGGGCCCGATGAACGAGTCGGCGACGAACACGACGTAGACGGCGCCGACCACCATGAGGGCGCCGTCGATCGCGGCGGCGACCCAGCGGGGCGCGGGCAGACCGAGGGAGAGCAGCGCGAGACCGGAGGAGTAGATGTCGAGCGCGGCGCCGCCGATCAGCCCCGCGAGCGCGACCACGGCGAAGGGGACGAGGAACCACGTCGGCAGGAGGGTCGACAGCGCGCCGATCGGGTCGGCGCCGATCGCCTCGTTCAGCTCCGGGTCGGAGCCCGCGAGCAGGAGGCCGAACACGAGGAGTGCGACGGGGGCGAGCGACGCGCCGAACGTCGTCCAGCCCACGATGCGCGGGCCGGACGCGCTGCGGGGCAGGTAGCGCGAGTAGTCGGCGGCCATGTTGACCCAGCCGAGCCCGAACCCGGTCATCATGAACACGAGACCGCCGATCACCTGCGGCGTGCCGCCCGCGGGGACCGCGGCGACGGCGGCCAGGTCCACGTGGTCGACGACGAGCACGACGTACACCACGGTGAGCACCGCCGTGAGCACGGTGATGACCACCTGGAGCCGCATCACCAGGTCGAAGCCGAAGATGCCCGCCACGACGACGATGCCCGCCACCACGACGAGGGCCACGACCTTGGTCACGGTGCCGCCGCCCCAGCCGAGCGCGCCGAGCACGGTCGACGTCGCGAGCGTCGCCAGCGCCACGAGCACCGTCTCCCAGCCCACCGTGAGGATCCACGACAGCAGCGACGGCAGCGTGTTGCCCCGCACGCCGAACGCGGCACGCGACAGCACCATCGTCGGTGCCGAGCCGCGCTTGCCCGCGAGCGAGATGAACCCACAGAACAGGAACGACACGACGATGCCGACGACGCCGACGACGACCGCCTGCCAGAACGACACGGCGAAGCCGAGCAGGTAGGAGCCGTAGCCCAGGCCCAGCACCGAGACGTTGGCGCCGAACCACGGCCAGAACAGGTTGCGCGGCGAGCCCTTGCGCTCGGACTCGTCGATGGTGTTGAGCGCGTTGGTCTCGACGCTCGCAGGTGAGCTCATGTCGCCGATCCTGCCACTGCGGGGCGCCAGGACAAGCCCCCGGGTGGCTCGACGTGCCGATCTCACGACGGGCTGCCGATCCGGCCCGGCGGCGCGAGACACGGTGTCGACGCCGCGACCGCACGCCCCAGGACGCACGAAGGCCCCGCACCGATCGGTGCGGGGCCCTCGGGGCCGGCGAACGATCAGCCCACGCGGAGGTACGTCGGGCTGTTCTGCCAGATCGACGTGTAGCGGACGGTCTCGCCCGGCACGGGGGCCTCGATCTGCATGCCGTCACCGGCGTAGATCGCGACGTGGCCCGGGCTCCAGATGAGGTCGCCCGGCTGCGCCTCGGCCGCCGAGACGACGGTGCCGACGTTGCGCTGCGCCGACGAGCTGTGCGGCAGGCTGACGCCGACCTGCGCGTAGACGTAGGAGGTGAAGCCGGAGCAGTCGAACCCGGCGGGGGTCGAGCCGCCCCACAGGTACGGGGTGCCCAGGTACTGCATCGCGATGGCGACGACGTCGGACCCCGCGGCAGCGGGCGCCGCGGCGGGCGCGGGCTCGGCGGCCGGCTCGGCGGCGGCGACGGGCTCGGCCTCGACGACCGGCTCGGGCTCGGGCTCGGGCTCCGGCTCGGGGGCCGGCTGCACGCTGATGGTGCCGGTCTCGAGCTCGAAGGTGCTGTCGCCGGCCACCTTCACGGCGGGGGCCACGGACGCGGCCTCGACGACGGCGCCGACGGCGGCCTCGTTCGCGGCGGGCGCGGCGGCCAGGGCCTTCCCGGCGGTGTCCTTCACGGTCTCGAGCTCCGCCGTGGCGGTGTTCTCGTCGGAGACGGGCGCGGCGTCGGCGGGGATGCTGAGCAGCGAGACGACCAGGCCGGAGCCGGCGGCCACGAGGGCGCTCCGGCGGGCGGTGGCCGACAGGCCGCGCGCGGCGGCGCGGGTCAACGGGGTGAGCGGGGTGATGGGCGGGTGGGCAGCACGATGGCGCCCGGGCGTGCGTGTGGTCACGTCGGTCTTCTCCTGGCGCCTACGAGGTCAGCTGTCGGATTCGGGTCGGAGAACTGACCCGGCCGCGAGTCGTGCTCGCGGCTTCACCCCAAGGACACCGTGGTGCCCGTCATTCGTCGGGTCCCCCGTCCCTGTCATCGTGCTGGAGCAGTCCCGGGGCGGTGACAGGGCTCGGCGTCCACCTCGGGAGCCCGTGGAGTGCCCACGAGCGCGACCGACCGTAACCCCGGTCGGTGGATGATCACAATCGAGTCACGGTCGCGACCTGGGCCGATGCAGGCTCTTGACGCGTCCTCGGCGTATGGGATAGGTCACAGCGCCGCCATGTCGGCCCTGGTCAGCGCGCTGCGGTTCGTCCGGACGGACAACTTGCCCGGATTCGCCTTGTCCGACCGGACGAACACCGCGTGTCGGGCTTTCCCTAGCGTGCGACGGCGGCGTCGCGCTGCTACGCCCGCGCGCTCACCGAGCGCGGCGTGTTCCGCGAGCTGTACCGCAGCACCGAGCCGGTGCGCGTGGACCCGATCCCCATCGACGGCGAGCCGCCGACCCTGCCGCGCGTGGCCGTCGCCGTGCGCGCGGGCGACGAGGTGCTCGGCTCCATCTGGGCCGTGCTCGACGGACCGCACGACGGCCCGCTGGACGACCGCACGGCCGACTCCCTGCGCGACGCCGCCAAGCTCACCGCGCTGCACCTGCTGCGCGTGCGCGCCGGGTCCGACGTGCGCCGCCGCGTGCGCACCGACCTGCTGAGCACCGCGCTCGAGGGCGGCACCGGCGCGCGCGAGGCGCTCGAACGCCTCGGCCTCGGGCGGCACGCCGTGGTGGTGCTCGGCGTCACCGCGCGCGGGGAGGACGGCGAGCGCTCGGTGGCGGGCGACGTCGTGGAGGCCAGCGAGCGCGAGCGCCTCTCCGACGCGTTCGCGCTGCACCTGCAGTCGGCGCACCCGGCGTCGGCGGTCGCCCTGGTCGGCGACGTCGCCTACGGCCTCCTGCCCTGCGGGCCCGACGGCGAGGAGCGCGCCGAGCGGGTCGCGCGCGCGTTCGCGGACAAGGTGGGGCGCCGGTCGCCGGTCGTGGCGGCCGTCGGGCCCGTGGCCCCGGACGTGCGCGGCATCGCCCGGTCCCGCGAGGTGGTCGACCGCGTGCTGCGGGTGCTGCGCGGAGCCCGGCCCGGGGTGCCGGTCGCGCGGATGTCCGACGTGCAGGCGGCCTCCCTCGTGCTGGAGCTGCGCGACCTGGTCGCGGCCCGCGGCGACGAGCTCGTCGGCCCGCTGGCCCGCCTGCGCGAGTACGACACCGAGCACGGCCCGGAGCTCGTGGGCACCCTGCGCGCGTGGCTCGACGCGTTCGGCGACGTGACGGCGGCGTCGGCGGCGGAGTTCGTGCACCCCAACACGTTCCGGTACCGCCTGCGGCGGGTCGGCCAGGTCAGCGGCATCGACCTCGACGACCCGGAGGCCCGGTTCGGCGCGATGCTCCAGCTCCGGGTGCTGCTCGGCGGCTCGTAGGTCCGTCCGGCGGCGCCCGCGGGGCGCGCCTCCCCCAAAGGTCGGAGGCGAGGTGCGTGCTCGTGGCCGATGTGCGGCGGCCGCTCGCGCGACAGGCTGGATCAGGTCGGGGGAGAAGCCCCTGACCTGCGAAGACCTCAGCCGAGGAGCCCGAGATGCCCGCGTCCCGCCCTGCCGTGTCCACCGCCGTGATCGGCACCTCTCCGCCGGGTCGGCAGCAGCCCTCCCGGTCGGCGCGAGCATCTGCCGACCGGCTGCGGACCGACCGATCTCGCCGCGTGCTGCCGGCCTGGAGGCGCGCCGCCGGGGTGCTGGCCGTGGTGGGCGCGCTGGCCGTCGCGGTCGCCGGGGCCGTCCC
>NZ_JABEMG010000142.1 GCF_013004695.1 Promicromonospora citrea
TCCGCACGACACCCGCCGCCGGTCCTGGCCGCTGGTCACGATGTCGGCGGCACTGGCGCTCGGCGCACTGTTCGGCTCGGCGACCACCGGCCTGGTGACGGGTCTGGCCACCGGCCCGGACGAGCCCTCGGCGCTCGCGAACCCGGTGCAGCTCCCGGCCCCGGACCCCGGCGCCCGCACGACGACGGCGGCGGCGCAGGCCGTGCTGCCGAGCGTCGTGCAGGTCCGCGCGGGCGGGCGCGCGGGCTCCGGCGTCGTCATCGACGGCAGCCACGTGGTCACCAACGGCCACGTCGTCGTCGGCGCCGACCGGGTCGAGCTGGTGCTCGACAGCGGCCGTCGCGTCCCCGGCCGCGTGCTCGGCGCGGACGAGCGCAACGACATCGCCGTCGTCGAGGCCGACCTGGGCACCGCGCCCGCGGCCACCCTGGGCAGCAGCGCGGCGCTGCGCATCGGGGAGCCGGTGATCGCCGTCGGCTCGCCGCTGGGCCTCACCGGCAGCGTGACGGCGGGCGTGGTGAGCGCCGTCGACCGCGACGCGGGCAGCTTCCCCGGCCCGATGGTCCAGACCGACGCCTCGATCAACCAGGGCAACTCGGGCGGTCCGCTGGTCGACCTGAGCGGCGAGGTGGTGGGCATCAACACCGCGATCGCGACCGTGAACGGCTCGGGCAGCATCGGCATCGGGTTCGCGGTGCCGATCGACCGCGCGGAGCGGGTGGCCCAGCGCATCATCCAGGAGGCGTGACGCGGCGGGCTCAGCTGCTCCTGACCGCCATCTCCTGCATCCCGACGGCGGACAGGAGCGCGAGCCTGCCGGCCGCCTCGGTGTCGCGCGGCGTGTCGACCACGATCCGCAGGTCCGACCCCTGCGTGGTGAGCACGTTGGACTCGACCGCGATGTCGCCCACCGTGGGGTGCTCGACCACCTTGGTCGCGCCCTGGTGCTCGCCCACCGTCCGCTGCTCCCACAGCGCCCGGAACCGTGCGCTGTCGTGGAGCCGCGCGACCAGCGAGCGCAGACCCGGGTCCTTCGGGTAGCGGCTCGTCGTCGCGCGCAGGTCGGCCACCAGCGACCGCTCGAACGCGTCCAGCTCGTCCGCGGTCTGCCGGATGCGGGGCATGCGCCCCTCGAACTGGAGCAGCAGCACGTTGCGCTCCCCCGCCGGGGACCGCGTGGGGTCACCGAGCGCCGCCGCGAACAGCGGGTTCCAGTGCAGCATCTGCCAGCCCGCGTCGCAGACCAGCACCGGGCTGGTGGAGAGCTGCTCGACGATGCGGTGCACGCTGCCGGGGATCATCTGCGGCACGCGGTCCGGCGTCGTCGCGTGGCCCGCGAGGCGGAAGAGGTGGGCCTGCTCGCCGTCGGAGAGCTGGAGCGCCCGCGCGAGCGCCGCGCACACCTGGGCCGACGGCGTGCTCGCCCGCCCCTGCTCGAGCCGCACCACGTACTCGACCGAGATGCCGCTGAGCTGCGCGAGCTCGCTGCGGCGCAGGCCCGCGACGCGCCGTGGGGACAGGTGCGGCAGGCCGACGTCGCCCGGCGTGAGCCGGTCGCGCCAGGTCCGCAGGGCGGTTCCGAGCTCATCCATGCCCTCATCTTCCGGCACGCGACCCGGCCGTGGGTGGTACGGGTCGTACCACCACGGGCCGTGGCTCCCGCGGCCGCCGGCCGGCCCGCAGGCTCACTGCCATGGACATCTTCCTCACCGGCGGCAGCGGCTTCGTCGGACAGCACCTCATCACCCGTCTCCTCGCCGAGGGGCACACCGTCCGGGCCCTGGCCCGCAGCGCCGAGGCGGCCCGTCGCGTCGAGGCGGCGGGCGCGACCGCCGTCCGCGGCGACCTCGCCGACCTCCGCCGCACCGCCGACGGCGGCCCGGCGTCACCCCCGGCGTGGCTCACGTCGCTGAGCGGCGCGGACGCCGTGGTCCACGCGGCCGCCCGCATGGCGTTCTGGGGGCCGGACTCCGGTTTCGAGCGTGACAACCACTGGCCGACGATCGCCCTGTTCCGGGCTGCGGCGGACGCCGGGGTCGGGCGCTTCGTGCTCGTCAGCGCCGCCGCCGTCTCCACGGACGGGCGGGGCGGGCCCGCCGTCGTCGACGAGACGACGCCGACCGGCCGGCCGCTCATCGCCTACGGCCGCGTCAAGCTCGCGACCGAGCAGGCCCTCGCCGCGCTGCCCACGCCCGGGACGACGCTGGTGACGCTGCGGCCCCCGATGATCTGGGGTCGCGGCATGACCACGCTCGACGGTGCGGCCGCGGGCGCCCGGGCCGGGCAGTTCGCCTGGATCGACGACGGCCGCCACCGCATGGACCACGTGCACGTCACCAACCTCGCCGCCGCGGTGACCGCCTCCCTGACCCGCGGCGCCGACCGCGGCGTCTACTACGTGACCGACGGCGACCCGCGCACGGTGCGGGAGTTCATGACGCCGATGATGGCCGCCGCCGGGGCCGACGTCCGCACGGCGCGGAGCGTGCCGTACGGGATCGCGTCGGTGCTGGCGCGTTCACTCGACGGGATCTGGCGGCTGCTGCGCCGGCCTGCCGCGCCGCCGCTGGACCGGTGGCTGGTGGCCTTCCTGGGGCGGGACCGGACGTACGACACGACGCGGGCGCGGGCGGAGCTGGGGTACCGGCCGGTGGTGTCGTTCGAGGACGGGGTGGCGGGGATGGGGGTGTGACCTGTGACGACGGACGGCCTGGACCCGCGCGGGTCCAGGCCGTCCGTGTGTGTCCGTGGGTCGGGCTGACTGGATTCGAACCAGCGACCCTCTGCTCCCAAAGCAGATGCGCTACCAAGCTGCGCCACAGCCCGTCGTCAGTGGGGAAACCGGCCGCCACCTGAGGCTTTGCCCGGTCGACCCCGGCCGACGGACCGATCATATCGGGTACGGCCCGCACCGCGGCCAACCGATATCCCTCGTGGACACGCACCGCCACCGATGTCCGCCCCGAACAGGCGATCAGGCACGTTCCGAGGCCGAGAACCGTGCCGGATCGCCTGTTCGCGGCGGACATCGGTGCGCGCCCATGCAAAGTAAAGCTTTGGGCGATCGTCAGTCCGGCTGTCATCGTCGAGGCATCACACCCCCACGTTCGGGAAGGGACCACCCATGTCTCGCCGGTGGACGACCGCGCTCGTCCTTCCGCTCGTCCTCTCCGCCTGCGCCGGCACCCCCGACGCCCCCGGCACCCTCGCCTCACACACCGACACATCACACGCCGACGCACCGCACACGCCCCGCACCATCGCCGTGAAGAGCTACCCCGCCCGCACGGCCGACGCGACGCCGCCGCCCGACGGTCTCGTCCACGCCGTCGTCGACGCCGGGTCCCGCCCGGCGCGCCTCGAGCTGACCATGTGGGGCACCCCGGGCTGCATGCCCTACCCCGTGGACATCGGCTGGACGGACAGCACCACCGTCGAGGTGCTCACCGCACCCGGCGCCGACCCCGCCTGCTCGGACGAGTACCTGCCCGTCAGCCAGGTCGTCGTCATCCCGGTGCACTACCCCGCGGACGGCGTCGAGACCGTCCGGGTCGACGGCGCCACCGTCACCCACGTGGTCGACACCGACCGTTAGCTGTCCCCCAGCGTCGACGCCCGGACCACCAGCCGCGGCGCCAGCCGCTCGACGCCGTGGGTCGGCTCGCCGTCGATCGCCGCGATGAGCAGCTCGGCGGCGCGCTGGCCGAGGAGCTCGAGCTGCATGTCCACCGTGGTCAGCGGCGGGCGGCTGGCCAGCGACATGACCTCCCAGTCGTCGTAGCCGGTGACGGCGACGTCGTCGGGCACGCGGATGCCGAGCTCCCGCAGCCGGTCGCACCCGCCGCGCGCGAGCTGGTCGGAGGCGAACACGATGGCATCGACCGGCAACCCGCTCCCCTGGCCCTGAGATCTGGTGCTCCCGTCGAGATCTGGTGGCGCACCACCAGATCTCGGCGCGGACACCAGATCTCGACGGGCGGCCGACGGAGCCGACCCCAGCACCAGGTCCACGGCCCGCCGTCCCCACTGCTCCGACCAGTCCCCGTACAGCGGCGGCCCCACGAGCTCCAGGCCGCTCGCCGTGAGCTCGGCGGACAGCGCCTCGTACCGCGCCGTCGACGCCCGCTGCTCGGCGCGGCCACCCACGTAGGCGATCCGGTGTCGGCCGAGGCCCCGCAGGTGCTCGGTGACCAGGCGCATACCGGTCGCGTCGTCGGGCACCACGGACGTGTCCTCGGGGTCGGCGGACGGCGCGAACGCGTACACGACCGGCATCGGCACCCGGATGGGCTCCCGGGGCTCGGTGGTGCGGCCGGTGACGATGATGCCGTCCACCCGCCGGGCGACGAGGGCGCGCACGTGGTGCTGCTCGCGCACCGGGTCGTGGCGCGCGGTGGCCAGGAGGGCCGACAGCTCGCCGCCGACCAGCGCGTTCTCCGCACCGAGCACGACGGGCAGCGAGAACCGGCCGGCCGAGTCCGTGCTGAGCAGCCCCACGGTGAAGCTTCGGCGCGCCGAAAGTGACCGCGCGGTCACGTCCGGGACGAAACCCAGGCGCTCCGCCGCCTCCCGCACCCGCTCGCGCGTGCTCTCCCGCAGCGAGCCCGTGCCGTTGAGCGCCTTGGACGCCGTCCCGGGTGCCACGCCCGCCAACGCGGCGACGTCGGTGATCCGCACGACCCGTCCACGCTCCATACCGCGCCGCCCCTCCTCGTTTCCGTTTTCCTCGCGTTCCGCGTCCGGCGGGCCGCAGCGCCCCGACCGGAAGCCGTCATCGTACCTCCCCTCCCGGCTGACCTCCAGGTTGACCACGAGCATTGACGCCGCCACCCGCGCTTCCCTACGATCAGGAAATCGGATTCCTTCGTTTCCTGGCCCCAGGGACCGGAGGCCCGACGCACACCGCACGCCACCCGCGAAGGAGCGATCGATGACGACCCTCACCCCCAGCGGCACCACGCGCGGCCCCGCCGCACCCTCCGACGACGCCCGCGTGCTGCTGCGGCCGCTGGCCCCGGGGCACGTCACCATCGACGGCGGGCTGTGGGCGCGCACGGCCGACGTCAACCGCGCGGCCGCGATCCCTGAGGGCCTGGAGCAGCTCGAGAAGGCCGGCAACCTGCGCAACCTCGAGATCGCGGCGGGCCGGGCCGAGGGCGAGGCGATCGGCCCGATCTTCGCCGACTCCGACGTGCACAAGTGGCTCGAGGCCGCCGCCTGGGAGTACGCCCGCGAGCCCGACGAGAAGCTGCTCGCCGACCAGCTCCGCATCACGGAGCTGCTCGCCGCCGCCCAGGCCGAGGACGGCTACCTCGACTCCGTGCCGATGCTCCGCAAGGTCCCCCGGTACAGCGACCTGCCGTGGAGCCACGAGCTGTACTGCGCGGGCCACCTGTTCCAGGCCGCCGTCGCGCAGGTGCGCGGCACGGGCCGCACCGAGCTGCTCGACGTCGCGGTGAGGCTGGCCGACCACCTCGTCGCCACCTTCGGCGACGGCGAGGGGCAGCTCCGCGAGGTGGACGGCCACCCGGTGGTCGAGATGGGCCTCGTCGAGCTGTACCGCGAGACCGGCACCCGCGCCTACCTCGACCTGGCGAGCTGGTTCGTCGAGGCGCGCGGCACCGGCATCATCGAGGGCCACGACAAGGCGCCCACCTACTTCTCCGACCGGGTCAGGATCCGCGAGGCCACCACGGTCGAGGGCCACGCGGTGCGCGCGGTGTACCTCGGGGCCGGCGCGGCCGACGTCGCCGTCGAGACCGGGGACGCCGAGCTGCTCGCCGCCCTCGACACCCAGTACCGCGCCATGGAGCGCACCAAGCAGTACGTGACGGGCGGGCTCGGCTCCCGCTGGGAGGGCGAGTCGTTCGGCGACCCGTACGAGCTGCCGAACGACCGCGCCTACGCCGAGACCTGCGCCGCGATCGGCGGCGTGCAGTGGGCGTGGCGCATGCTGCTGGCCACGGGCGAGGCTCGCTACGCCGACCAGATCGAGCGCATGCTGCTCAACGGGTTCCTCGCGGGCGTCTCGCTGAGCGGCACCGAGTACTTCTACGTCAACCCGCTCCAGCTCCGCAGCGACGCGCACGCCGAGGAGGACCGCAGCCCCGCGCACGGCCGCCGCTCCTGGTTCAGCTGCGCGTGCTGCCCGCCCAACATCATGCGCACCGTCTCGAGCCTGACCGGCTACCTCGCCACGGCCGACGGCGCGAGCCTCCAGCTCCACCAGTACGCGCCCGGCACGGTCACGGCCCCGCTCGACGGCGGCACGCTGCGCCTGCGCGTCGAGACGAGCTACCCCGACGAGGGCCGCGTCGCCCTGCACGTCGAGGAGGCGCCCGACGGCGAGACCACGCTCGCCGTGCGCGTCCCCGCGTGGGCCGACGGCGCGACCCTCGCCGGCGAGCCGGTCCAGGCCGGCACCTACGCCCGCGTCACGCGCCGCTTCGCCGTCGGCGACACGGTCGTGCTCGACCTGCCGCTCGCCGTGCGGCTGACCAGCGCGGACCCGCGCGTCGACGCCGTCCGCGGCGCCGTCGCCATCGAGCGCGGCCCGCTGGTCTACGCGCTGGAGCAGCCCGACCAGGCCGAGGGCGCCGTCGTCGACGACCTGCGGATCGACCCCGCGGGCGCGCTCAGCGACGAGTTCCGGGCGGACCTGCTGGGCGGCGTCACGGTCGTCCACGCGCAGGGCGCCGTCGTCCCCGGGCCCGACGCCGGGGCGACGACGCCGTACGGCCCGGCCACCACGCCGCCGCCCGCACCGGTGCGCGACGTGACCCTCACCGCCATCCCCTACTACGCGTGGGCCAACCGCGGCCCGCAGCCGATGCGGGTCTGGGTACCCACCCGCTGACCCGCACCGCTGAGCGGCACCGTGGGCCGGCCGGGGTGGCCCGGCCGGCCCGCACCCCCCGAGAAGTACGCGACGACGCGCAAGGAAGGAGAGCAATGGAGCTCACCAGACGCCAGCTGCTCACGCTCGCCGGGTCGGCGGCCGTGGCCGCAGCGCTGGCCGGCTGCGGCGGCACGCTGCGCCCGGCGGACGTCGAGGCGCCGGGCTTCGGCGAGAACGCGAGCGGGACGCTCAACCTCTGGTGCCGGTCGGACACCGTCAACGGCACGCAGGCCGTCGTCGACGCGTTCCACCGCGCGCAGGACCGCATCCGCGTGCGGGTCACGCCCATCCAGAACGGGCAGTACGTGACCAAGCTCGCGACCGCCATCCGCGGCGGGCGGGTGCCCGACGTGATCGACATCGACGACATCTACTCGACCCTGTTCGCCTACCGCGGCGCCTTCACCGACCTCACGCCCCTCATCGAGGACCTCGGCATCGGCGACGCGCTCAGCCCCGGCCACCTCGCCCTGAGCACCAAGGACGGGCGGCACTACGGCCTGCCGTTCATCGGCGACTTCTCGGTGCTGTTCTGCAACACCGAGCTCTTCGAGCGCGCCGGGCTCGACGTCGACGAGCACACCCGCGACTTCGCGGGCCTCCTCGAGGCGGCCCGCGCCCTCAGCGCCCTGGACGACGACGTCTACGGCTGGTCCTACCCCGGCAACGCGTCGGGCGCGCTGGGATTCACCGTGCAGCCGCACGTGTGGGCCACCGACCGCGACCTCATCGCGGGCGAGGTCGGCGACCAGACCGGCGACGTCGCGGGCAACGACGCCCTGCGCGGCACCCTCGACCTCCTGCGCACGTTCTGGGACGAGCAGCTCGTGCCGCCGGGCAGCTTCTCCGACGACGCCTCGCGCTGGTCGGCCGACTACGCCGCCGGGCGGCTCGGCATGTTCCCCGCGGGGTACGGCGTCGTCGTGCCGAACGCGGACCCGGCGCTCCTGGAGCGCACGCGCGTGGTCATGCTCCCGGGGCCCGACGGCGGGCGCGCGTTCTTCGACGGCGGCGACAACCTCTGCATGCCGAACGGGGCGAAGAACCCGTCCGCGGCGTGGGAGTTCATGAAGTTCGCCGTGTCGGTGGAGCAGCAGTCGCGCATGCCGGAGGGGTTCTACTCCCCCGTGCGGTCCGACGTGGTGACGCCGCAGTTCGCGCAGGAGATCCCGTTCGTGCTGCCGCCGCTGGAGTCGATCGACCGGGGCTACGCCCCCACCACGCTCGCCTACAACCTCATCTACAACCAGCAGGACGGGCCCTGGCTGCGGATGTTCCGCCGGGCCGTCTTCGACGGGGAGGTCGATGCCGCCATGGACGAGGCCCAGACCACGTACGACCGCATCCTGCGGCAGGCCCAGGCATGAGCGCGCCCGCCGTCGACCGGCCGCAGACCCTGCGCCGCCGCCGCTCCGGGAGCCTCACTCACCCGCACCGCACCGGGCTCGCCCTCGTCACGCCGGCCGTGGCGCTGGTGGTCGTCTTCGTGTTCGTGCCGCTGGTGGTCGCCGTCTACATCTCGTTGACGAACTTCCCGCTCATCGGGCCGTACCGGTTCATCGGCCTGACCAACTACGCGTCCGTGCTCACCGACCCGACGTTCTGGGGGTCGCTCGGCTACACCCTGCTGTACACGGCGATCGTCACGCTGCCGATCCTGCTGCTCGGCTACGGCCTGGCGGTGCTGGTGCGGTCGAACCGGCGCGGCGCCACGCTGCTGCGCACGATCTTCTTCGTGCCCTTCGTCATCGGGCTGACGACGCTGAGCTTCCTCACGCTGCTCGAGGCCCAGCCGAACAGCGGCCTGGTCAACGTCGTCCTCAAGGCGCTCGGCATCACGGACGGCACGACGGCGTGGCTCGTCGACGGTCCGCTCGCCACTGGCCTGCTGTGCGTCATGGTCATCTGGGGCGTGTCCGGGCTGACGATGGTGCTCATCATGTCCGGCATGCAGGGCATCCCGCGGGAGGTCTACGAGTCGGCGGAGATCGACGGCGCCTCGTGGTGGCAGCGCGAGGTGCAGATCACGGTGCCGATGCTGCGCCGGACCATCGCGATGACCGTGATCCTCTCGGTGATCGGCTCGTTCCTCGCGTTCACGCAGTTCTACATCCTGACCCAGGGCGGTCCCGGGTCGGACACCACGACGATCGTCATGGCGATCTACCGCCGCGCGTTCGTCCAGCTCCAGCTCGGTGCGGCGACGGCGATGTCGCTCGTGCTGGTCGTCATCACCGGTCTGGTCACCGCGGCCCAGTTCTGGCTGCTGCGGGAGAGGAGCTGACATGGCCACCGTGACCTCTGCCCCGCGTGCCGTGCCCGCGGTGCGCCGCTCTGCCCCCGCCCCGCAGGCCGCCCCCGGCGGGCCCGAGCGGGACACCCGGGTCAAGCGGACACTCTACGTGGTGGGCGGCACCCTCGCCGCCCTGGTGTTCCTCGTGCCGCTGGCCGTCGCGTTCGTGCGCGCCGGCCAGCCGGGCGACGTCATCGTGGCCGCGCCCGACGACCGCTTCCTCGACCTCTCCTGGGTCAACTTCCGTGCCGTCATCGACCAGCCGGAGGTGTGGCGCGGCATCCTCAACTCGGGCATCGTCTCGGTGTCGACGGCGGTGCTCACCGCCGTGCTGGCGACGCTGGCCGGCTACGGGTTCGCCCGCTTCCCGTTCCGGGCGCGCGGCGTGCTGTTCGGGCTGGTGCTGGTGACGCTCATGGTGCCGTTCCAGGCGATCCTCACGCCGCTGTACCTGCAGATGAACGTCATGGGCCTGACCGACAGCCTGCTCGGGCTCGTGCTCTTCTACACGACGGTGAACCTGCCGTTCGGCATCTTCGTCATGCGCAACACCTTCTCGGCGGTGCCGCCCGAGCTCGAGGACTCCGCGCACGTCGACGGCGCGGGCACGCTGCGCATCCTCGTGTCGGTGCTGCGGCCCCTGGTGGTGCCGGGCACGGCGACGGCGGCGCTGTACGCGTTCCTCGCGTCGTGGACCGAGTTCCTCGGTGCGCTGACCTTCCTCACGGACTCGAGCCTCTACACGCTGCCGGTGTCGCTGGTGAACCTGCAGCAGGGCGCGTACGGGCAGGTCAACTTCGGTCTGCTGGCCGCGGGCTCGGTGATCGCGATGATCCCGTGCGTGATCCTGTACGTGGCGCTGCAGCGCTTCTACGTCGCCGGACTGGCCTCGGGGGCGGTCAAGGGCTGAGTCCTCCTCCGCGCGAGAGGCGTGCCGCAGCTCAGTGCGCCGAGGGGACGCCGTCCGTCGCGCCGCGGCGGTGGCGGACGACCTCGACGGCGTGCACCGCCGCCACGACGAGGAGCCCGACGAGGAGCCCCAGCACCGCGGCGGCGAGGGTGGCCACGAACCAGCCCGCGACCGGGCCGGCCGCACCCAGCGCCTCGGCCACGGCCTCCTCGGCGTGGTGCACGACCTCGTACGGCGCGGTGAGGCCGAGCTCGTCGGCGCCGACGAGGAGGAGGTGGCCGCCGACCCACAGCATCGCCGCCGTGCCGACGACGGTGAGGAGCGTGAGCCGCTTCGGCAGGGCCGCCACCATCCACCGGCCCAGGCGGGCCACCGCCGCGGAAGGTGCCTCGGCCAGGCGCAGCCCGGCGTCGTCCATCTTGACGATGAGCGCGACGACGCCGTAGACGCCCACGGTCACGGCGAGGCCGACGACCGCGAGGACGACGGCGCGCGTGAGGAACGGCTCGCTGACCACCTCGTCCAGCGCGATGACCATGATCTCGGCCGACAGCACGAGGTCGGTGCGGACGGCGCCCTTCACGAGCGCGTCCTCGTCGGGCAGGGCAGCAGCACCACCGGGGCCGGCGGCGGCGTGCGGGCCGTGGCCGCGCAGGCGGCCCCACACCTTCTCGGCGCCCTCGAAGCAGAGGTAGGCG
>NZ_JABEMG010000143.1 GCF_013004695.1 Promicromonospora citrea
GGCGCGGCCGCGCTGAGCGCGCTGAGCGCCGTCGCCCTCGCCGTCGCGCTGCCCTCGGTGCCCGCCCACCCGACGGCGGGCCTGCGGATGCTGCGCGAGGCGCTGCGCAACCGCCGCCTCATGGCGGGCATCGGCTTCGTGGTGCTGGTGGCCTTCGGCAACTTCGCCGCCTACCCGTACATCCGCCTCGCGATCGACCGGGTCGACCCCGCCGCGACGACGTGGATGCTGCTCGCGTGGGGCGCGGGCGGCGTGGCGGGGCCGCTCCTCGCCGGCGCGCTCGCGCGGTGGCTGCGGCCTCTGACCGCGGCCACGCCGTTCGGCCTGGCCGCCGCCCTGCTGCTGACCCAGTCGGCGTCGTCCGTCCCCGTCCTGGCGGTCGCGATGGTGCTCTGGGGCCTCTCGCTGAACGCGGTGCCCGCCGCGACCCAGCTCTGGGTCGCGCGCGTCGAGCCGGTGCGGACCGAGTCCGCGATGTCGCTGCAGGTCACCGCGTTCCAGGTCGCGATCACCGCGGGTTCGGCGCTCGGCGGCGTGCTACTGGACGGCTACGGCGTCAGCCCACTGCTCCTGGTCGGCGCGAGCGCCGCGGTGACGGCGGGTCTCGGCTGGGCGTTCGTGCGCCTGCCGCGCGGCTGAGGCCGCGGGGGCGGCGCGCCAGGCGAGCGGCGAGACGCCGTCGTGCTCGGCGGCGAACGCGCGGCTGAACGCCGCGACCGAGCCGTACCCCACCTCCAGCGCGATGCGCGTCACGAGCAGGCACCGGTCGGTCAGCAGGGTCCGCGCGCGGTGCATGCGCACCCGCCGCAGCATGCGCACCGGGCTGTGGCCCGTCGCGCGCCGGAAGCGCTCGGTGAGCGCCGACCGGGACAGGTGCACGAGGGCGGCCATGCGGTCGAGCGTCCACGACTCGCCGGGTCGCTCGGCGATGGCGGCGAGCACGCGCGCCACCTCGGGGTCCCGCGCCGCCCCCGGGCGGTCCGCCGGGACCGCGGCCCCGAGGCCGTCCGCCGTGCGCCACTGCTCGGTCACGGACGCCCCGATGAGGTTCGCGTAGCTCGCCGCGAACACGTCGGGCGTGCCCATGACCTGCAGCGGGCAGGTGGTCACCAGCGCGACGACGCCGGAGTGCCGCTCCCCGAACCCGCGCAGCACCAGCGGGCTCGGCAGCGGCACCACGTCGGCCGGGCGCAGGTCGCCGTACGCGACCTCGGCCGCGCCGTCGGCCGTGAGGCGGTGGGCGGTGCGCTCGTCGACCAGCACGGCGTCCCCGGGTCCGAGGCGGGTCGCGCCCGTCGCGGTCTCGAGGACCAGCGTGCCGTCGAGCACCAGCGTCCACCGGGCCGCCGGGTCGAGGAGCGCCGCACCGGCGGCGAGCCGCTCGTGGCGCAGCGCGGACATCACCCACTCGACGTCCCACTCGTGGCCGGCCTGGTGGACGTGCCGCGCCGTCGTGTCCTGCGTCACCGGTCTCATACCAGAACGAGCCACGCGGAACCGCCCGGTATTCCCCCGGGCGCGCGGGCGCGGGGTCCCGGCCGCTGCCATACTGCCGCCAGCACACGCCGCCCGACGAAGGAACCTACGTGATCGCCACCGGACTGGTCCTCGCGGGCCTCGCCGCCCTCGTGCACGTCTACATCTTCTTCCTGGAGTCCGTCGCCTGGACGGCGCCCCGGACGCGCGCCGTCTTCGGCACGTCCGAGCAGGAGGCGCAGACCACCCGCCCCCTCGCGTTCAACCAGGGCTTCTACAACCTCTTCCTGGCGGTCGTCACCGCCGTGGGCATCGTGCTCCTGGCGTCCGGGTCGACGGACGGGCCGGCCTCCGCGGGCGCCGCCCTGGTGCTGGCAGGCACCGGCTCGATGGCCGCGGCGGCCACCGTCCTCGTCCTCTCCGACCGCACCAAGGCGCGCGCCGCCGCCACCCAGGGCACGCTGCCGCTCCTCGCGGTGATCGCGCTGCTCGCCGGCCTGCTCTGACGCCCAGGGGCCCGGGCGCCGGGGTGGCCAGATCCCGGTGGTTGTTGGCAGAAAGGACACTGGCCCGGGCGCCACCGCGCCCGCACGATGGCCGCATGCACGACACCACCCGCCGCACGCCCCGCGAGGGCCTGGCATGACCGCACTGCTCCTGTCCCTGCACGTCCTCGCCGCGATCCTCGCCGTCGGACCCGTGGCCGTGACCGCCAGCATCTTCCCCGCCGCCGCCCGGCGCGCGCTCGCCGCCCCCGGAGACCCCGGCCCGGCCGCGGGCGTCCGGCTCCTGCACCGCGTCACGCGCGTCTACGCGTACCTCGGCGTCGCCGTGCCCGTGCTCGGGTACGCCACCGGCGCGAGCCTCGGCGTGCTGTCCGACGCCTGGCTCGTCACGTCCATGGTGCTCACCGCGGCCGCCGCCGCGGTCCTGATCCTGCTCGTCCTGCCCGGGCAGCGGCGCGTCCTCGACGCGCTCGAGGCCCCGGGCACCCGGCCCGCCACGCGGCCGCTCGCCATGCACGCGGGCATCTTCAACCTGCTGTGGGCGGTGGTCGTGGTGCTCATGGTCTACCGCCCCGGCTCGACGACGGGCGCGGGCCTGTGAGCGGCCACGTCGTGCTCCGCATCCTCGGCGCGCTGGAGCTGCTCACCGTCGTCGTGCTGTTCGCCAACCTCGCCACCGTGCACGACGACGCCGTCGCGAGCGCCGTCGGACCGCTGCACGGCATGGCCTACCTCGCTGTCGTGGTCACGGCGCTCGCCGTGGCCCGCGGGCGGCACCGGGTGTGGCTGCTGGCCGTCGTGCCGGCGGTGGGCGGGCTCCTCGCCGAGCGCGCCGCGCGGACGACGACACGGTCCTGACCGTCCCGACGGACACCGTGCCTAGGTCGTCACGTCCATGCGCTGGGTGCCGATCACCCCGAGCAGCCGGAGCGCCTCGTCCGACGGCGAGCCCGGGTCGGGCGTGAAGATCACGACCTGCTGGTCGCTGTCGGTGATGTCGAGCACGTCGCAGCTCACCGTGACGGGCCCGACCATCGGGTGCCGGAACGTCTTGCGCTGCACCGTCTCGATCCGCATCTCGCCGTCGGCCCAGATCCGGGCGAACTCCTCGCTCCCGGCGAGCAGGTCGGCCACGAGCTGCGCGATCCGGGGGTCGTGCGGGTAGCGGGCCGCCGCGGTGCGCAGCCTGCTCGTGGCGGAGCGGACGAACGTCTCCCGGTCGGACACGCCGTACAGGTTCCCGTCGGCGTGGGACGTGAGGAACGCACGGCGCAGCAGGTTGCGCTCACGCGGCGGCAGGGCGGAGAAGTCCTCCATGAGCGCCGCGGCGAGCGGGTTCCACGCGAGCACCTCGCCGTCGGCGCTGCTGACGAACGCCGCCGACTGCGGGAGCCGCTCCAGGAGGTCGCGGATGCTCTGCCGCACCTCGCGCGGCGGCCCCGTGGGCGGCGCCTCGGGCACGTCGGCGAGCGCGTGCAGGTGCCGGCGCTCGGTGTCCGACAGGCGCAGCGCACGGGAGAGGCCGCTCAGCACCTCGCGGGAGGGGTGCGGGCCCCGGGCCTGCTCGAGCCGGGTGTAGTACTCGGTCGAGATGTACGCGAGCTGGGCGACCTCCTCGCGGCGCAGGCCGGGCGTCCGCCGCCGGCGCCCGGCGGGCAGGCCGACGTCGGCGGGGGTGGTCCGCTCCCGGCGCGAGCGCAGGAACGTGGCGAGCTGGGCCCTGTCCATACCTCGAGTATCCGCCCGCGGTCGCGCCGGTAGCCAGGTACGGCCGGTGCCTGGATACCGGCGCCGGACCGGCGGAGCGTCGAGGGTATGAGCACAGAACCGAGCACAGCAGCCACCACCACCCCGACCGCGGGCCTCCTGGCCGGCAAGGTCGCACTGATCACCGGAGCGGGCCGCGGCATCGGCGCCGCCGCCGCCCGCCTCTTCGCCCGGGAGGGCGCGACCGTGTTCCTCTCGGCCCGGACCGAGGCGGAGATCGCGGCCGTCGCCGACGAGGTGCGGGCGGCCGGCGGCACCGCCGACCACGCCGTGGCCGACCTCGGCGACCCCGAGAGCGTCCGCACCCTCGTCGACCGCGTCGTGGAGCGCTTCGGCCGGCTGGACGTCGCGTTCAACAACGGCGCCACGTTCACCCCGCCCCAGCCGCTGGACGAGGTGGCGGACGCCGACTTCGACCGGGTGTACGCCGTCAACCTCCGCGGCCAGTGGGCGTCGATGGTCGCGGAGGTCCGCGCGATCCGCGCCACCGCGGGGTCGGGCGCGATCGTCAACAACTCGAGCATCGGCAGCCTGCGCGCCAACCCGGTGCTGCCCGTCTACGGCGCGATGAAGCGGGGCCTCAACAGCCTGACCCAGTCGGCGGCGGTGACCTACGGGCCCGAGAACATCCGGGTCAACGCCATCACGCCCGGCGGAACGCTCACCGAGATGATCCGGCAGTGGGAGGAGTACACCCCCGGCCTGACCGACCAGCTCGCGAACCACGCGCCGCTCGGTCGCACGGCGCGGCCGGAGGAGATCGCCGAGGCAGCGGCCTGGCTGCTCAGCGACCGCGCCTCGTACGTCACGGGCGCCATCCTCCAGGTCGACGGCGGCGCGGGGGCCTGATCTCAGCGGCTGCGGAGGCGGCGGAGCATGCGGGCGTCGCGGAAGCCCACGGCGTGCGCCGCCGCCTCGACGGTCGCCCCGTGGCCCAGGAGGTGCTCGGCACGCTCCAGCCGGAGCAGCTGCTGGTAGCGCAGCGGCGTCACGCCGGTCGCCCGGGTGAACTGCCGGGTCAGCGTCCGCTCCGCGACGCCGGCGCGGGCCGCCAGGTCCGCGAGCGGCAGGGGCCGTGCGAAGTGCGCGTCGATCAGGTCCTGCACCCGGTGGACCGTGTCGTCGACGTGCGACCGGTGCCGCAGCATGACGCTCGCCTGCCGCTCGGCGCCGTTGCGCCGCGCGTACACCACCATCTCGCGGGCCACCCGTGCGGCGACGGCCGGTCCGTGCCGCACGGCCAGCAGGTGGAGCGACAGGTCGATGCCGCTGGCGATGCCGGCGGAGGTGACCACGCGGTCGTCGGTGGTGAACAGCACGTCCCGGACCAGGCGGGCGCGCGGGTGCCGGGCGGCCAGCTCGTCCTGGACGGCGTGGTGGGTGGTGCACCGCCGCCCGTCCAGGAGCCCGGCCTGGCCGAGCGCGTCCGCACCCGCACACACGCTGGCGACCGTGCCGCCGGCCGCGTGGTGGGCGCGCAGCCGCTCGCGGGTCGCGTCGCCCACCTGCGGCCAGGCCCGCGGGTCCTCGCCTGTGCGCCACCCGGGGACGACGAGGAGGTCGTCGGCCGTGGTCGCGGGCCAGTCGGCGTCCGCGGCGAGCGGGAGGCCTTGCGCGGACGGGACCACGGCGGTCCCGGGGGAGCCGGCGACGTACCGCAGCTCGTACGGGTGCCCGAGGTCCCCCGCCGCGAAGAAGGCCTGGGCCGGGCCGGCCAGGTCGAGCAGGTGCACGCCGGGCAGGAGCACGAACAGGACGACGGTCACCCCGCCGATGCTGCCACGGCCTGGCGTGCCTCCGCCTCGAGCTCCGCGACGGTGGCGATGCGCGCGAACCGGTCGCGGAGCACCGCCTCGGTCCGCTCGAGGATGTCCGCGGCGCTGAACCGCCCCAGCGGGTCCGTGCTCGTCGCGTCGCTCACGAACGTGACGTCGTACCCGAGGTCGGACGCGACGCGCGCGGTGGTCTCCACGCACTGCTCCGCACGGATCCCGCACACGCGCAGGGCGCCGACGCCGCGGGCGGTGAGGAGCTGCTGCAGGTTGGTCGTCGTGAAGGCGTTGTGCGAGGTCTTGTGCAGCACCGGCTCGCCGGGCAGCGGCTCGCCCAGCTCCTCGAACAGCCGCACGTGGCCGCTCGTCGGGTCGAACGGCGTGCCGGAGCCCGGCTCGGTGTGCAGCACCCAGACCACGAGGTCGCCGGCGGCCCGCGCGAGCGCGACGAGGCGGTTCACCGGCTCCGCGACGTCGGGGTCGAGGGTGTCGGCCCACTCGGGGCGCACCCGGAAGGACTCCTGCACGTCGATGACGATCAGCGCTCGGTTCATGCGGCCAGTGTGGCGCCGGGCGGGCGCGCCGGGGAAGACCGGATCAGGGCGGGGGGCGGAACGATCCGGTCATGCCGCGCGCACGGTCTCCCCCGACCACCGCCCGCCGGGCTCTACGCTGAGCAGCACGTCACCGCCACCGCACCGAGGGAGCCGATCGTGGACGTGCCGTTCGCCTGGGTCGACGTGTTCACCACCACGCCGCTGGCGGGCAACCCGCTCGCCCTCGTGCCCGACGCCGACGCGCTCGACGCCGCGACGATGGCGGCGATCGCGCGCGAGCTCAACCAGTCCGAGACGACGTTCCTCGTCCGGCCGGACGACCCGGGCGCCGACCACCGGCTGCGCTCGTTCACACCCGGCGGCGTCGAGGTCTTCGGCGCCGGGCACAACGCGATGGGCGCGTGGGTCTGGCTCGCCCTCAGCGGGCGGCTGGACCCGGCGCGGGACACGTTCGTGCAGCAGATCGGACCGGACCTGCTGACCGTCCGGGTGTCGCGGCGAGCGGCACAGGGCGCCGAGGTCTCGATGGAGCAGTCCGCGCCCCGGTTCCTCGGCGAGGTCACGGACCGTCCCGCCCTGGCCGCCGCCCTCGGCCTCGACACCGGTGCGCTCGCCGCACGGCCTGCCGAGGTCGCCTCGACCGGAGCGGAGCACCTGCTGGTGCCGGTGCGCGACGGCGCGGGCCTGGACGCCGCGCAGCCGGACACCGCCCACCTGCGCGCCCTGCTCGCGGACGTCGGCGCCGAGGGCTGCTACGTGTACACGCTCGCCGTCGACCCGGCGTCCGGCCTGGACGCGGCGGCGCGGTTCTTCAACCCGACGGTCGGGATCGCGGAGGACCCGGCGACCGGGACGGCGGCGGGCCCGCTCGCCGCCGTGCTGGTGCGGGACGGGATCGTGCGCGACCCGGCCGCCGTCGTCGTGGAGCAGGGGCGCCGGCTGGGCAGGCCGAGCCGGATCCGGCTGGCCGTCGACGGGCCGCGCGTGACGATCGCGGGCACGGGCGTCGTGCCGCGTCCCGGGGACGCGGGGCGGTGGGATCAGGCCTGGACGAAGCGCAGCAGCGCCTCGTTGACCTCGTCGGCGTGCGTCCAGAGCAGACCGTGGGGCGCACCCTCGATCTCGACGTACTCGGCCTCGGGGAAGGCCTCGTGGAACGGCCGGCCGGTCGCGTCGATCGGCAGGATGTTGTCCTTCGTCCCGTGCAGGATCAGGGACGGCTTGCCCGCGGCGCGCACGGCCGCGACGTCGGCCCGGAAGTCCTCGATCCAGGTCGGGACGACCGCGTACGCCGCGACGGGCGCGCTCTGGGTCGCGGTGTTCCAGGACGCCGTGACGGCCTCCTGGCTGATGCGGCTGCCGAGCGTCTCGTCCAGGTTGTAGAAGTCCTGGTAGAACTGCGTGAACCAGGCGAACCGGTCGGCGCGGGCGGCCTGGTCGATGCCGTCGAAGACCGACTGCGGCACACCGGTCGGGTTGTCGTCGGTCTGGACCAGGAACGGCTCGAGCGACGCGAGGAACGCGAGCTTGGCGACGCGCTCGTGGCCGTAGTTCTTGACGTAGCGGGCCAGCTCGCCGGTGCCCATGGAGAAGCCGACGAGGATGACGTCGCGCAGGTCCAGGGTGGTCAGGAGGGTGTTCAGGTCGGCCGCGAAGGTGTCGTAGTCGTACCCGGCGCCGACCTTGCTCGACCGGCCGAAGCCGCGCCGGTCGTAGGTGATGACCCGGTAGCCGGCGGCGATGAGCTCGCGCGACTGGCGCTCCCAGCTGTTGCCGTCCAGCGGGTACCCGTGGATCAGGACAACCGGCTGCCCGGTGCCGTGGTCCTCGTAGTACAGCTCGGTGGTGGTGCTGTTCTCGGTACCGACCGCGATGTAACCCATGATCGTTCCTTCTCTCGATCCTGCTGGAGCGGAGAACGGTCGTTCTCCGCCGACATGAGCTACGGTAGAGAACGATCGTTCTCCGCGCAACCCGTGCGGACGGAAAAGATGGGGTGAGATCGATGGGCGAGGCAGAGACCGCTCGTGAGCAGGTCGTTCGCGCGGCGGACGAGCTCTTCTACACGCGCGGCGTGCAGGCGGTCGGCATGGACGCCGTGCGCACCGCCGCCGGCGTCTCGCTCAAACGCATCTACTCGCTCTTCTCCTCGAAGGACGAGCTCGTCGTCGCCGTCCTGCGGCACCGCACGCAGATGTGGGACGCGGGGATCGCCTCGGCGTCCGAGAACGCGACGACCGCCCGCGAGCGCCTGCTCGCGATCTTCGACTTCCTCGACGCCTGGTTCCGGGAGTCGGACTTCCACGGCTGCGCGTTCATCAACACGCACGGTGAGCTGAGCGCGTCGTCGCAGGCCGTCGCGGACGCGGTGCGAGAGCAGAAGCGCAGCTTCCAGGAGTACGTCGGACGCCTGGTCGACGAGATCGGCGGCACGCCCGACCTCGCCGCCCAGGTCGCGATCCTCGCGGAGGGCGCGCAGACGACGGCCGCCATCGCGGGCACGCCCGACGCGGCGCGCCACGCGCGCGCCGCCGCGACGACCCTGCTCGACGCCGCGGTCCCGGCCCATGTCTGAGGCGGGTGGGACGATGGAGGACATGACCACTGAACCCGCAGAGGGTGTCGCCCGCGAGGCGACGCCGAGCGCCGCCCCCGCAGGCACCCACGACAGCGGCTTCGCGTTCCGCTGGGCCTACGGCAACCCCGAGGCCCCGTTCACCATCGTCGAGTTCGGCGACTTCGAGTGCCCCTACTGCGGGGCGGCCAAGCCCGTGCTCACCGAGCTGGTGAACGGCTCGGAGGGGCAGGTGCGCCTGGTCTGGCGGCACTTCCCGCTCTTCGAGGTGCACCCCTACGCGCTCACGGCCGCGCTCGCGGCGGAGGCCGCCGGCCACCAGGGGGCGTTCTGGCCGATGGCGAAGCTGTTGTTCAAGAACCAGATGCAGCTCGACGACGCGGCGATCGTCCGGTACGGCGAGGAGCTCGGCCTCGACACCGAGAGCCTGGTGGGTGACGCCGCGCAGCGGTTCTCCGAGGCGGTCCGCAAGGACTACCAGGACGGCATCGACGCCGGGGTGCACGGCACGCCGACGCTGTTCATCAACGGCGAGCCGTACACCGACTCGGTCACGGTGACCGACCTGCGCGACACCATGGGGCTGTCGCGCGGCAAGAAGTCGTGGTTCCGGCGGTAGTCACCGGGCCAGCAGCGCGCGCAGCGCCCCGGCCACCTCGGCCGGGGCCTGCTCGGCCATGAAGTGCCCCGCGTCGAGGGTGCGATGCTCCAGGTCGGACGCCCAGGCGGACCACAGGCCCGCCGCGTCGTAGCCGAGCGCGGCGCCCCAGTCCTGCTGGAGCACCGTCACCGGCATGGTCAGGCGCCGTCCGGCGGCACGGTCGGCACGGTCGTGCTCGATGTCGACGCCCGCGGAGGCGCGGTAGTCCGCCACGATCGAGGGCACCGCCGCGCGGGAGGCCCGCAGGTACTCCGCGCGCACGTCGGCGGGGATCGCCTGCTGCCCGGCGCCCCAGGCGTCGAGGAAGAACCCGAAGAAGTCGTCGGCCGCCGCCGCGATCAGGCGCTCCGGCAGGCCGGGCGGCTGCGCCATGAGGTAGAGGTGGAACGCGACGGCCGCGTCCGCGCCGTGCAGCACGTCCCACATGTCGAGCGTCGGCAGCACGTCGAGCACGCCCAGGTGGGTGACGCTGCCGGGATGGTCCAGGCCGGCACGGACGGCGACGAGCGCACCCCTGTCGTGCCCGGCGAGCGCGAACCGGTCGTGCCCGAGGGCATGGGCGAGGGCGACCACGTCGACGGCCATCGTCCGCTTGGAGTACGTGTCGGGCCCGGTCTCCGCGGGCTTGTCGCTCGCGCCGTACCCGCGCAGGTCGGGCACGATCACGGTGTGCTCGCGGGCCAGGTCGGCGGCGACGTGCCGCCACATGAGGTGCGTCTGGGGGAAGCCGTGCAGCAGCACGACGGGGCTGCCCGCCCCACCGACCGCGACGTTGAGGGCGACGTCGCCGACGGGCACGCGGCGGTAGTCGAAATCTGTGATCGTTGGTGTGATCGTCGGTGTCATGCCCATGAATCTCCAGGACGTGGATGAGTGATCGATGAGCAGGACCCGATGAACGGACCTCTCCGGGTCGGGGTGCTCGGCCCCGTCACCGCCTGGGTGGACGGCGTGCCGGTGCCCCTGGGCGGGCCGCGCCAGCAGGCGGTGCTCGCGCGCCTCGTCGTCGCGGGCGGGCGGCTGGTCACCACGGACCGGCTCGTCGACGACCTGTGGGACGAGCCGCCGCGCGGCGCCGTCGCGGCGGTGCGCACGTTCGTCGCCGACCTGCGCCGTCGTCTCGAGCCCGGACGGGCGCCCCGCACGCCCGCGCGGCACCTCGTGACGGACGGCCCCGCTCACCCGCTCACCGACGGGCGGACCGC
>NZ_JABEMG010000144.1 GCF_013004695.1 Promicromonospora citrea
ACACGGCGAAGCTCCTGCGGTGAAGGCTGTCTTGGCGGACTGCTCTCAACTACAGGAGCTTCGCTGCTGCTACCAGCACAAACACGGTCTTGACACCACACGCAACGCCCTAACTTCCCGGCATTGCGTCTAGGGCTCGTCGACCCAGTGGACGGCGGCCTCCTCGGCGCTGGCTCCCGCGCCGTCGATGCCCGCGTCCGTGCCGTACAGGTCGTTCTCGCGGCCTCCGTCGGCGCCCGGGTCGGCGTCGTCGTCCGAGACGAGTCGCCCCGCGCGTGCGGTGTCGGGCCGATCGAGCGGGTCGCCCTGCCAGACGTCGGGCTCCTCCTCGCTGAGGCGCCGGTCCATCGGCTCGCGGTTGCGCTCCTCCCACGCGGTCTCGCCCCAGTGGTTCGACCGCGGGCGGTCGGGCGGCGAGTAGCCCTCGTCGAGAGCGTCCTTGGGGCCCCGGTGGTTCAGCGTGTCCTCGTGGGGCAGCTGGTCGGTGTCGCCCTCTGCGACCGTGTCGGGGCCCGGCATCGGCATGGTGGCTGGGGTTTCCTCGGTCATGCCTCTACGGTGGCACCAGTCGGCCCAGCACGCCACAGTGCCGGGGGACGTGGTGAACGTCATGCCTCCCGGCGGCGTTCCTGTGCCGCTTCGCTTTGACCCCTGGGGAACCCGCTGGGTATCCTTTTGAGTCGTTGTGCTCTGTCACGGTGTTCCTGCGTCGGTAGCGCGCCCACTCGCGAGCCGACGTCCGGCCCGGACGCCAACCTGACTCCCGCGCACAACGACCTGACTCATCGGGCGACGCTTCACGCCCGACGACACCGCAAACGAAAAGGTTACGAACCGTGCGTACGTACACCCCCAAGCCCGGCGACGTCCAGCGCGACTGGTATGTCGTCGACGCGACCGACGTCGTCCTGGGCCGCCTGGCCAGCCAGGTCGCCAATCTGCTGCGCGGGAAGCACAAGCCGACCTTTGCCCCGCACGTCGACGGCGGCGACTTCGTCATCGTCATCAACGCGGAGAAGGTCGCGCTGAGCGGCAACAAGCGTCAGACCAAGATGGCGTACCGCCACTCCGGCTACCCGGGCGGCCTCACGGCCACCCCGTACGGCCAGCTCCTGGACACCAAGCCGGAGCGCGCCATCGAGAAGGCAGTGCGCGGCATGATCCCCAAGACCTCGCTCGGTCGGACGCAGATGACCCACCTGAAGGTCTACGCAGGCTCTGAGCACCCGCACACGGCGCAGCAGGCCAAGCCGTTCGAGATCACCCAGGTTTCGCAGCAGGCCTGAGGCCGCTGCCGGATCGCAACGCGAAGGACGCGAGGACACCACAGTGGCCGAGACCACCGTCGACATCGAGCAGGGCGACGAGACGCCCAGCACCTACACCACCGAGACCACCGCGCCCGCGACGCGCGGTGCGTCGATCACCGCCCCCGCCCAGGCTCTCGGGCGCCGCAAGGAGGCCGTGGCGCGCGTGCGCCTGGTCCCCGGCACCGGCACCTGGAAGATCAACGGCCGCACCCTCGAGGACTACTTCCCGAACAAGGTGCACCAGCAGCTCGTCAGCTCCCCGCTGACGCTGGTCGAGGTCGAGGGCCGGTTCGACGTCATCGCCCGCATCACGGGTGGCGGCACGTCGGGCCAGGCCGGCGCCCTGCGCCTGGGCATCGCCCGCGCGCTGAACGCCATCGACGCCGAGGCGAACCGCCCCGAGCTGAAGAAGGCCGGCTTCCTGCGCCGCGACGACCGCAAGGTCGAGCGCAAGAAGGCCGGTCTCAAGAAGGCCCGCAAGGCTCCGCAGTACAGCAAGCGCTGATCCCAGCGCTCGGCCGGATGGCCCCGCCGAACAGTATCGCCACTGTTCAGCGGGGCCATCCGCTTTTCTGGCAGGGACGGACGCCCGCTACGGTGGGACGGGAACGATCTGAGGAGTAGCGGTATGGGCAGGCTGTTCGGCACCGACGGGGTTCGGGGTCTCGCCAACAAGGACATCACGGCAGAGCTGGCGATGGAGCTGGGCGTCGCGGCGGCACGGGTGCTGACCGCGCAGGGTGAGCTGCTGGGCCCGCGGCCGCGGGCCGTCGTCGGGCGGGACACGCGCGCCTCCGGCGAGTTCCTCGCCGGTGCGGTCGCGGCGGGCCTCGCCTCGGCCGGTGTGGACGTCGTGATGCTGAACGTCCTGCCCACCCCCGCGCTCGCGTACCTGGTGACCGAGCTCGAGGCCGACCTCGGCGTCATGGTGTCCGCCTCGCACAACCCGATGCCCGACAACGGGATCAAGTTCTTCGCGCGCGGCGGGCTCAAGCTCGACGACGCCGTCGAGGACGCGATCCAGGCGTCGCTCGGCGAGGAGTGGGAGCGCCCGACGGGCGCCGATGTCGGGCGGATCCGTACCGACGGCCAGGCGGCCGCCGAGCGGTACGTGCGCCATCTCACCGACAGCGTCGGCACGACGCCGGACCACCGGCCCCTCGAAGGTCTGCGCATAGCGCTCGACTGCGCCAACGGCGCGGCCAGCGAGGTCGGGCCGGAGGCCCTGCGCGCGGCGGGCGCCGACGTCGTCGTCATGAACGCGAGCCCGGACGGCCGCAACATCAACGAGAAGTGCGGCTCGACCCACCCGGAGCAGCTCCAGGCCGTGGTCGTGGCCTCGGAGGCCGACTTCGGCGTCGCGTTCGACGGCGACGCCGACCGCTGCCTCGCCGTCGACCACACCGGGGCGATCGTGGACGGCGACCAGATCCTCGGCATCCTGGCCACCGCGCTCAAGGAGGACGGGCGCCTGCCGGGCGACACGCTCGTCGTCACGGTGATGAGCAACCTCGGCCTCCTGCTCGCCATGCGGGAGCGCGGGATCACCACGGTGCAGACGGCGGTCGGCGACCGCTACGTGCTGGAGGAGATGCGCGCGCACGGCTACGGACTGGGGGGCGAGCAGTCCGGCCACATCATCCTGGCGGAGCACGCGACGACGGGCGACGGCGTGCTCTCGGCGCTGCACCTCGCCGCTCGGGTCAAGGCGTCGGGCCAGCGCCTGGCCGACCTCGCCGGCGAGATCGAGCGGCTGCCGCAGACGCTCGTCAACGTGCGCGGCGTCGACAAGTCGCGTGCCGGCACGGACGAGGGTGTGCAGGCGGCGGTCGCGGACGCCACGGCGCTCCTGGGCGACACGGGCCGGGTGCTGCTGCGGCAGTCGGGCACGGAGCCGCTCGTCCGCGTCATGGTGGAGGCTCCGTCGCAGGACGAGGCGGACAAGGTGGCGGAGGACCTGGCCGCGGTCGTGCGGGAGCGGCTCGCGCTGGAGGGCGCACAGGCGTGAACGGCGCGTGAATCTCTCGGGTGCGGGACCGTTCCAGGGTCACCCCTGATGATTCTCAGGGGGGCCGGGTGCGTAGGCTGGCCGCAGGCACCACGAGGTGCCGTGATCTGACCCCCGGGTAGCGCCCGGCCGAGAACCTCCGAGGTGTCGTGCTCGATCTCATCGCCACAGTACTGAGCGCCACCGAGGCATGGATCCTCGCGATGGCGGCCTCGCCGTGGATCTACCCGGCCATGTTCGCCTTCGCGACGATCGACGGCTTCTTCCCGCCGCTGCCCAGCGAGTCCGTCGTCATCACGCTGACCGTCTCGGCGCACTCGACCGGCACCCCGTGGATGTGGCTCGTGCTGCTGACCGCCGCGGCCGGCGCCTGGGTGGGGGACCAGATCGCGTACCAGATCGGCCTCATGATCGGCACGGAGCGCGTGCCCTTCCTCCGTGGCCCGCGCGGCCGCCGTGCCGTGGCGTGGGCCGAGCGCGCGCTGACGCGCCGGGGGGCCTCGTTCATCCTCGCCGCGCGCTACGTGCCGATCGGCCGGGTCGCCGTCAACATGACGGCGGGCGCGCTGCGGTACCCGCGCAAGCGGTTCATGGTGGTCGCCGCGATCGCGGCGGTCATGTGGGCGCTGTACTCGGCGGGCATCGGGCTCGTCGCGGCGCAGTGGCTCGGGCACGAGCCGCTGCTGGCGATCGTCATCGGCGTGGTGCTCGGCGTCGCGATGGGCTTCGTGGTCGACAAGGTGGTCGGCTGGTTCTCGCGCAAGCACCTGGTCGAGGAGCCTGCGCCGGACGCCACCGGCCCCGACCCGGCCGCACCGGACCCCGCTGAGGCGGACGCGGCCGCCGTGCCCGCACCGCGCACCGCCGCCTGAACCGACGCGGGCACCGCCACCGCCGAGGCGACGGTCAGAGCTTGCGCAGCCGGACCCGTTGCACCGCGTGGTCCGAGCCCTTGGTGAGCACCAGCGTGGCGCGGCCCCGCGTGGGCAGGATGTTCTTCTCGAGGTTCGGCGCGTTGATCGACTCCCAGATCGAGAGCGCCTTCGCCGTGGCCTCCTGGTCGGACAGCGACGCGTAGCGCTTGAAGTAGGAGTCCGGCTTGGTGAACGCCGTCCGGCGCAGCTCGAGGAACCGGTCGACGTACCACTGCCGGATGTTCCGCGTCCGGGCGTCGACGTAGATGGAGAAGTCGAAGAAGTCGCTCACCGCGACCGTCGACTCGTCGACCGAGCTCGGCCGGGCGGGCTGCAGCACGTTGAGGCCCTCGACGACGAGCACGTCCGGCTTGCGCACCACGACCTCCTCGCCCGGCACGATGTCGTAGATCGTGTGCGAGTACACGGGCGCGCGGACCTCGTCCTGCCCGGCCTTGATGCGCGACAGGAAGCGGATGAGGGCCCGCCGGTCGTACGACTCGGGGAACCCTTTGCGCTCCATGAGGCCCCGGCGCTCCAGCTCGGCGTTCGGGTAGAGGAACCCGTCCGTCGTGATGAGCTCGACGCGCGGGGTCTCGGGCCAGCGGGCGAGCATCTCGCGCAGCACGCGCGCCGTCGTCGACTTGCCGACGGCGACCGAGCCGGCGACGCCGATGACGTACGGCGTGCGCGGCGGCTCCTCGTGCAGGAACGTCGACGTCGCGGCGTGCAGCCCTCCCGTCGCCTGCACGTACAGGTTGAGCAGGCGCGACAGGGGGCGGTAGATCGCGTCGACCTCGGCCAGGTCGATCGGGTCACCGAGCCCGCGCAGGCGCTCGACGTCCTCGTCGGTCAGCGGCAGCGGGGTGGACGCCGACAGGCGGCTCCACGCCGCGCGGTCGAGATCCACGTAGGGCGAGGACGGGGCGAGGGCGAGCAGGTGCTCGCCGAGGTCCGTGCTCGAGAACTGGGAAACCACCTGCAGCATTGTGCCGCACGCGGAGGGTGCCATCGTCACGAGGGCTGTGAGGCCTGTCATGGGGCGGGTGCCGAACGCTCGATAGACTCGCGCTCATGTGTGGGATCGTCGGTTACACCGGAACAGCAGCCGCGGACGGCGGCCTGACGCCGTCGGGCACGCCCCTCGACGTCGCGATCGAGGGCCTGCGGCGCCTCGAGTACCGCGGCTACGACTCGGCCGGTGTCGCGCTCGTCGCGCCCGGCCTCGACGGAGTGGCCTGGGCCAAGAAGTCGGGCAAGCTCGCGAACCTCGTCGAGGTCCTCGACCACGACCCGCTGCCCGTGGCCACGGCGGCCATCGGCCACACCCGCTGGGCGACGCACGGCGGCCCCACCGACACCAACGCCCACCCGCACCTGGCCGACGGCGACCGGCTCGCCCTCATCCACAACGGCATCGTCGAGAACTTCGCGCAGCTCAAGAACGAGCTGCTCGCCGACGGCGTCGAGTTCCGCTCCGAGACCGACACCGAGGTCGCCGCGCACCTCGTGGCCAAGGCGTACCGCGAGACCGGTGACCTGACCCGGGCCATGACGGAGGCGGCCCGCCGGCTGGAGGGCACCTTCACGCTGCTGGCCGTGCACGCCGACGCCCCGGACACCGTGGTCGGTGCCCGGCACGACTCGCCGCTCGTGGTGGGTCTCGGCGAGGGCGAGAACTTCCTGGGCTCCGACGTCGCCGCGTTCATCGCGCACACCAAGGAGGCCCTGGAGCTCGGCCAGGACCAGGTCGTGACGATCACGCCGACGTCGGTCGCGGTCACCGACTTCGACGGCAACCCCGCAGAGGCCAAGCGCTACACGGTCGACTGGGACGCGGCGGCCGCGGAGAAGGGCGGCTTCGCCTCCTTCATGGACAAGGAGATCCACGACCAGCCCCAGGCCGTCGCCGACACGCTGCTGGGCCGTACGGACGCCTCCGGTGCCCTCGTGCTGGACGACCTGCGCATCGACGAGTCGGTGCTCCGCGCCGTGAACAAGATCATCGTCGTCGCCTGCGGCACCGCCGCCTACTCCGGGCACGTCGCCAAGTACGCGATCGAGCACTGGTGCCGGATCCCCGTCGAGGTCGAGCTGGCGCACGAGTTCCGCTACCGCGACCCGATCGTCGACGAGCGCACCCTCGTCGTGGCCGTGACCCAGTCCGGCGAGACCATGGACACCCTCATGGCCGTGCGGCACGCGCGCGAGCAGGGCGCCAAGGTCATCTCGATCGTGAACACGCACGGCTCGACCATCCCGCGCGAGTCCGACGCGGTGCTCTACACGCACGCCGGCCCGGAGATCGCCGTCGCCTCGACGAAGGCGTTCCTCGCGCAGATCACCGCCGCGTACGTGCTCGGCCTGTACCTGGCCCAGCTGCGCGGCAACAAGTTCCCCGACGAGATCGGTGCGCTGCTCGACGAGCTGCGGGCCATGCCACGCAAGATCCAGACCGTCATCGAGCGCGGCGAGTACGTGCGCGCGACGGCCCGGTCGATGGAGAAGTCCGACAAGGTCCTGTTCCTCGGCCGCCACGTCGGGTTCCCCGTCGCGCTCGAGGGTGCCCTCAAGCTCAAGGAGCTCGCGTACATCCACGCGGAGGGTTTCGCCGCCGGCGAGCTCAAGCACGGGCCGATCGCGCTCATCGACGAGGGCCAGCCGGTGTTCGTGGTCGTGCCGTCGCCCCGCGGGCGGGACTCGCTGCACTCCAAGGTGGTCTCCAACATCCAGGAGATCCGCGCGCGTGGTGCGCGCACCCTCGTCATCGCGGAGGACGGCGACGACGAGGTGCGGAAGTACGCCGACGAGATCTTCTGGATCCCGCAGGCGCCCACGCTGCTGCAGCCCCTGCTGGCCGTCGTGCCGCTGCAGATCTTCGCGATGGCGCTCGCGACCGCGAAGGGTCTGGACGTCGACCAGCCGCGCAACCTCGCCAAGTCGGTGACGGTGGAGTAGTCCTGCCCCGAGGTGTGGCACGCTCGGCCGGGTGGATCTGCAGCAGCTCTCCGACGAGGTCGAGGTCATCAGCCGGGTGTACGCGCGCGTGCACGGTGTGGAGCGCACCGACGACTGGCTCGTCCTGAAGCTCCAGGAGGAGGTCGGCGAGCTGACGCAGGCCTTCCTCACGCTGTCCGGGCGCTCCCGCGACCGCGGCCTGTCCGACGACGAGGTGCGCAGCGCCTTCCGCGGCGAGGTCGCCGACGCACTGGCGCAGCTGCTGCTCGTGGCGCGCCGGTTCGACGTGGACCTCGGCGAGGAGCTCGAGCGCAAGTGGTTCCGCTGGCGGCACCTCGTGCGGCCGGAGGACACCGAGGGCATCCCGGGTGTCAGTGGGTCCGTCTAGTCTCGGACCCGCTGACGAGGGAGGTGTGGCATGCCGTACGTCGAGGTGGACGGCGCGAAGGTCCACTACGTGGAGGCGGGGCCCGCGGCGGACGACGCCGTGGCGACCGCCGTGCTGGTGCACGGGTTCCCGGTGGACCACCGGCTGATGACCGGCGCGTTCGAGCCGGTCTTCGCGCGCCGCGCGGGGTGGCGCAGGGTCTACGTGGACCTGCCGGGAATGGGCCGGTCGCCCGCGGGGGACGTCGCGAGCACGGACGACGTGTTCCGGGTGCTGCGCGCCGCCGTCGGGGAGCTGGTGCCCGAGGGGCCCTACGCGGTCGTCGGGCAGTCCTACGGCGGGTACCTCGCGCGCGGCCTCGTGGCCGCCGACGCCGGGCGCGTGGCCGGGCTCGCCCTGGTGGTGACCGTCGTGGACCCCGTGCACGAGCACAGGACGGTGCCCGAGCACCGGGTGCTGGTGCGCGAGCCGGCGCTGGCCGACCGGCTCGGCGGGGCGACGCTCGACGCGGAGGAGGTGCTCGTCGTCCAGACGACCGAGACCTGGGACCGGGCCCGTCGCGAGGCCGACCCCGGCGAGGCGGACGCCGACGCCGCCGCGGTCGAGCGCATCGCGGCGCGCTACGCGGGCACCTTCCCGGTCGAGCCCGCGGCCTTCGAGTGCCCGGCGCTCGTGGTGGTCGGCCGGCAGGACTCCGTGACGGGCTACCGCGACGCCTGGGCGCTCCTCGAGCACTACCCGCGTGCGACGTTCGCCGTGCTGGACCGGGCGGGCCACGCACTGCACCTCGAGCAGCGCGGGTTGTTCGAGGCGCTGGTGGGGGAGTGGCTCGACCGGGTCGAGGAGGGCGCCGACGGAGGCGTCGGGAAACGCGAGGCGCGCTGAGCGCGCGTCAGCTCGAGGCGGCCACGAAGGCCAGGAGCGCGACGATCGCCGCGATCACGACGCCGAAGACCACGACCATGACGACAGGGAAGGGGAGCTTGTCGTCGTCCTCGGGCATGGTGCGCCTCCTCCGCATGAAAAGAGGCGCGCTGCACGATGCAGGCGCCGTCTTTACCTCTGCATTACGGCGATATGGTGCCCCAAAACGGTCATCCCACGCAAGGCCGTCCGTGGGATGGGCCCGGCCTAGGCTGGGCACATGATCATCGGGACGGGCATCGACGTGGTCGACGTGGCCCGGTTCATGGAGACGCTCGAGCGCACGCCCCGGCTCCGCGAGAAGCTGTTCACCGAGGTCGAGCGCGAGCTGCCCGCCGCGTCGCTGGCCGCGCGGTTCGCGGCGAAGGAGGCGATCGCCAAGTCGCTCGGCGCGCCGGGCAACCTGCGCTGGCACGACGTCACGGTCCACCGCACCGTGGGCGGCCCGCCCCGGATCGACGCCCGCGGCACGGTGGCGGCCCGCGCCGCCGAGCTCGGCGTGCGTACCTGGCACATCACGATCTCGCACGACGCGGGGATCGCCTCGGCGATGGTCATCGCCGAGGGGTGACCTGCCGCGGAGCGGCCCGGCGTCCGCGCCGGCCGTCCGGTGACCGGAGCCGCGGCGCGGACGGACCGTCACTGCAGGTGCGGGATGACCTGCTTCTCGAAGAGCTCGATGCCGCTGGTGTCGTACGCGGCCTCCGCGAAGGCCGTGATCGCGTACCCCAGGCCGCGCGACCTCATGTCCTGCAGGCGCTCGACGATCTGCTCGGGCGTGCCGACCAGCAGCCCGCCGCGCCAGTTGGCCGCCTCGCGGTCGGCGTGGTCGGGCACGAGCTTGCGGAAGTGCGCCTCGATCCAGTCCAGACGCTCGGCGACCTCGGCCTCGGTCTCCCCGATGACCACGTTGTAGTCGGCGGACCGGGTGATCTCCCCGAAGTCGCGGCCCAGGTCGCGGCAGTGCGCCTCGAGGACGCCCGACTTGTGGTCGAACTCCTCCGGCTTGCCCGAGAAGTTCGTGTACTGCGCGTGCTGCGCCGCGATGCGCAGCGTCTTCTTCTCGCCGCCGCCCGCGATCCACAGGGGGATCGACGGCACCTCGGCGCCGCCGTCGCCCACGGGCAGCTGCTGCAGGGGCTGCGGGTAGCACAGCGCGCCGTCGACCTGGTAGCGCTTGCCCTCGAACGTGCCCGACGAGCCCGTGCGCCACATGCTCGCCATGATCTGCACGCCCTCGTCGAGGGCGCGCAGGCGCTCGCCCGCCGACGGGAAGCCGTAGCCGTAGGCCCGCCACTCGTGCTCGTACCAGCCGGCGCCGATGCCCATCTCGACGCGGCCGCCCGAGATCGCGTCGACCGTCGAGGCCACCTTGGCCAGGTAGGTCGGCTCCCGGTACGACATGCAGGTGCACATCTGCCCCAGGCGGACGCGCTGCGTCGCCGCGGCGAACGCCGCCATGAGGGACCAGGCCTCGTGCGTCGCCTCGGTCGTGGGCTCGGGGACGGTGTGGAAGTGGTCGAACACCCAGGCCGACTCCCAGGCGAACTCGCCGCCGGGGACGGCTTCGCCCGCGGCCTGGTTCTCGGCTCGGTGGACGAGGGACAGCATGGTGGCCCACTGCTCGGCGGGCGGGATGCCGACGAGGTCGAGCCGCCAGCCCTGCGGGATGAAGAGTCCGAATCGCATGCTCCGACCCTATGCCGAGCGGCGTACCGGCGGGACGCCGTGTCCATACCGCTACCCGAGCCCGCTACCTGGACCCTGCCGGACACGGCACTATAGGACCGTGAAGGACGCGTGGAGCTCGGACGAGGTACGCAAGGCGGAGGAGCCGCTCATCGCGGCAGGGGTGCCGCTCATGGCGCGGGCGGCGTACGGACTCGCCCAGGTGGTGCTGCGCGAGGTCGCTGCGCGGCGGGCGCGGACGCGCGCACGCGCGGGCGGCGTCGACGGCGCGCGCCTGCGGGGCAGCCTCGGGTCCGACGGCCTGCCCGGCACGGCG
>NZ_JABEMG010000145.1 GCF_013004695.1 Promicromonospora citrea
AGCGGGCGGTGGCCGGTGGCCCGCCGGCCGACGGCGCCCACCTCGTGCGCGCCGGCCGCGCCCAGTGGCTCGTCGGCCTCTACCGGCGGGCGGCGCTGGAGGCCGCGCTGGCCGGTGTCGAGCCGGACGGCGCGTCGATGCGACAGGTCGTCGGCGCGCTGCGCTGCACGGAGGTGCCCGACGAGGCAGGCTGGAGCGACGACGTCGACACCCCGGCCGACGCGGCCCGCCTGGGCGCGCGCCCGGCCGACGACCACGAGGGCACGACCACCAGGACCCGACCGACCGAGCTTCCCGGAGGGACACGAGATGGCTGAGCTGCACGACTGGGTCGCCGCGCTGGAGAAGGAGCTCGGCCTGCCGCCGGGCACGGTCGACGTGCGCGCGGTGCTGGACCTCGCACGGGACGCGGCGCACGCCGTCGAGCGGCCGGCCGCACCCGTGACCACGTACGCCGTGGGCTACGCGGACGGGCTGGCCGCCGCGGGCGGCCTGGGCGCCGCGGCGAGCGGCGACCCCGACGCGGCGACGCGGGCGAGCGGCCTCGCGGAGCGCTGGGGCGGCGACGCCTGACGGGTGTGTCGGTGGCGCGGCCTAGGGTGGGCCGCATGTCCGACAGCCTCGAGCCCGCTCTCCGCTTCGCCGTGGTCCCGACGGCGATCGGGGAGTGCGCGCTGGTCTGGAACGCCGAGGGCCAGATCGTGGGCTCGACCCTGCCGCACGGGGGCGCCGAGCAGGTGCGCCGAGCCGTGCGCGGCTGGTACCCGGGCGCGGTCGAGGCGTCGTCCGGGCCGGTCGCCGGCGCGGTCACGGCCCTGACCCGGCTGCTGGCCGACGGCGTCGGTGACCTCACGGACGTGCCGCTGGACATGAGTGCCGTGCCGCCCTTCGACCGCCGCGTGTACGAGGTGGTGCGCGCGATCCCGCCGGGCGAGACCCGCACGTACGGCGAGGTCGCCGCGGAGCTCGGCGCGCCGGGTGCCGCCCAGGCCGTCGGGCAGGCGATGGGTCGCAACCCGTTCCCGCCGATCGTGCCGTGCCACCGCGTGCTGGCGGCCGGCCGTCGCGTGGGCGGGTTCTCGGCGCGCGGAGGGCCCCGCACCAAGCTGCGCATGCTCGAGACCGAGGGCGTCCATCTGGAGCACCCGACCCTGTTCGAGCTGTGACCTTCACGACGAGACGCGCTTGTATCTCATATGTGAGTTAGGGTCGTCGTCGTGACTATCGCCAGCACCGAACGACCGCTCACCGGATCGATCCCCGCGGTGGATGCCGCGCAGGTCGGAGCCCTGGTCCGCAGCGCACGTCAACACCGTGGCCTCACGCAGTCCCAGCTCGCCGAGCGTCTGAGCACGAGCCAGAGCGCCGTGCACCGCATCGAGCAGGGCGCCCAGAATCTCAGCCTTGAGATGATCGGCCGCATCAGCGCGGCCCTCGACTCCGAGCTCATCACCGTGGGCGCGCCCCGGCGCACCCACCTGCACATCGAGGGCGGCCACCAGCTCTCGGGCACGATCGAGGTCAACTCGTCGAAGAACGGCGCCGTCGCGCTGCTGTGCGCCTCGCTGCTCAACCACGGCCGCACCGTGCTGCGCAACGTGGCCCGCATCGTCGAGGTCGACCGCATCCTCGCGGTGCTCCGCTCCATCGGCGTGAGCGCCACGTGGGCGCCCAACGGCCGCGACCTCGAGATCGTCCGCCCGGAGTCGCTCGACCTGGCGTCGATCGACGTGGACGCCGCGGTCCGGACGCGCTCGATCATCATGTTCTTCGGCCCGCTGCTCGGCCGCGAGCCCCGCTTCGAGCTGCCCTACGCGGGCGGCTGCGACCTCGGCACGCGGACCGTCGAGCCGCACATGATCGCGCTGCGCCCGTTCGGGCTCGACGTCGTGGCGACGGCCGGTCACTACCAGGCGACCGTCAACCCCGGCACGGGCGACCTGTCGATCGTGCTCACCGAGCGCGGCGACACGGTCACGGAGAACGCGCTCATGGCGGCGGCCGGCCGTGACGGCATCACCACGATCCGCAACGCCAGCCCGAACTACATGGTCCAGGACCTGTGCTTCTACCTGGAGCTGCTGGGCGTCGAGATCGAGGGGATCGGCACCACCACGCTGCGCGTGCACGGCCGGTCGCGGCTCGAGGCCGACGTCGAGTACACCGTGTCGGAGGACCCGGTCGAGGCGATGAGCCTGCTCACCGCCGGCATCGTGACCGGCTCGGAGATCACGGTGACCCGCGTGCCGATCGAGTTCATGGAGATCGAGCTCGCCACGCTCGCCGAGATGGGTCAGCGGTACACGCTCACCCCGGAGTACCTGTCGCACAACGGCCGCAGCCGCCTGGTGGACGTCACCGTCCACCCCAGCGAGCTGCGCGCCCCGATCGACAAGATCCACCCCATGCCGTTCCCCGGGCTGAACATCGACAACCTGCCGTTCTTCGCCGTGATCGCGGCCCGCGCCACGGGCAGCACCCTGCTGCACGACTGGGTCTACGAGAACCGGGCCATCCACCTCACGGACCTGACCCGCCTTGGCGCGGACGTGCGGCTCATGGACCCGCACCGGCTCCAGATCACGGGACCGACCCGCTGGCGCGGGGCCGAGGTGAGCTGCCCGCCGGCGCTGCGCCCCGCCGTCGTCATCCTGCTGGCGATGCTCGCGTCCACGGGCACGTCCGTGCTGCGCGACGTCGACATCATCGCCCGCGGCTACGAGCAGCTCGCCGAGCGCCTCATCGAGCTCGGGGCCCGGATCGAGACGTTCCGGGACTGAGCCCCGGCCCGGGGACACGCCGGCCGGGCCGCCCCCGCACAGGGGGTGGCCCGGCCGTGTCGGTGCCGGGTGCTGCTACAGCCCGGCAGGGACCGACGTCGGTGCGATGGACTTGCCACCGTTGTCGCACTGGACCGCGACCCGGCCGCCCTCGCTCCACGCGGTCACGCCGCACTCGGCGTCGGGTGCCTCAGGGGCTGCCTCGGCGGCCACTGCGGGCGCGGCGAGCGCCCCCAGGAGCAGCCCGGCAGCCGTCGCCCCGGTGATCAGAAAGCGCTTCAACTGTCCTCCTAGGAGCCCACTCCCCGTTCCCGCTCGGTGCGCGGGGCGGGAAATGTCTCGAAACCTACCTGGCGATCGCCACATCGAGGGCACTCTCAGGTGAAATGCCCGGGTGAACTCTGCGGGACACCGGCGTGGCGGGGGGGACACCTCACGTGACGGCACGGACCGCCGCGCTCGTGACCGACTTCGTCGTGTAGCCGGACCGCGACCCCGTCACCACGTACGTGACGTTCTTGCCCTTCGCGGACGCGGGGATCCTGAAGAACGACCGCGTCGCCCCGGTGACCGCCTTGCCCCCGACCTTCCACTGGTACCGCACGGTGGTGGGCTGCGGCGACCAGGTGCCGCGCGCGGCCTTCACCGTCGCCCCCACCTTCGGCGTGCCGGTGATCTTCGCCTGCGGGACGACGAACGTGCCCGCCTTGACCGTCGTGGCAGGGCTCACGACCGTCCGGGTGGCGTACCCGGCGTGGGAGCCGGTGATCGCGACGCTCACCTTCTTGCCCGTGGCGGTGGCGGGCACCGTCCATGTGCGGGACGTCGCACCCGCCACGGCCTTGCCGTCGAGCCGCCACTGGTACCGCACGGTCGTCGGCGTCGGGGTCCACGGCCACCGGTTCGCGGTCAGGGTCTTGCCGACCTGCGCGGTGCCGCCGATCGACGGGGACCGGTCGACCACGAAGTCGGGCAGGGTGACGGCCAGGGGCCGCGACGCGCTCCACTCCGGCGCGCCCGGGAAGGCGCGGTAGGTGAACGTGAGCGCGGTCGTCGCGGGGTCGACGGCCGCGGTGTCGAGCGTCAGCTCCTCGGTCCTCGCGTCGAACTGGGCCGAGCCCACGACCGTCGTCCCTGCCGACACCGTCACGGTCCCGTAGGGGGTGGCCGCGTCCGGGCTGAGGGTCACCGCCATGACGGGGGCCGGGTCGCCGACCGTCCAGGACGTCGGCCCCTCGACCGTGACAGCGGGCGGCGTCGGTACGAAGAAATGGGTCTTCGAGACCTCGAACTCGTGGACGACGGCGTCGCTCGTGTTGCCTGCCGCGTCGACCGCGCGCACTGTCAGGTCGTTCGTGCCGTACGCCCTCGGGGTGACGTGGACGACCGGGTGCTCACCGCCGGGCAGGGTGCCGCTGATCCCGTTGAGGACATAGGTGTAGTCGACGTCGTCGTCCACGGGACCGCCGATGAGGAACGCGCCCGGGATCCCCGGGCCGCCGCGGCCCTGCCGCCCCGCGACGTAGACGGCCTCGCCGCCGACGAGGGGTGTGATGGTGGGGTTCTCCGGGCGCACGGTGTCCACCCGGAAGACGCACGAGGACTCCGGCCCGGTCAGCCCGTGGTTGTCCGTCCCCGCGACGGCGATCCGGTAGCGCCCGTCGTGCTCGAGGATGCCCGGGGGCACCTCGACCTGGTAGAAGCGGCGCAGCTCGTTGTTGCCGGTCGACGCACCCTCCCAGAGCACGGTGTCCGGGTCGTCGGCGGGCGTGAGCCGGAAGGTCGCCGTCTCCACGAAGTTCACGTGGCTCGCACCGTCCGGCTCGGGGATGGCGGCGCCGATGAAAGGCATCGTCGTGCGGAGCGCCGGCTCGTCGACGCAGTCCACCTTGCTGTTCAGGAATCCGATGCGCAGCTCGCTGGGTGCGAGCGGCGCGCGGTTGAAGTTGATCCGCAGGATGGCGTGCTGGCGCAGCAGGTTCCACCCGCACGTCATGCAGGTCTCGTCCGCGGCCCGGACGCCGACGGCGAGCGACGTGCGGTCGTCCCGTGCCGCCTCCACCGCGAGCTGGGTGACGTCGACGGAGAAGTACCCCGTCCACCGCGGCGTCTTCTCGCACGCGGACCAGTAGCCCGACCACTGCCCGACGCGCTTGTCCGCCGTCCACGCCTCGGTGCTCGACCAGCCGGTCTCCGGCGTGATCAGCGGCGCGTCGTAGAACTCGAGGCTGTTCGCCGTGCAGCCGACGTCGTCGAGCCACCCGGTCTCACCGTTGAGGATGAAGGTCGCGGACGTGATGTCCTCGGGCTCGAGCTCCCGGAGGATGTCGAAGTCCTCGAACTGCCAGACGGCCCGGTGCACGCCCTCCTCGGCACAGCCCTCGGGATACTCCTCGGGGTCGCAGTACCCCACCCACCGGTCGCCTTCCCAACCCGGCTCGGCGGGGCCGTCCGGGGACAGGAGCGTGCGCTCGGCCGCGTTACGCCACCAGACGGGCGTGTCGTCGGCCGCCTGGGCGACCTCGGCGGGAGCGAGCCCTGTCCCCGCCACCAGGATCCCGATCGCAGCGGCCACCGCTACCAGGCTTCGCCTCACCGTTCCTCCTGCGCAGGCCTCCGACACGTGCGCGCCGAATCTATCCGGCCGAGGACGCCCTCCCTGACCGATCAGCGGGTGAACTCCCGGCCCCTGACGACGTCGGTACGACGAGCTTCCGCACCGACGACCACGTCGTGACCCGGAGCCCAGGTGCGAGACTGTCCACCGTGCCCGACGCCCCCGCCCACCCCCTGCTCGACGTGCTGCTCGCCCACGGCGCGCGCGCCGAGCGGATGACGGCGTCGCGCGTGCTTCCCGCACGGACCGCCGAGCACGCCGACTGGCCCGCGTGGGCCGACACCACGGTGGTGCAGGGGTACCGCCGGCTCGGCGTGGAACGCCCGTGGGCGCACCAGGCGCTGGCCGCCGACCTGCTGCACCGCGGCAGGCACACGGCTCTGGCCACGTCGACGGGCTCGGGCAAGTCGCTCGCGTTCTGGCTGCCGGCCCTCTCCGCGGTGCGGGAGTCGTCCGCAGCCGCCACGCTCGACCCGGGAAACATCGCCTCGGCCCGGACCCGGCCGACGACCCTCTACCTCAGCCCGACCAAGGCACTCGCCGCCGACCAGCTCAACGCCCTCGACCGCGTGCTCGACGCCGCGGGCACACGCGACGTCCGCGTGGCGACCTGCGACGGCGACACGTCGCGCGAGGAGCGCTCGTGGGTGCAGGACCACGCCGACGTGGTGCTCACCAACCCTGACTTCCTGCACTACGCGCTCCTGCCGAACCACCGCCGCTGGTCGCGGCTGCTCAAGGGGCTGCGGTACGTCGTCGTGGACGAGGGGCACGCCTATCGCGGGGTGTTCGGCGCCCACGTCTCCCACGTGCTGCGCCGGCTCGCCCGCCTCGCGGAGCGCTACGGGGCCGAGCGACCCACCGTGGTGGTCGCCTCGGCGACGTCGGCGGAGCCCGCGGTCAGCGCTGCGCGCCTCATCGGCGTCCGGCCCGAGGACGTCACCGCCGTCGCCCGGGACACGTCGCCCTCCGGACGGCGCACCGTGGTGCTGTGGCAGCCGCCGGAGATCGCCTCGTGGCGCCCGCCGGCCGAGGACGCGGAGGGCGGCACGCCCTCGTCGATGCGGCGTGCCGACCCCGGCGAACCCGACCCGTGGGCACTGCCCGGGGACGGGGTGGCTGGTGCCGGGGACACCGAGGTGGAGCCCGTTGCGGCCGAGGTGCCGCCCGAGCACCCGCGCCGTTCGGCGACGGCCGAGGCCGCCGACCTGCTCGCCGACCTGGCGGCCGCCGGTGCGCGCAGCCTGGCATTCACGCGTTCCCGGCGGGGCGCCGAGTCCGTGGCGCAGCAGGCGCGCGACCACCTGCGCCACGCCCCCGACGCCGCCGGCCGCATCGCCGCCTACCGCGGCGGCTACCTCCCCGAGGAGCGCCGCGAGCTCGAGCGGGCCCTGCGCACGGGCGACCTGCTCGGCCTGGCCACGACGAACGCTCTCGAGCTGGGCGTCGACATCTCGGGCCTGGACGCCGTCCTCATCGCGGGCTGGCCCGGCACCCGCATGTCGCTGTGGCAGCAGGCGGGGCGGGCCGGGCGTGCGGGCGCCGACGGGCTGGTCGCGTTCGTCGCACGCGAGGACCCGCTGGACACCTACCTCGTGACCCACCCGGAGGCCGTGTTCGACGCCCCGCTCGAGGCGACGGTGTTCGACCCCGCCAACCCGCACGTGCTCGCACCGCACCTCTGCGCGGCGGCCCAGGAGGCCCCCCTGCGCACCGAGGACCTCGCACTGTTCGGCGACCCGGCGCACGTGCGCGGTGTGCTCGACGTGCTCGTCGCGCGCGGCGCCCTGCGACGGCGGACCTCCGGCTGGTACTGGACGCACCACCAGGCCGCCACCGGGCTGACGGACCTGCGCGGTGCGGGCGGGACGCCGGTGCGCGTCGTCGAGCACGGCACCGGGCGCATGCTCGGCACGGTCGACGCCTCGTCCGCAGACGGGCAGGTGCACGACGGCGCCGTGTACGTGCACCAGGGCACCACCTACGTGGTGAACCACCTGGACCTCACCGACCACACCGCCGTCGTGCAGCGTCGCAAGCTCGACTACGGCACGTGGTCCCGCTCGGTCATGTCCGTCGCCATCGAGGGCTGGGACGACGACGGCGCACCCGGTCCCGAGACGGACGCCACCGGCCACGACCTCCTGACCCGGCAGTGGGGACCCGTCGCCTGGGGTCTCGGCCCCGTCGAGGTGACGTCGCAGGTGGTGAGCTTCCAGCGCCGTCGCCTGCCCGACATGCAGGTGCTCGGGACCGAGCAGCTCGAGCTGCCCGAGCACACCCTCGGCACCGTGGCGGTGTGGTGGTCGGTGCCCGAGTGGGTGCTCCGTGCCTCCGACATCACACCCGAGCAGACTCCCGGCGCCCTGCACGCCGCCGAGCACGCCGCGATCGGCCTGCTCCCGCTGCTGGCGACGTGCGACCGCTGGGACCTCGGCGGCGTCTCGACCGAGCTGCACCCCGACACCGGTGAGGCGACCGTCTTCGTCTACGACGCCTACCCCGGCGGGGCGGGCTTCGCCGAGCGCGCCTACCACCTCGGTGCCACGTGGCTGCGGGCCACGCGCGACGCGATCGCCGCCTGCCCCTGCTCCGACGGGTGCCCCGCGTGCGTGCAGTCTCCGAAGTGCGGCTCCTACAACGCGCCGCTCGACAAGGACGCCGCGGTCCGGTTCCTCGACGCCGTCCTGTCCCACGAGCCGGAGCCGGCGGCCGACGGCGCGGCGGACGCCCCCGGCGTCACTCGCCCAGCCGCTTGAACGGCCGCGTCGAGAACACGACCTCCACCGCGACGCCGAAGTACTCGGCGATCCTCAGTGCCAGGTGCAGCGACGGGCTGTACTCGCCCCGCTCGAGGTATCCGACCGTCTGGTAGTGCACCCCGAGCGCCTCCGCGAGCTCACGCCGCGAGACGCCGCGCTCGGCGCGCAGCATCGCGATGCGGTTGTGGACGACGTCGGACTGCTCAGCCACCAACTCAGTACCCCTTGGTCATGAAGCGCTCCCGCGCCGCCGCCACCGTGGAACCCGACTCCCGGCGCGCCATCCTGCGCAGCACGATCGGCGCCAGCACCATACCCACGACGGCCCACAGTCCGAGCACCCCGATCATCTCGAGCGTGCGCCACGACCCGCCGATCTCCGCCGCGGCCAGGCTGTCCGGGAGCATGGCCGACCGGGCGCCCAGCCCCAGCCAGTAGTAGGGGAACGCCTGCCCCACCACCTGCAGCCAGCCGGGCAGCGCGGTGATCGGGTAGAAGATGCCGGACGGGATGATCAGCAGCATCGAGATCAGGAACAGCAGACCCGTCTGCGCCGACGACGTGAACAGCGAGCCGAGCGCGACGCTGATCGGGACCGTCGCCACCATGCCCAGCACGAAGATCATGATCAGCAGGACCGCCGTGCGCAGGTCGAGCCGCAGGTCGCCCGCCACCGTGAACGCCGGGATGACCAGCGCGAGCAGGCTGACGGCGGTGGTCAGCGCGAACATGAGGATCTTGCCCACCAGGTAGCCGATCATCCCGTTCGGCGTGGCCTTGGCACGCAGCAGCGTGCCGTCCTCCCGGTCGACGGCGATCGTGCTCGCCGCCCCCGTCAGGCCACCCAGCGCGATCGACATGCCCACGAGGCTCGGCAGCACCATCGCACCGAGCGCGAAGCCCGTGCCGGGCACCGTGCTCCCGCGCATGAACAGCAGCACCACCGCGTAGATCACCGGGAACGCGAGGTACCAGATCACGTCCCCCGCCTCCATGAAGGAGTACTTGGTCTCGAGCCAGCCGCGGGTCAGTCCCGCTCGCACGGCCGCGCGCCGCGCCTCGACCCGGCCGGCCCCGCTCGTGGTCGTCGTGGTCATGCCTGCACCTCCTCGGTCCGGTCCGTCTGCTCGCCGCCCGCGGACGGTCGGCCGCCCGCCGTCTCGGCCCGGTGGACCAGCGTCATGTACGTGTCCTCGAGGCTGGCCCGCCGGACCTCGAGCTCGGTGACGTCGGGGTCGTTCGCGAGCAGCCGCCGGACGAACGCCGTCGGGTCGCCGTCCTCGACCGCGTGGACGTGCCTGCGGCCGCCGACCGTCCAGCGCACCTCCGCCTGCGTGGTGAGCTCCCGGGCGAGCTGGTCCGCTGTGCCGTCGGCCACGATGGTGCCGCCGTCCAGCACGAGGATGCGGTCGGCGAGCTTCTCCGCCTCGTCGAGGTCGTGCGTGGTGAGCAGGACGGTCGTGTTCTCGAAGTCGGCCAGCCGGTGCACCAGGTCGTGGAACTCGCGCCGGGCGTGCGGGTCGAACCCCGCCGTCGGCTCGTCGAGGAAGACCAGCTCGGGCCGGCCGACGATGCCGATCGCCACGTCGAGCCGCCTGCGCTGGCCGCCCGAGAGCTTCTGCACCTTCAGGTCGGCGTGCTCCGTGAGCCCCACGACGTCGATCAGCTCGTCCACGTCCCACGGCCGTGGCACGTCGGTGGTCCCGTACGGCGCGTAGAACCGCGCGAGGTAGCCGAGCAGGTCGCGCACCCGCCAGCGGCTGTGGTCCCGCCAGGACTGGAGCACCACGCCCAGGCGGGCGCGCCATGCCTCGTCGCCGCGCGCCGGGTCCTGCCCCAGCACCGACACCTCGCCGGCCGACCGCATGCGGAAGCCCTCGAGGATCTCGATCGTGGTCGTCTTGCCGGCGCCGTTCGGGCCGAGCAGCGCGAGGACCTCACCGCGCCGCGCCGCGAACGACACCCCGGTGAGCACGTCCTTCGTCCCGTACCGCATGCGCAGGTCGCGCACGTCGATGGCCGGCCCCGGAGATGTCGGTGGCGCCTGTGCCCTCATCGCACTCTCCATATCCTCCATAGCAGAGATACTACGATTCGTAGCGGGGCCATGTCATCGTCTTTTTCGTCGTCGCCTTTTTCGTCGTCGCCTCTGTCGTCGTCGCCTCTGTCGCCGTCGGTCCGGTCCGCTGCGGCCGGTCCGCCCGTGGCCCGGCGCGGGCCGCCGCGTGCGCCCGGCCCGGCACCAGCGCGCGCGCCGGCCCCCCGA
>NZ_JABEMG010000146.1 GCF_013004695.1 Promicromonospora citrea
CGCCGAGCGCGGCGCGTCCGGCGGCCGTGCTCCTCGGGTGGCGCCGGGGCGGGGATCTCCTCGGGAGCCCGTTCCGGCAGCCGCACGACGACGTCGGCGGGCACCCGCCCGTCGACGTGGCCGGCGACGACGTCCGCCGCCAGGCCGTCGTACAGCGTGGGCTCCAGCGCGACCCGGAAGCCGTCGGCGCCGGTGAGCGCGCGGGCGCCGTCGGGCCACGTCTCGAGGAGCACGCAGTCGGCGAAGCGGACGGTGACGCCGCCGTCGGGCACGACGAGGCCGACGCCGTCCTCCGCCAGCACGAGCGACACCTCGGGCGCGCCGGTCCGCGGGTACGCCCGCCCGACGGCGGGCTGCTCCGAGAACCGTGGGGCCTGGGCGACGCCCACGTGGTCGAGCGTGCCGGGAGCGAGCCAGAGCGCACTGTCCCAGACCTGGCGGGCCACGGTGCGCACGTCCTCCGCGGTGACGCGGTCGATCTCGGCACGCACCTCCTCGGGCCGCTGGAGGGGGCGACCGGTCGCCAGCCGGCCGGCGAGCGAGGGCAGCACGTCGGCGGCCGGCGCCGCGGCGAGCGCCGTGAGGTCCTCCGCGGCGATGGCCCGTGCGGCGGCGAGGTCGTCGGCGGCGACGTGGTAGCGCAGGGTGCCGAGCGCGTCGAGGACGCCGCCGAGCACGGCGTCCTGCTTCCCGTCGACGGCGTGGACCGCGATCTCGAGGCGGGCGTGCTCGGCGTCGAGGCCCTCGGTCGTGACGTCGATCGAGCCGGCGAGGTCGGCGTCGGCGCGCAGCGCACGGTGCAGCGCCTCGCGCAGCACCAGTGCGGTGAGAGTGGCGGTGAGGCTCGTGGCGTCACGGGACACGACGGCGTCGAGCGCGACGCCGTCCCGCAGGCCCGTGAGGCAGGCGGGCGTGGTCCCGAGGACGTCGGTCAGCGGCGGGGCGGGCATCCGCTCCCCCGCGGGCAGCCGCAGGTCGAGCCCGTCGGGCACCGCGTCCCCGGTGAACCATGCGACCGCGTTGCCGCGCGTGAACCACGTGGCGGCCCAGTCGCGGACCTCGTCGGCCGTGAGCCGGTCGAGGCCGCGCTCCCCGTAGCCGACCAGGCCCCGCCCGCGCGCGCCGTGCCGGTTGATCCGCAGCCGGCCGACGACACCGGGGTCACGGTTGCCGGCCTCGGCCCGCAGGATGTCCTTCTCGGTCTCGAGCCGGTCCAGCGGGAGGTCCCGCAGCGCCGCGCAGACGTCGTTGAGGTACGCGACGACGTCGGCGGCCGTGCCGGTGACGTGGAACAGGGTCAGGCCCGCCTGCGTCTGCCCGTTGAGGTGGGCCTCGCTGCGCACCTGGCCGCGCAGCGCGAGGTGCTCCACGAGGTGGGTGATCCCGGCTGTGGCCAGGGTCTCGTGCGCCGAGCCGACCCGGAAGACGATCCCGCCCGACACGTTGCCCTCGCGTGCCGCGAGGAGCAGGGGGACGCCGTCGACCTCGTCGGCGACGACGCCGGGGAAGCCCGCCGGCACGCCGGTCGCGGGCACGCTCATGCGGGCACCGGTGCCGCGCCGGTTGCCTTGCGGGCCACCTCCCGGTGCTTGCGGTAGGCACGCTCGTCGCCCCAGAACGTCTCGACGGGCGCGTCACCGAGCGCCGCGAAGTGCGGCCAGGCCTCGGCCGGTCGCTCGGCCAGCGTGAAGAACAGCGCGAAGACCGAGTGCGCCGTCGCGGTCGCCGCGGTCCGGACGTGGTCGGGGTGCAGCACGGTGACCTCGGCGACAGCGCGGACCTTGTCGACCATCGCGGGCGGCACGGCCGGCTCGCCGTCGAGGGCCCGCTCGACGGCGTAGTCGGCCAGCAGCGCGGGGCCCAGCGCTCCCGGCGCCGCACCGGCCGCGCACTCCTCGACGAACCGCGACGCGTCCTCCCAGGTGCCGCTCCACTTGGGCAGGATCTGCTGCAGGTAGACGCGCCGGGCGGCGTGGACGGCGGGGTCGAGCGCGGCGAGCCGGTCGTACCGGCGGCGCGCCTCCCCGTGCCCGAGCTGCAGGCCGCGGGCGGTCGTGATGCGCGCCTCCCAGGCGGGGACGAAGTCGGGGTGCTCGCAGCAGACGTCGAACAGCACGCGCTCGGCGCGCCGGAGCCACGCGAAGAACTGCTCGAACTGGGCGGCGGAGACGTGCTCGGCGCGCCGGCGCGTGCGGATCGCCCAGCCCACGGTGACGTAGCGGATCCCGCGCAGGGTGCGGGCGAGCGGCGTGCCGTCGTCGGCGGCCTCGACCGCCTCGGTGTACGCGTCGCGGCGGGCCTCGTCCTCCAGCTCGTGGCCCCCGACGGTCCACAGCGCCGCGACGACGTCGTCCGGCACGCGCAGGGCGCGCAGGCCGGCCAGGGCCGCGGTGAGGTCGCCCGCGTCGCACGCCGCCCGCAGGGCCGCGCCGTCGGGCAGGTGCGCCCACGGGTCGAAGAAGGTGGTCGCGGGTGCCGCGTCGTGCGTCGATGCCATCGGGGAGTGACCTGTCCGGGTGTTCGAGTGCTGGGGGGCTTCGGTGCCCGACCGGGACCCTACTGGCGGCCGACCACCGTCAGACACGAAATAGCCGGACACAGCGGGTGAACTTGCCGAGGGCGCCGACCGGGGCGTCTCGCTCCGGAGCCGCCCCGCGCACGCGGACGCGCGAACCTGCGACCATGGGCCGGTGCGCGAGATCAAGCAGAGCCGCAAGCTCAAGACCGTCCGGTACGACGTGCGGGGTCCGATCCTCGAGGAGGCGTACCGGCTCGAGGCCGAGGGTCACAAGATCCTCAAGCTGAACATCGGCAACCCGGCACCGTTCGGCTTCGAGGCGCCCGAGGCGATCCTCGCCGACATGATCCACCACCTGCCCGAGGCGCAGGGCTACAGCGACAGTCGTGGCATCTACTCGGCGCGCACGGCGGTGGCGAACTACTACCAGACGCACGGCCTGGACACCCGCGTCGAGGACGTGTTCATCGGCAACGGCGTCTCCGAGATGATCAGCATGGTGCTCCAGGCGCTGGTCGACGACGGCGACGAGATCCTCGTGCCCGCCCCCGACTACCCGCTGTGGACGGGCGCGGTGACCCTCCAGGGCGGCAAGGCCGTCCACTACCGCTGCGACGAGTCCAACGGGTGGAACCCCGACCTCGAGGACATCGCCTCGCGGATCACGCCCGCCACCCGCGCGCTGGTGATCATCAACCCCAACAACCCCACCGGCGCCGTCTACAGCGAGGCCACCGTGAAGGGGCTCGTGGACCTGGCGCGCGAGCACGACCTGGTGCTCCTCAGCGACGAGATCTACGAGAAGATCCTGTTCGACGACGCCGTGCACCACCACACCGCCACCTTCGCCGGCGACGACGTGCTGTGCCTGACCTTCAGCGGCCTGTCCAAGGCCTACCGGGTCTGCGGGTACCGCTCCGGCTGGGTCATGGTCTCGGGGCCGAAGCACCGCGCCAGGGACTTCCTCGAGGGCCTGACCCTCGTCGCCAACATGCGCATGTGCGCCAACGTGCCCGCGCAGCACGCGATCCAGACGGCGCTGGGCGGGTACCAGTCCATCGAGGCGCTCATCGTGCCGGGGGGCCGGTTCTACGAGCAGGCCATGCTGGCCGACAAGCTGCTCAACGACATCCCCGGCGTCACGTCGGTGCGCCCGCGCGGCGCGCTGTACTGCTTCCCGCGGCTCGACCCCGAGGTCTACCGGATCGAGGACGACGAGGCGTTCGTGCTCGGCCTGCTCCGCGACAAGAAGATCCTCGTGACGCACGGCAGCGGGTTCAACTGGCCCGAGCCCGACCACTTCCGGCTCGTGACGCTGCCCGACGTCGACGTGCTCACCGAGGCGATCGGCCGCATCGCGGAGCACCTGGAGACCCTGCGCACCTGACGCCCCCGGGACGCGCCGTCCCGAGGGACGCTAGGGCGCGGCGTGCAGGTCCCCCGTGCGGGCGATCGCGCGCAGGTGCCGGCGCGCCCGCCGGACGACCGGCGTGGTCACCGTGCGCGCGGCGAGCTCCACGAGGGCGACGAGGTCGGCCGCGCGGGCGGCGTCCGCCGCCACGGCGGGGTCGGGCCGGAACCCCGTCGCCCGCCCGACGACGGCGCACCACTCGTCCAGGACGCCGTCGACGTACGCGGGGTGGCGGTCGAAGCGCAGCAGGTTGCCCAGGTCCGTGGCGGGGTGGCCGGCGTGCGCGAACTCCCAGTCGAGCACGCCGGTCACCCGCGGGCCTGCCGGGTCGACCAGCACGTTCTTGGGGTTGAGGTCGCTGTGCACGAGGCACGGCTGCGCACCGGCCAGGGCGGGCACGGCGTCCTCGGCGACGGCACGCAAGGCCGCGACCTCGGCGCCCGACCACCCCACCGCCGCCAGGCCCGCCGCGTGGTCGTCGACCCACTCCGGGAGCACGAGGCGGAACGGCTCGATCCGCAGCGTCTCGTCGGCGAACGTCCCGACGTCGGACATCCGGACCCCCGCGAGCGTCCCGGCGACGCCGCCCAGGGCGCGCCCCAGGGTCCGCAGGTCGTCGTCCCGGCCCTCGGCGACCAGCCGGTCCAGCACGAGGTCGCCGCGCTCCCCCGGCAGCAGCTCGGTGAGCAGCAAACCCGGCACCGGCCCGTCGCTCTCGAAGGCGCCGTGCACGTCGGGGACCGGCAGCAGACCGCTCACCTGGCGCAGGAGGGCCGCCTGGATGCCCGCGGCCTCCGGCGCGTGGTGCTCCGCGGCGAGGTAGCGCGCGACGAGTGTCACCTGACCAGGAGCGGACGGCTCGGCGCGGAACGTCTCCCCCGACCAGCCGCCGGCCAGGGGCTCGAGGCGGCGGCCGGCGAGGCGCGGGTCGGCGTGCGGGGTGTGGCTCGCCAGCGCGTGGCGCGTCGGGACGTTGCGCATCAGAACAGGGTCTCGCTCCCGACGTCAGTCCCCAGGGACGCCGCGCCGGTCCCGTCCGGGGAGACCCCGGTGAACGCGCCGCGCGGGTAGTCGCCCTCGGCGTCGCCGCGCCCGGCCTGCGCGCCCGGGCGGTGCATCGACGCGCCGCCCAGTCCGCGCTCCGCGATCAGCGGGCGCACCCGCTCCCAGAGCCAGTCGCGGTACTCCTTGTGCGCGTACGCGCCGCGCCCGTAGACGCGCCCGTAGCCGTCGACGAGGTGGGGGTGGGTGTGCTCGAGCCAGCCGAGGTACCACTCGCGCGCGCCGGGCCGCAGGTGCAGCGGCAGCACGGTGACGCCGGTGGCGCCTGCCGCGGCGACGTCGTCGAGCAGCCGCTCGAGGTGGGCGAGCTGGTCGGTCAGCCACGGCAGCACGGGCGCGACCATGACGCCGCAGGGCAGCCCGGCGGCTCGGATCGCGCGGATGAGGTCGAGCCGGGCCCGCGGCGTGGGCGTGCCCGGCTCCACGACCTGCTGGAGCGCCTTGCCGTCGGGCGTGTCCGCGAACGCGAGGGACACGCCCAGCCCGACGTCGACCCGCTCGGCGGCCTGCTGCAGCAGCGGGAGGTCGCGGCGCAGGAGCGTGCCCTTGGTGAGGACGGAGAACGGGGTGCCCGACTCGGCCAGCGCGGTGATGATGCCCGGCATCAGCTGGTATCGCCCCTCCGCGCGCTGGTAGGGGTCGGTGTTGGTGCCCAGCGCGACCGCCTCGTGGGTCCAGGACCGCTTGCCGAGCTCGGCGCGCAGCACCTCGTCGACGTTGACCTTGACGACCACCTGGGAGTCGAAGTCCCGACCGGCGTCGAAGTCGAGGTACTCGTGGGTGTTCCGTGCGAAGCAATAGGTGCACGCATGACTGCATCCGCGGTACGGGTTCACCGTCCAGCGGAACGGCATCTGCGAGGCCGCCGGGACCTTCGACAGCGCGCTCCTGGCGAGCACCTCGTGGAAGGTCACGCCCGCGAACTCGGGCGAGCGGACGCTGCGCACCAGTCCCGCCGTGCGCAGCGCGGGCAGCTCGAGCCCGGGCAGCGCACCGTCGTCGTTCGAGATCGCCTGACCGTGCCACCGCATGAGACGATTCGAACACTCGTACGAACGCGCGTCAAGTCGTCAGCGCAGCCCCCCGGCACACACCGCCGCGGCGGTACCGGACGTCACGACGACCTGGACGCGCCACCGCGCACGCTCGTCGGCGGGGACGGGGCGCGGCGGGTCCACGACGAGCACACCGCCGCCAGGCGCCGTGGCGACCACCTCCGGGTACCGTGCCCCCGCCGCGTCGGTGAAGGACACCTCGACGCGCGAGCCCGCCGACGCGGTGACCTCGAGATGGTCCCGCGGGTCGGGCACCTGCAGACCGAGCACGTCGCGGTACCGGTCGACCCAGCTCGCCGTGACGCCGGCGGGGCAGACGAGAGCCGTCGGCTCCGAGCCGGCGGGCGCGAGCACGACGGCCGAGGCGACCCCGAGGAGGCCCGCACCGACCGCCAGCGCGGAGACGGCGAGGCGGCGGCGCCCGCGACGCTCTGTCGGCAGCCGGTTGCTGTCGCGCTGCCACAGCCCGCCCGAGGGCTCGCCCCGGCCCCGCTCCGACCGGCGCCGTCTGCGACGCACCGGGCTTCCGGTGACCCCGACGAGCGACCGCTCCCAGCGCTCACGCAGCGCCTCGTCGCGCACCTGTCCCGAACCTGCCATCACTGCTCCATCGGCCTGGACCCGGGGGCCGGGGACCGGCCAGCGGTGTCAAATCACTGGCGAGGTCTTGACGACCTCATGGCGAGGCTAGCCGATACAGGATTCAATTATCCGGGCAATAAGGACATCCGGGCGTCAGTTCACCCGCGCGGGACCACGCGCGGCCACAGATCACCCGACGGCGGCGCCCACGTCGTGGCGTCGGCGTCGACCTGGTCGCCGGACCGGATGTCCTTCACCTGGTCCGCGCCGACGGTGCCGTCCTCACCCGCCGCGCCCGGAAACCACACGAACGGGATCCCGCGCCGGTCGGCGTACTTGATCTGCTTGCCGAACTTCGCCGCCGTCGGCGCCACCTCGACGGGGATGTCGCGGGCCCGCAGGGCCGCCGCCACGGCGTCCGACGCCGCGCGCTCCTCCTCCGAGACCACAGCCACGAGCACCGCCGACGGCACCGAGCGGGTCGCCTCCGCGAGCCCCGCCGACAGCAGCCGGGACACCAGACGCGAGACGCCGATCGACAGGCCGACGCCGGGGTAGGTGTTCTTCCCGTCCGACGCCAGCGTGTCGTACCGGCCGCCCGAGCAGACCGAGCCGAGCTGCTCGTGGCCGACCAGCACCGTCTCGTAGACCGAGCCCGTGTAGTAGTCGAGCCCGCGCGCGATCTTCAGGTCCGCGACGACGACGCCCGGCGCCCGCCGGGCCGCCGCCTCCACGAGGGCACCGAGCTCGGCCAGACCGGTCTCGAGGAGCTCGGTCACCGCGCCGTGCGACGCGGCCAGGGCGCGCACCTCCTCGACCACGCCGACGTCCGACCCGGAGATCGACGCGAGAGCCAGGCACGCCTTGGCCTGGTCCTCGGAGGCGCCGCACTCCGTCACGAGCAGCTCGGAGACCTTCTCCGGTCCGATCTTGTCGAGCTTGTCGATCTGGCGCAGCACGCCCTCGACGTCCTCCAGGCCGATCCCGCGGTAGAAGCCCTCGGCGACCTTGCGGTTGTTCACCAGGATCCGCACCGGCGGCAGGCCGATCTCGCGCAGCGTGCCGAGCGCCTCCGCCATCACCAGCGGCGCCTCCACCTCGAAGTGGTAGGGCAGCTCGCCCGCGCCCACGATGTCGATGTCGGCCTGGACGAACTCGCGGAACCGGCCCTCCTGCGGGCGCTCGCCGCGCCAGACCTTCTGGATCTGGTAGCGGCGGAACGGGAAGGCGATGCGGCCGGAGTTCTCCAGCACGTACCGTGCGAAGGGCACGGTGAGGTCGAAGTGCAGCCCGAGCTGCTTGTCGGAGCTCTGCCCCGGCTCCTCCTGCAGGCGCGAGAGCAGGTAGACCTCCTTGGAGGTCTCGCCCTTGCGGAGCAGCTGGTCCAGCGGCTCCACGGCCCGCGTCTCGATCCCGGCGAACCCGTGCAGCTCGAAGGTGTGGCGCAAGGTGTCGAGCACGTGCTGCTCGACGATGCGACCGTCAGGGAGCCATTCGGGGAAACCGGAGAGAGGAGTGGGCTTTGCCATGCCTCAGATCTTCCCACGACCGGGGTGGTGTCGGCCTCGGCTCTCCACGGCCGCGCGCGCACGCCCGGCCGTCCCTCACCGACCCCGGGGCGCGCGCAGCGGGGCGAGGAAGGGGTTGGTCGCCCGCTCGTGCGCCACGGTGGTCGCGGGCCCGTGCCCGGGCACGACGGCGAGCGCCGGGTCCAGCGCCCCCACGACGTCGCGCAGGGTGCGCGCCATCGTCTCCTCCGACCCGCCGTGCAGGTCGGTCCGGCCGATCGACCCCGCGAACAGGACGTCCCCGGTGAGGACCGTCGGGGTCGCGGCGGCGTCGAGCCGGTCGTCGAGCCGGTAGAGCGTGGAGCCCTCGGTGTGGCCGGGCGCGTGCAGCGCGCGCAGGACGACGTCGCCGAGCGCGAGCTGCGCAGCCCCGCCGGGCGTGGCGAAGGGCCGGACGTCCCGCGGCTCCTGGTAGGCGTCGCGGTGCAGGCCCAGGGCGGACTCCAGCGCGGGGCCGAGGGTCGCGAACGGGTCGGCCAGGCGGTAGGCGTCGTCCTCGTGGATCAGCAGCGGGACGTCGTACCGCGCGCAGAGCGCCGCGGCGTCCCACGTGTGGTCGGCGTGGCCGTGCGTGGCCAGGACGGCGCGCGGCGTCAGCCCGGCGTCGTCCACCAGGCGGACGACGGCGTCGGCGACCCCTGCGCCGGCGTCGACGACGACGCAGTCGGCGCCGGTCGCCGTCCCGGAGGAGACGACACAGCAGTTCGTGCCGAAGACGGGTGCGACGACGACGCGCAGGTGCAGGGCTCCGGGCATGGGTCCACGGTAGCGACCGGCGGTCTCGACCGGTGTTCTCACCCCGACGTGCGCACGCTCGGACGGTATGAGCTGGCGTCGGATGCCTACACTGTCCCCGCACGGGGTGATTCGCCCCGGATCCAGTGGTGAAACGGTCCAGCACGGTCCGGCACGGGCACGAGAAGGGAACGCGGTGGCGTCCACCAAGCAGCAGCAGCAGCGCGCGCAGCAGGTCAAGCAGGAACGCAAGCGCGAGCAGCGGCAGGCGGCCAGGCGCGCCCGCAGACAGCGGCTGTGGGCGCTGATCGCCCTGTTCACCGTGGTGGCACTGGTCGGCGCGCTCGGCGTCGCGGCACTCATCAGCTCGGCGGAGACGAGCGGCGCCGACGACCCGGCCGCGGCGTCGGGCGCGTGCCCCGCCGGCTCGACGGACGCGCGCGACACGTACGAGCTCGCCGAGCCGTCGCTCGCCGAGGACCGCACCTGGACGGTCACGCTGCACGCCTGCTCGGGTGACCGCGAGGCCGACGTCGTCATGGAGCTCGACGGCCGGAGCGCGCCGCAGGCGGTCGCGAGCTTCGTCTCCCTGGCGCAGGAGGGGTACTTCGACGGGACCACCTGCCACCGCCTCACCACGCAAGGCATCTACGTGCTCCAGTGCGGCGACCCGACGGCCACCGGCTCCGGCGGCCCCGGGTACACCTTCGGCCCGATCGAGAATGCCCCGGACGACGACGTGTACCCGGCGGGCACCGTCGCCATGGCCCGCGTGGGCGGCGACGGCGAGTCGATGGGCTCCCAGTTCTTCCTCGTCTACGAGGAATCGACCATCCCGTCGGACGACGCCGGCGGGTACACGGTCTTCGGCACGATCACATCCGGCCTGGACTTCGTCCAGGCAGTCGCTGACGAGGGGGCCGCGGCCGGTGTCACCGACGGCGCACCCGCCAACCCCGTCACCATCGAAGGAGTTGAGACCCAGTGAGCGAACCCACTTCACGCTCGTCCGAGCCCGTCCAGCAGGACGCGGCGGCCGAGCCCGTGGCCGAGACTCCGACCCCCACCGAGGCGACGGCCCCGGCGCCGGCCGAGACGGCGAGCGAGGACACCTCGCAGCAGGCCGTCGAGGAGACGGCACCGGAGGCGGAGGCGACCGACGAGGCCGCTGTCGAGCCGGAGGCGCCTGCTGACGAGGCGCCTACTGACGAGCCCGCTGCTGACGAGACCGCCGCGGAGGAGCCTGCTGCCGTGGAGACGGCCGCCCCCGCGCAGGACGCACCGGTCGAGGCCCCCGCGGACGAGACCGCCGCCCCCGCGCAGGACACGTCCGCGCAGCCGGCCGCCGACGACGCACCCGCACCGGCGCAGACCGCTGCCGCGCAGGCTCCGGTGGCCGAGGACGTCCCGGCCGACGAGGCCCCGACTGACGAGGCCCCGGCCGAGGCAGCCCCCGCGGCCGCCGC
>NZ_JABEMG010000147.1 GCF_013004695.1 Promicromonospora citrea
GGGGTCGGGCGCCTCGGCGACGGCGCGCCACGCGGGGGCGGCCGGGCCGTACGGCGGGCCGAGCGTGCGCGGGGCGCCGGGGATCCACAGCGTGCGCGAGCGCAGGACGTCCATGACGTAGGGCCCGGCCAGCGCGACGAGCAGCAGCACGAGGAACACCAGCGCGATGACGACCGACGCGGTGCCGAACTCGGTGTAGACGGGCGGTACGCGGACGAGCTCGGGGTCGGGCACGCCGACCACGACGCCGACGCGCCCGTCGCCGAGCGGCCGGGCCGGAGCGGGGTCACCGCTGCGCAGGAACCACTGCACGCCGAGCACGAGCAGGCTCGAGTACACGGCGGCGGCCGCGGCGGAGACGAGCAGGAAGACGCCCGGTCCCGCGCCGTTCCAGCCCTCGTACCTGCGGCGGTGCAGCACCATCGCCGCGGCGACGACCGCGGCGGGGCTCAGCACCGCGAGCACGCCGAGCGCCACGAGCAGGTGCCGCCAGGGCGCGCCCGGCTCGAGCACGAGCACCGCGGCGACGCACGCCGTCGCGACGACGGGCACGAGGCTCCAGGCCGCCACCGCGCGGACCTTGCGCGCGGTGCGCCAGGCCAGCCCGGTCGCGGCGATGCCGAACATCCCGACGCCGAGCAGCGCGGGCACGAGGTCGAGGCCGACGAGGGCGGGCATGCGCTCGGGCTGCGGGCCCACGACGGCGGCCCAGCAGGCGACGAGCCAGACGAGCAGGCCCGCGACGAACAGGGCGAGTCCCCCGCGCGCCTTCCAGCGGGGCGTGACGGCCTGGACGCCGTCGTCGTCGGTGCGCAGGGCGACGAACGCGCACGCGGCGAGGATGACCACGAGCGCGACCACGGGCAGGCCGGGCACGGCCAGGCCGACGTCGGCGTACCGGGTCCAGGTGAGGTACTGGCCGGTCAGGGCGAGCGCCGAGCCGAGGTGCGCCCAGAGCAGGCCCGAGCCGGTGCGCTGCGACCAGAAGCCCGCACGGTGCAGGGGCGGGCCCGACGGCTCGATGGTGCCGCCCGCCCGCATCACGGAGAACTTCGACTCGAACCGCACCTGCCCGCTGTGCGCGACGGCGACCAGCACGGCCACGAGCAGCACGGGGGCGAGCGACAGCCACGCGAGCCGGTCGCCGACGTCGAGCCGCGCCAGACCGTACAGCGCGCCGGGCACGCGTGCGCAGACCGGCACCACCGAGTCGGGCCCGGGGGTGGCCAGGCCCATGCACCGTGTGCCGAGCACCGACAGCGCCACCGTGGCGACGGCCGAGACGAACAGCAGCGTGAGCCCGAGCGAGAAGACGCGGGTCAGGGCGGCGGTCGCCTCGGGGCGCAGGCTGCCCGCGGGTGCGCGGCGCGGCGCGGGGGCGTGCGCGCCGGGCTCGGGCGCGGGGATCCGGCGGGCCCAGTAGGCGGCGTTGGCGAGGCCGAACGGCACGATGGCCGCCCACAGCAGGCGGACGGCGAGCGTGCCGACGACGCCGAGCACGCCGCCGAACGGCAGGCCGCCCAGCCGCGCCATGGCGCCCCACGAGTAGGCCTCGCGGCGTACGTCGGGCCGGATGGCGTGGACGTGGCCGGGCGGCAGGGACCTGTCCCGCGCCGCGACGTCGGGCCGCGGGGTCCAGAAGCTGCCGAGACCGTCTCCGTCGGACTGCACGACCTCCTCGCGCGGCAGGTCGAGCGAGCCGTACGGCAAGGTGTTCGCGATGCCGTGGATGCGCAGCTCGAGGACGTTCACGTCTCCGACGGGCACGTCACGGGGGCTGGTGCTCCGGCTCTCCATAGCGCCCCAAGGTAGGGCCGGCGGCCCGCGGCGCGCACGGCGCCACGCGCTGTCTCACCAGGAAGAGGTGAAAACGTGGGCTCAGCCCACCTCGCGGGCACCGTCCACGTAGTACCAGCGGCCGTCGGTGCGCTCGAACCGGCTCGTCTCGTGCAGGGCGCCCCGGGTCCCGGCCGACGGCGACCGGTAGTGCGCGGTGAACTCGACGACGCCGGTGGTGTCGAACGGACCGCCGCGCTCGGTGCGGTGGATGTCGAGGCGGCGCCACTGCTCGTCGCCGACGCCCGCGCTCTCGGGCCGGGTCCGCGGCGCCCACGTCGCCAGGAGGTAGGCCTCGTCGCCCACGGCGAACGCCGAGTAGCGCGAGCGCATCAGGGCCTCGGCCGTCGGGGCCGTCGCGGCTCCGGAGTGGTAGCGCCCGCAGCAGGCGCCGTAGGTGTCGCCGGACAGGCAGGGACAGCGGTCGTCGTCGTGCACACGGACGATCCTGCCACCCTCCTGGCGCCGGCGGGCCTCGCCTACGCGAACGTCTCGTGCCCGAGCACGGCGAGCAGGCGGACCTTCTCCTCGGCCTCGCTGCCGGGCGCGGGCGTGAGCACGACGAGCGCCTGGGACTGGTCCTCGGTGAACAGCGCCTGGCAGTCGACGTCGATGCGACCCAGCTCGGGGTGCACGAGCGTCTTGTGGTCCTCGAAGCGCCGGGAGACCTCGTGCAGCTCCCAGATCCGCACGAACTCCTCGCTCTCGCGCAGCAGCACCCGCAGGATCTCCTCGGCCTCCGCGGTGGGCCGCGCCGCCGCGAGCGCCGCGCGCAGCGAGGCGACCTGGCTGCGCGCCTGACGCTCGTGCTGCTCGGGCGGGTAGATGTCGCGGGAGGTCGGGTCCGTGAACCAGCGGTACACCGAGCTGCGCGCGAGGCCCGTCGTCACGGGTGGGCCGAACAGCGCCTCCGCGAGCCGGTTCTGCACCAGGATCTCGCCGAGGCCCGAGACGACGAACGCCGGGGTGTCCTCGAGCCGGTCCAGGACGCGCAGCAGCGGGGGCGCGACATGGGTGTCCAGCGGCGTCCGCCGAGGCACGCCGTGCCCGGCGAGACGGTACAGGTAGTCCCGCTCCTCGACGCTCAGCCGCAGCGACCGGGCCAGCGCGGCGAGCATCTGCTCGGACGGCTGGGGTCCGCGCTGCTGCTCGAGCCGTGCGTAGTAGTCGACGGACATGCCGGTCAGGGCGGCGACCTCCTCGCGGCGCAACCCCGGCGTCCGGCGGCGCGGGCCGGGTGCCAGGCCGACGTCGGACGGACGCAGGGACTCGCGGCGCCGGCGGAGGAAGTCGGCGAGGGCTGCTCGGTTCATGCGTCCATCGTGCGCCGTCGCGCCCGATGCAACCAGGGACCGGCGGTCCCTGGTTCCGCGGGTCTCTCCCGCTCCCGGCCGCCGGGCCGCACGGTGGTGACATGAACATCACCGGAAACACCATCTTCATCCCCGGCGGCAACCGTGGTATCGGGCTCGCCCTCGCCCTGCGCCTGCAGGCGGCGGGCAACACCGTGGTCGTGGGCGGGCGCAGCGCGGCGGCGCTGGACGCGGTCGCCGCGGAGCACGGTCTGGCGACCGTCCGCGTCGACACCACCGACCCCGCCTCGATCCGTGCCGCCTCGGCCGAGGTGATCGAGCGGTTCCCCGAGGTGAACGTGCTCGTCGCGATGGCGGGCATCATGCGGGCGGAGGACTGGCGCACGCCGGACTTCCTCGCCGACGCCGAGGCGACGGTCGTCACCAACGTGCTCGGCCCGATCCGGCTGGTCGCGGCGTTCACCGAGCACCTGCAGTCGCGGCCCGACGCGACGATCGTGACCGTATCCTCGGGCCTGGCGCACGCGCCGCTGCGGGTCACCCCGACGTACAACGCGACCAAGGCCGCGATCCACATGCTGTCGGAGTCGCTGCGGCTGCAGCTCGCCGGCACGAGCGTGTCGGTGCTGGAGCTGGTGCCGCCGTCGGTCCGGACCGAGCTCATGCCCGGGCAGGAGTCGAACGAGCACGCCATGCCGCTGGAGGAGTACATCGAGGAGACGATGAGCCTCCTGGAGTCCCAGCCGGACGCGCACGAGATCCAGGTCGAGCGGGTCAAGTTCCTCCGCTACGGCGAGGTGCGCGGCGACTACGACCAGGTGGTGGCGACCCTGAACGCCACGGACCCGCACTGACGGCCGCTCGGCTGCCCGCCCGCCCGCTGAGTGGGTCAATGGGTGGGTCAGGGGGTGAGGGTCGCCGACAGCGTCGTCGTGCCGGGGGTGGTCAGCGTGAGCGCCGACGCGCCGCCGCCGGGGTGCTCGATCGTGTAGTCGCCGAGGAACCCGGTGAACCGCACGCGGCCCTCGGCGTCGGTGCGCAGGGTGGTCGGCTCCAGCCACCACTCGCCCGCGACCAGGTCCCGCAGCCGGTCGTAGGCCGGCTTGGCCGAGCCGTCGGCGCGCAGCAGGCCGCCGGGCGCGTTCAGCCACATGCCGCGGTCCGACAGGCCCCAGTACGTCATGGCCTCGACGGACGGGTGGGACAGCAGGGTGCGGTAGTGCCGCTCGATCTCGTCGGCCTGCCGCGCCTCCCCCTCGGCCGTCGAGGGCCACGACGCGACCTGCCAGTCGTTGAGGTCCTCGACGTGGCCGGGCATGAGGTCGCCGGAGAGCAGCGTCGTCTCGGTGAAGTGGATCGGGATGCCGTACCGGGAGAACCGGTCCAGGACCTCCAGGGTCCGCTCCTCCCCGAGGTATCCCTGGTGCATGTGACTCTGCAGGCCGAGCCGGTCGACGCGGATCCCGGCCTCCAGGACCGCCTCGATCAGGCACTCGTACGCCGTCGACAGGTCGAAGTCGTTGAGCAGCAGCGTCGCGCCCGGGTTCTCGGCGCGAGCCTCCTCGAACGCCATCCGGATCATCTCGACGCGGCCCTTCTGCCGCGCCAGGGGTGTGATCGCGTTCTCCTGCGCGGTGAACACCGGCATGATGACGACCTCGTTGATCGCGTCCCACGTGTCGACCACCCCGCGGAACGCCGCGACGTCGCGCCGGATGCGCTCACGCTGCAGGCGCTCGACCTCGGCGTCGGGCAGGCCGAGCAGCCAGTCCGGCTGCACCGTGTGCCACACGAGCGGGTGCCCCTTGACGACCGCGCCGCGCTCGGCGAACCAGCGCGCCGCGGCGAGCATCGGCTCGGTCCGGGGAGCGCCGCGCTCGGGCTCGAACGTGCCCCAGTAGAAGGGCAGGGTCGCCTGGTTGAAGACGCCGAACCACGCGTCGGCCAGGCGCTGGTCGTACTCCGGGTCGGCCGACGTGCCGCTCGCGAGGTCCACCAGGTCGAACCCGATGCAGCCGAACCAGAACGCGTGCCGGGTCTGCCGCACGACGACGTCACGGTCGGCCAGCGGGGCGCCGTCCGGCCCGGTGAGGGTCACGGTGGCGTCGGCGCGACGGTGCGCCAGCGTCGGGTCGGGCGTGCGCCCGGCGGTGGGCGCGGTGAAGAGTGAGGTCACGGGCCGACCCTAACGCCGGCGGTCCCCGGGCCGTACCCGGGGACCGCCGTCCGGCTGGGAGCGTCACGCGCCCGCCGGCTCCTCCTCGGTGACGACGGGGGCCGCGAACTGGCTCTCGTACAGCCGCGCGTACGCACCGCCCGCCGCGAGCAGCTCCTCGTGCGAGCCCTGCTCCACGATGTCGCCGTGCTCCATCACGAGGATCACGTCGGCGTCGCGGATCGTGGACAGCCGGTGCGCGATGACGAACGACGTGCGGTCCTTGCGCAGCCGGTTCATCGCCTCCTGCACGAGCACCTCGGTACGGGTGTCGACCGACGACGTCGCCTCGTCGAGCACGAGGATCGCCGGGTCGGCGAGGAACGCCCGGGCCAGCGTGAGGAGCTGCTTCTCGCCCGCGGAGACCGACGAGCCCTCCTCGTCCACCACCGTGTCGTACCCGTCGGGCAGGGTGCGCACGAACGGGTCCACGTGCGTGGCCCGCGTGGCGGCGAGGAACTCCTCCTCGGTGACCTCGGCGCCGTCCGGCACGCCGTAGCGCAGGTTCTCCTCGATGGTGCCCTTGAACAGCCAGGTGTCCTGGAGCACCATGCCGACCGACGAGCGCAGGTCGTCGCGCGACATGTCCCGCGTGTCGACGCCGTCGAGCGTGATCCGGCCCCCGTCCACCTCGTAGAACCGCATGAGGAGGTTGACGAGCGTCGTCTTGCCCGCGCCCGTCGGGCCCACGATCGCGATCGTCTGCCCCGGCTCCGCCACCAGGTTCAGCCCGGTGATGAGCGGCTGGTCGGGGGTGTAGGAGAACGTGACGTCCTCGAACGCGACCCGGCCGCGCACCGGCTCGACCTTGCGCGACCGCGCCGGGTCGGGCTCCTGCTCGGGCGCGTCCAGCAGCCCGTACACCCGCTCCGCGGACGCGACGCCGGACTGCAGCAGGTTCATCATCGAGGCGACCTGCGTCAGCGGCTGCGTGAACTGCCGCGAGTACTGGATGAACGCCTGCACGTCGCCCAGCGACAGCGTGCCCGACGCGACCCGCAGGCCGCCGATCACCGCGACGATCACGTAGTTGAGGTTCGCCAGGAAGCCCATCGCGGGCTGGATGGTGCCCGAGATGAACTGCGCCTTGAAGCTCGACGAGTACAGCGCGTCGTTCTCCTTCGCGAAGACCTCGGCCGTGGCCTCCTGGTGCCCGTACACCTTGACGAGCGCGTGCCCGGTGAACGACTCCTCGATGTGCGCGTTGAGCCGGCCGGTCGACGCCCACTGCTCGACGAACTGCGGCTGGCTGCGCTTGGCGATCTGCGCGGTGAGGATCACCGACAGCGGCACCGTCACGAGCGCGACCACCGCGAGCAGCGGGGAGATCCAGAACATCATGAACAGCACGCCGATCACCGTGAGGACGGCGGTGACGAGCTGGGCGAGCGTCTGGGTCGTCGTCTGGGCCACGTTGTCGATGTCGTTGGTGACGCGCGAGAGGATCTCGCCGCGCTGCTGCGCGTCGACGTACGACAGCGGGATGCGGTGCAGCTTGGCCTCGACCTGGTCGCGCAGGCTGCGCATGGTCCGCTGCACGACGCCGGTGGTGATGCGAGCCTGGAGCCAGCCGAACAGGAACGCCCCGAGGTACGCCGCGACGACCCAGCCGAGGGTCTGCATGAGCAGCGTGAAGTCGACACCCTGACCGGGCACGACGCCCGGCACGCCGGAGAGCAGGTCGGCCATCCGGTCCTGGCCCTGGGCCCGCAGGCCCTCCTCCGCCTGCTCGGCGCTCACGCCGGCCGGCAGCTGGCTGCCCACCACGCCGGCGAAGATCACGTTCGTCGCGTTGCCCAGCAGCTTGGGCCCGAGCACGGTGAGCGCCACCGAGCCGATCCCGAGCACGAGCACCACGAAGACGTTGAACCGCTCCGGGCGCAGCGTGGCCGCGAAACGGCGCAGCGAGCCCCTGAAGTCGAGCGGTTTCTGGACGGGCATACCCATGCCCATCCCCATCGGGCCGCCGCCGCCCGGGCCGCGCCCGCGGGCGGGTGCCTGTGCGGGCTTCTGCTCGCTCTTCTGCTCGCTCACGCCGCCTCCTCCAGGCTCATCTGGGACGTCACGATCTCCTGGTACGTCGGGTTGCCGGCCAGCAGCTCGGCGTGCGTGCCGCGGCCGACGATGCGGCCGTGGTCGAGCACCAGGATCTGCTCGGCGTCCCGGATGGTCGCCACCCGCTGCGCGACGACGATCACCGTCGCGTCGCGGGTCTGCGGCCGCAGCGCCGCGCGCAGGCGGGCGTCGGTCGCGTAGTCGAGCGCGGAGAAGCTGTCGTCGAACAGGTAGACGCGCGGCCGGCGGATCACGGCGCGCGCGATGGCGAGGCGCTGGCGCTGACCGCCCGAGAACGTCGTCCCGCCCTGGGCCACCTGCGCCTCCAGCCCGTCGGGCAGCGCCTCGACGAAGTCACGCGCCTGCGCCACCTCGAGCGCCGCCCACATCTCCTCCTCGGTGGCGTCCGGCTTGCCGTACCGCAGGTTGTCGGCGATGGTCCCCGTGAACAGGAAGGCCTTCTGCGGCACCAGCCCCATGAGGGAGCCCAGGTCGTGCTGGGTCACGTCGCGCACGTCGACGCCGTCGACCCGCACGGTGCCGCCCGTCGCGTCGAACAGCCGCGGCACGAGGTTCAGCAGGGTCGACTTGCCGGAGCCGGTCGAGCCGATGATCGCCGTCGTCCGGCCGGGCTCCGCGGTGAACGTGAGGTCGTGCAGCACGGGCGCCTCCGCGCCCGGGTAGCGGAACTCGACGTGCTCGAAGGTGACCTCGCCGCGCGGGGCGGGCCCCGCGCCGTCGGCCGGGACCAGCGCGACGGGCGCCTGCGGGTCGACGACGGACGACTCGGTCTCCAGCACCTCGCCGATGCGCTCCGCCGCGACGGCGGCACGCGGGATCATCATGAAGATCATCGTCGACATCATCACGGCCATGAGGATGTACATCAGGTAGCTGAGGAAGGCCGTGAGCGAGCCGATCTGCATGCCGCCGGCCTCGATCTCGTGCGCGCCGAACCACAGCACGGCGACCGACGACATGTTCATGATGAGCATGACGACGGGGAACGTCAGCGCCATGAGGCGCCCGGCGCGCAGCGAGGTGTCGAACAGCTCCTCGTTGACCACGCGGAACCGCTCGGACTCGCGCCGCTCGCGGACGAACGCCCGGACCACGCGCAGGCCGGTGATCTGCTCGCGCAGCACCGAGTTGATGGCGTCGATGCGCTTCTGCATGCGGCGGAAGTGCGGCACCATGCGCCAGACGATGACACCGGCCGTCGCGGCGAGCACCGGGACGATGACGAGCAGGAGGCCGGACATCGTCACGTCCTCCGCCAGCGCCAGGATGACGCCGCCGACCAGCATGATCGGCGCCATCACCATGATCGTGAACGTCATGAGCACGGTCATCTGGACCTGCTGCACGTCGTTGGTGCCGCGCGTGATCAGGGTGGGCGCACCGAACCGCGCCATCTCGCGGGCGGAGAACGTCTGGACGGTGTGGAACAGGTCGCGCCGCAGGTCCCGCCCGAACGACGTGGCGACCTGGGCGCCGAAGTACACGGCGACGACCGACGCGACGACCTGGCCCAGCGACACCAGCAGCATCCAGCCGCCCGTGCGCCAGATGTACCCGATGTCGCCGCGCACGACGCCCTGGTCGATGATGTCCGCGTTGAGGCTGGGCAGGTACAGCGCCGCGAGCGTCTGCACCAGCTGCAGCACGAGCACGGCGACCACCGCCCATCGGTACGGGCCCAGGTACTTCCGGGCGAGCGTGGCGAGCATCGAGGAGTTCCCTTCGGAAACGGGTTGCGAGGCTGGGCGTGTCGGGCAGGTGAGGTCGGGCCCGACGGAAGGCGCGGCGGGACGTCGCGTCAGGACGAGGGGTCGGCCGCCTCCGGCGCCGGGGTGGAGGATGCCTCCTGCGCGGCGTGGGGGCCAGGCTTTTTCGGGGTGCTCGGTGCCGGGGTGCTCGGTGCCGGGCCGGCGAGGCCGTTGACGAGGGCGTCGGCCAGCACGGCGGCGGGCACGACCGGCTGCACCTGCTCGAGGCGCAGGTGCGCACCGGCGATCGCCGCCTCGACGAGCGACACCGCCACCTCGACCGGGACACGCAGCCGGTGCGCGTCCGGCGCGAGGACGGCGGCGATCCCCTCCGCCGACGCCGCGCGCTGCCGGGTGAGCTGGTCGACGAACGCTCGACGCTGGTCACCGATCCGCTCGTGCTGGTCGGCGCCCGGGGCGGGCGCGGTACCGGGGGTGCTGCCGGGCGGCACCCCCGGTGGCCCGTGGTGCGGTGCCATGCGGCGCAGCACCGTCATCCAGCGCATGATCTCGGCGACCCGGTGCCGCCCGAGCTCGATGACGCGCTCGAGCCGGCGCTCCAGCGGGAGCCCGGGGTCGATCCCGGTGAGCTCGGCCAGGGTCTCCTCCGGCCGGCCCGCCCGGTTGAGGCCCTCGACCGCGACGGCTCCGACGAGCACCGTCTTGTCGCCGAACGCCCGGAACAGCGTGCCCTCCGCGACACCGGCCGCCTGGGCCAGCTCGCGCGAGGTGACGTCGTGCCCCCGCTCGGCGACCAGCGGCAGCACGGCCTCGACGATCGCCGCCTGGCGGTCCTCGGGCGACATCCGCGAGGCGCGGGCACGTGAGGTCATGCCGACGAGCATATTGAGTGAGCGCTCACTCCGCAAACCGTTCCGCCAGGAGCAGAGCCCCGGCTCCCAGCTCCTCCCGCTATGGGTGCGGGAAGCCCCAACCCGCTGAGATCTGGTTTCTCCGTCGAGATCTGGTGGTGCACCACCAGATCTCGACGGAGAAACCAGATCTCACTGCCGCGCCCGGGGCCGGTCATCGCTCAGCGGGCCCCGCTGCCCACCCCCGCACGTACGACACCGGCCGGCCACCCGAAGGTGGACCGGCCGGTGTGCTCAGCAAATCGGTCACATGTCGCGACCCACGAGGCGGGTTCGGTCCCTCGTCGTGAGATCGGTCCTCTGACGGAC
>NZ_JABEMG010000148.1 GCF_013004695.1 Promicromonospora citrea
GGGGCGGGCCGGTCCGGCGCGCCGGGCGCGCGGGGCGCCCGGCGGCCGGTGTCCTTCGAGGCGAGTGCCATCATGCGCTCGCGATCTCGCCCTCGACGGCCTCGACGAAGGCCGCCGCGGCGTCGGGCACCGTCTTCTGCCCGAGCGTGACCTCCTCGAGCTCACGGATCATCAGCTCGCGCCAGCTGCCGGACCCGGCGGGCGCCTCGAACCGCGGCCGCTGCTCGGTCTGCGCGATCTCGCGCGTGATCGCGATGACCTTCTGCTCGTCGGGCGTCGCGTCGGGCTCGTAGGCGTCGAGCAGGTTCACGTTCGGCGGGGCGCCGGCCGAGAGGCCGACGAGGCCGAGGAGCTCCGGCGAGTTGAGGTTGTAGCTCATGAGGGTCGCCGCGGCCTCGACGCGGTCGTCGGGCACGCCCGAGTACATCGCGAACCGGCTGTAGTACGTGAAGTGGTAGCCGGCCGCGGCGTCCTGGCCCGCCGGCACGTCCCGCTGGTCGAACTCGTAGTCGGGGAACGCCTGCGCCTCGTCGACGATGTGGTTGGAGTTGGCGAAGGTGAGCAGCACCTTGTCGCCGACCTGCGCCCACGACGGCTCGATGCCGTCCTGCTGGCTCAGCGTCGTCGTGGCACCGGCCGTACGCAGCCGCTCCCACCAGTCGATCCACGCGGCGACGCCGTCGACGGTCGCGCCGAGCCTGCCGTCCTCCGTCCACAGGTCCTCGCCGCGCTGGCGCAGGAACGACTCGAACGGCATGTCGTGGTACGCCCCGTAGCTGGTGCCCGTGCGGCCCGAGGGGTTGTCCTTCGCGTAGTCGATCAGCAGCTCGGCCAGGCTGTCCCAGCTCAGGTCGTCGGGCAGCGTCACGCCGTCCTCCTCGGCGAACGTGGCGTTGTACCGCACCACCGGGCTGAACACCGACTTCGGCAGGGTGTCGAGCGTGCCGCCGAGCCGGAACGAGTCGACCTGCGCGGCGTCGAACCCGCTGAGGTCGAGCCCGTCGACGCCCTCGAGGTCGCGGTACAGCCCGGCGTCGCGGTAGGTGAGCACGGCGGCCGAGGGGATCCAGAAGACGTCGGGCACGTCGCGCGCCGCCATCTGGGTGGTCATGCGCTCCTGGTAGGCGGTGTAGTCGCCGAACTCGGGGGCGACCTTGATGTCGGGGTGCTCGGCGGTGAACGCGTCGAGCGCGTCGAGGTAGGCGCGCTGCCGGTCCGAGCCGCCCCACCACGCGAAGCGGACCGAGCCGTCGCGCCCGCCGCCGGAGCCGGACGGCCCGCAGCCCGCGAGCGTCATGGCGGCGATCGAGAGCGCCCCCACGCCGGTCCAGGTCAGGAACGACCGTCGAGTGAGATCTGCCATGGTGTCCTTCTTTCGGTACGTCGTTGTACAAGGGGGGTGCACGTGCGGTGCGGGCCGCCTCAGGGCAGGCGGCCCACGTCGACGACGTTGCGCAGCGGCCGCCGCGCGAGCCATCGGTCGAGGTTGTCGAGGAAGATCGCCGCGCCGCGGTCGGCGGTCGCCGGCGTCGTCGCCCCGTTGTGCGGGGTCACGATCGTGTTCGGGAGGTCCCAGAGCGGTGAGTCGGCGGGCAGCGGCTCGGTGGCGTGCGCGTCCAGCCCTGCCCCCGCGATCACGCCGTCGCGCAGGGCGGCGACGAGGTCGGGCTCGACCACGATCCCGCCGCGCGAGACCACCACGAGGTACCCGCGCGGCCCGAGCGCGCGCAGCGTGCGCAGCGTGATCGCGCCGGCGGTCTCGTCGGTCAGCGGCGCGGCGACGACGAGGACGTCGCTCGCCGCCGCCAGCTCGTCCACGGCGTCGGCGGGCAGCATGCGGTCGACGGGGTCGTCGGGCCCGGCGGGGCGGCGCCGCAGCCCCACCACCTCCATGCCGAACGCGCGCGCCCGCGCGGCCAGCTCGCGGCCGACGTTGCCGTAGCCGTAGATGCCGAGCGTGCGGCCGTGCAGCTCGTCGTGCGTGAACCGCTCCCAGCGGTGCTCGCGCTGCGCCTGCGCCCAGCGCGGCGCCTGCCGGTCGAGCATGAGCGTGAGCAGCAGGGCCTGCTCGGCGAGCGGGATCGCGCCGTTGCCCGCCGACGACGTCACGGTCACCGGCGTGCTCCCTGCCTCCGGGGCGGTCGCCCGCCGCCGCAGCGCGGGGCCGACGTCGCCCTCCACGCCCGCGGCCCACGAGTGCACCCAGGCCAGCCGGGGCATCGCCGCGATCTCCTCGTCGGAGAACCGCCCGGTGGCGACGGTCGCGGCGGCACGGGCTGCGGGGTCGTCCGCCGCGGCGACCTCGAGCCCGGGGTGCGCCGCGCGCACGGCCGCCACGACCCGCTCGCCCAGGCCGCCCCGGACGACCAGCACGTCAGGGACGACGTCACTCATGCGTACCCACCCCGTCCTCGATCACGACCACCTCGAGCCCGGTCACCGTAGCCAGCCGCACGACGAGGTCGTCGCCGTCGTCCACCACCGTGGCCGCGCCCGCGAGCGCCCGCGCGGGCCGCCCGGCCAGGCCGGGCACACGCAGCGCGACGTCGTGCAGCGGGACGACGGGGCCGTACCCGTTGCCGCGCTGTCCGGAGTGGTTGAGGAGGTGGACGACGAGCCCGGCGCGGGACCGGCCGACGACGACCTCGAGCTGCTCGGGGCCGTCGAGGGCGACCTGCGGCGTGCCGAGCCGCTCGGTGACGAGGTCGACGACGAGGTCGCGCAGCGCCGTGAGCCCGGTGTCCCGGTAGGCGGTACCGACGACCCACGGGAGCTGGACGACGGCGCCTGCCCCGTGCCGGCGCTCGCCCGCGACGGGCTCGGTGCCGGGCACGTGGCCGTACGCCTTCTCGGGCGGCCCGTACGGTGCGGCCTCGACGAGCCGGAACCGGGGCGTCGTGTCGGCGCGCCAGGCCAGCCGGTGGTGGCGGCCGTGCCGGGGCACGAGGCGGGCGCCCTCGACCGCCTCGGCCCCGTCGAGCTGCACGTAGCTCGACGTCAGCAGGTCGCGGTCGGCGTCGACGGCGGTGACGCGCTCGCCGGGGAACCAGTCGCGCACGGCGCCGTCGGGCCCGATGCCGCTGCGGCCGGTCGCGACGACGGTGCCGCCGGCGCGCACGAAGCGCTCCAGGGCGTCGGCGGCCGGGTCGGGCAGGGAGGGCAGGTCGGGCAGCACGAGCACGCGGAACCGGTCGGTCGCGGGATCGGCGCCGAGGTCGGCGAGCGCGCCGACGGGCACGACGTCGAACGGCACGTGCCGCTCGACCAGCGCGGTGAGCAGGCCGCGGTGCTCGGCGACGCCGGTGCCGAACCGGCCGTCGTCGTCCAGCGGGTCGGGCCGCACGAGGCCGACCCGGGCCGCGGGCGAGAGCCCGGCGTAGACGTCGCGGTGGTCGCGGTGGAAGCGGGTGACGGCGGCGGCGGCGGACAGCCCGTCGTAGGCGACGTGCCCGGCCGGGCCCATGACATAGGTCGACGGGTTGGCGCCGCGGGCGATCGCCTGGGCGAGGTACTGGCCGAGCATCTCGGGCTGCTCGGCGGCGAACCGGTACGGCATGTCCCAGAACGCGACCGCGTTGACCAGCACGGGCTTGCCGGGCCTGGCCGAGCGCAGCGCGCTGACGGCCTCGCCGGTCGCGTACGGCCACAGGGTGCGGCCGATCGCGTTGTTCGCCTCGTGGAAGAGCACGTCGGCGGCGGTGCCGAGGATGAGCGCGGCGTCGGGCCTGCGGGCGGCGAGGTGGGCGCGCACGCGGGCCGTGAGCGCGTCGATCGTCGCCGTCGCGTAACCGCGCCAGGCCCGGTAGTGCTCGTCGCCCGCCCGCTCGGGCAGACGGTCGAGGCCGGTCCGGGCGCGGAACCCCTCCTGGCAGGCCGCGCAGTGGCAGACGCCGTGCACGCGCCCGGCGTAGTCGACCTCGTTGAAGCCGAACCAGTTGAAGAAGAACCCGTCGACCTCGTACCGGTCGAGCACCTCGTCGACCACGTCGAGCAGGCGGTGCTGGTAGTACCCGGCGCTCGGGCAGACGCTGACCAGGCCCTCGAACTCCTGGCGCGCGCCCGTCGGCGACACGTAGAGCCACTCGGGGTGGGCGTCGGCGATCGCGGGCGCGACCTTGGAGAAGTCCATGCGGGCCAGCAGCCGCACGCCGCGCCTCCGCGCCGCGGAGAGGGCGTCCCCGACGAGGTCGCCGCCCGGGCGCCCGGCGAGGTGGGGGTTGCGCGTCTGGAACGGCAGGTCCGTGGGGTAGTGCGACAGGATGCCGCCCACGTTGAGCAGCCACACCCGGGCGCCGTGCTCCTCGATCGCGTCGAGGGTGGCCTCGACGTCGAGCCCCGCGTCGATCTCGCGCAGGTTGGTCTGGAAGACACCGAAGGGTTCGTCCCACCAGCCCGGGCGGGCGACAGGGGCGGTGCTCGCGGGCCGGGCGGCGACGGTCATCGCGCCTCCGCCCGGTCGCCGGTGCCGTTGAGCTCGCGGGCGAGCGCGACGAGCGCCGAGTGGTCGAGGGCGCCGTCGCCGCGCTGCACGAGCGACTGCACGAGCCGGCCGACCAGCCCGGTCACGGGCAGCACCGCGCCGCGCGCCCTGGCGGCGCCCTCGACGATGCCGAGGTCCTTGTGGTGCAGCTCGAGCCGGAAGCCGGGGGCGAAGTCGCCGGCCAGCACGCTCGCGGCCTTGCGGTCGATGACGGTGCTGCCGCCGAGCCCGCGGGCGATGACCGACAGCGCGGTGGCGACGTCGGCATCGTGCGCCTCGAGGAACACGACCGCCTCGGCGAGCGCCTGGAGGTGCGCGGCGACCACGAGCTGGTTGGCGGCCTTGACCGTCTGCCCGGCGCCGGCGTCGCCGACGCGGACGACGGTGGTGCCCATCGCGCCGAGCACGTCCCGCCAGCGCTCGACGGCGTCGGCGGGTCCGCCGACCATGATCGACAGCGTGCCCTCGCGGGCGCCGGCCTCGCCGCCGGACACGGGGGCGTCGAGCGCGTCGTGCCCCGCCGCGGCGAACCGCTCGGCGATGTCGCGCGCGGCGCCGGGCTCGATGGTGCTCATGTCGATGTAGGCGGCACCGGGCGCGAGGTGCTCCAGCACGCCGCCCGGGCCGAGCGCGACGGTTCGCACGTCCGGGGTGTCGGGAAGCATCGTGACGACGACGTCGGCCCCCGTGACCGCCTCGGCCACGCCCCCGACGACGGGGACCCCGAGGCGCGCGGCCTCCTCGCGGCCTGCCGCGCCGCGGCTGAACGCCCGTACCTCGTGGCCCGCGCGCACCAGGTTCGCCGCCATCGGCCGCCCCATCACGCCGAGCCCGACAAAGCCCACGACTGCCATCCGACCGAACCCCTTCGTTCGTTGATCCATCGATTGATCATTGCGCCGATGCCTTTTCTCCGGCACTGGCATGACGCAGGGTATTTCGATATACCTGTCTCGGTCAATGGGGCGACCGGCCCCGCCGAGGATCGGAGTCGAGATGCCGAAGTTCGCCGCGAACGTGTCCCTGCTGTTCAGCGAGGTACCGCTGCCCGAACGGTTCGCCGCGGCGCGCGCCGCGGGGTTCGAGGCCGTCGAGTGCTGGTGGCCGTTCGCCGCACCCGACCCGGACACCGCGGAGGTCGACACGTTCCTGCGCGCGCTGGAGTCCGCCGGCGTGCGCCTGGTCGGCCTCAACCTCTTCGCCGGCGACATGCCGGGCGGCGAGCGCGGCATCCTGTCCCACCCCGACCGGGCCGACGAGCTCGCCCGCAACCTCCCGGTCGTGCGCGCGATCGCCGCGGCGACGGGCTGCGACCGCGTCAACGCCCTCTACGGGCACCGGCTGCCCGGCGTCCCGGCCGACGTGCAGGACGCCGCGGCCGAGCGCGCGCTGCGACGAGCGGCCGACACGCTCGGCGAGGTGGGCGTGACCGTGCTCGTCGAGCCGCTGACCCGGGGCGAGAACGGCACCTACCCGTTGGCGACCCTCGACGACGCCGCGGCCGTGGCCCGGCGCGCGGGCTCCGGCGTCGGCGTGCTGTTCGACGCCTACCACCTGCACAACAACGGCGCCGACGTGGTGGCCGACATCGCGCGGGTCGGCGCCGCCGTCGGGCACGTGCAGGTCGCCGACGCGCCGGGCCGCGGCGAGCCCGGCTCGGGCACGATCGACTACCCGGCCTTCTTCCGGGCCCTGGACGCCTCGGGCTACGCGGGCTGGGTCGGCTGCGAGTACCGCCCGACGGGCCCGGACCACCTCACCTGGCTCGACTCCCTCCGCTGACCGCGGGGTGCGCGGCAGGCACATCTCGCGGTCTCGCGCGTCACACGGCCACGGCTTGCCACACGCGCTCGGCGTGCGGAACCCTTGAGTCTCATGACGCTCGAATCGATTGAGTCGCCAGGGGCAGCGGTCGACGCCCCTGCGACCTCCGGCACAGCACGTCGGCGCCGCAAGGTGTCGGAGACCTCGGAGCCCACGCCGGTGAGAGCCCACACCTCGAGCGACGCCCTGTCCGCGCGCGCGACCGACGGCCGCAGCAAGTTCCCCCACATCGGCGAGTACGGGTTCCTGTCGGACTGCGAGACGAACGCGCTCATCGCGCCGTCGGGCAGCGTGGAGTGGATGTGCGTGCCGCGCCCGGACTCGCCGAGCATCTTCGCGAAGATCCTGGACCGCGGGGCCGGCCACTTCCGGGTGGGCCCGCACGGCGTCAACGTGCCGGTGGCGCGCCGCTACCTGCCCGGCACGCTCATCCTCGAGACCACCTGGCAGACGCCGACGGGCTGGCTCGTGGTCCGCGACGCCATGCTCATGGGGCCGTGGCACGACCTGGAGTCGCGCTCGGGCACGCACCGCCGCACCCCCACCGACGACGACGCCGAGCACGTGCTCATGCGCACCATCAAGTGCGTGTCGGGCACGGTGGACCTCGAGGTCGTCTGCGAGCCGCGCCCGGACTACGCGCGCCAGGACGTCGAGTGGGAGTACGAGAACAGCGGGTACTCCGCCGTCGTCGCGAACACCGGCGACTCGAACCCTGACCTGCACCTGCGCTCGAGCCTGCGGTTCGGGCTGGACGGCGGCAAGCGCGCCACCGCCCGCACCCGGATGACCGAGGGCGCCACGCACTTCGTCGCCATGTCCTGGGGCTCCCAGAGCGCGCCGACGACGTACGCGGGCGCGCTCGACGCGATGTGGCGCACCGAGCGGTTCTGGCGCGACTGGATCACGCAGGGCCAGTTCCCCGACCACCCGTGGCGCTCGTACCTGCAGCGGTCGGCGCTGACCCTCAAGGGCCTGACCTACTCCCCCACCGGCGCGCTCATCGCGGCGGCGACGACGTCGCTGCCCGAGACGCCGGGCGGCGAGCGCAACTGGGACTACCGGTACGCGTGGATCCGCGACTCGACGTTCGCGCTGTGGGGTCTGTACACGCTGGGCCTGGAGCGCGAGGCGAACGACTTCTTCGCGTTCATCCAGGACGTGTGCCACGACAACAAGGACCTGCAGATCATGTACGGCGTGGGCGGCGAGGAGCGGCTCGAGGAGTTCGAGCTGCCGCACCTGTCCGGCTACGAGGGCGCACAGCCCGTCCGCATCGGCAACGCCGCCTACGACCAGCGGCAGCACGACGTCTGGGGCGCCGTCCTCGACTCCGTGTGGCTGCACGCCAAGTCGCGCGACCAGCTGCCCGAGTCCCTGTGGCCCATCCTCAAGCGCCAGGTCGAGGAGGCCGCGAAGCACTGGGACAAGCCGGACCGGGGCATCTGGGAGGTGCGCGGCGAGCCGCAGCACTTCACGAGCTCCAAGCTCATGTGCTGGGTGGCCATGGACCGCGGCGCCAAGCTCGCACGGATCTACGACGAGCTCGACTACGCCAAGGCGTGGCAGAAGATCGCCGACGAGATCGCCGACGACATCTGCACCAAGGGCGTCGACGAGCGCGGCGTCTTCACGCAGCGCTACGGCGACCCCGCGCTGGACGCGTCGCTCCTGCTCGTGCCGCTCCTGCGGTTCCTGCCGCCCGACGACGAGCGGGTGCGCAACACCGTGCTCGCCATCGCCGACGAGCTCACCGAGGACGGGCTCGTGCTGCGCTACCGCACGGACGAGACGGACGACGGCCTGCGCGGCGAGGAGGGCACGTTCACGATCTGCTCCTTCTGGCTCGTCTCCGCGCTGGTGGAGATCGGCGAGGTCGAGCGCGCGAGGGCGCTGTGCGAGCGGCTCCTCGGCTACGCGTCGTCGCTCGACCTGTACGCGGAGGAGATCGAGCCCGGGAGCGGGCGCCACCTGGGCAACTTCCCGCAGGCGTTCACGCACCTGGCGCTGATCAACGCCGTCATGCACGTCATCAAGGCCGAGACCGGCGAGTCCGAGAAGGGCTACTTCGGCGCCCCGCGCCACCCCTGACCCCACCCTCCTGATCCGCTGAGTGCGGGATCTTCGCTCGTCCGGCCCACGGAGGAGGAGCGAAGGTCCCGCACTCGCGTCAGGGGGTTGTGGAGTTTGGCTAATGGGCATAGCTTTATGGCTATGGACCTTTACCTACAGCGGCCCGAGGGCCGCATCGCCTACTCCGACACCGGCTCCGGGCCGCTCGTCGTCGCCGTCCCCGGGATGGGCGTGCCGCGCTCCACCTACGACGACATGGTCCCGGCGCTCGTCGGCGCCGGGTACCGGGTGGTCGCGGCCGACCTGCGTGGCCACGGCGGCTCCGACACGACCTTCCGCACGCACGGCGACGACGCGACCGGGGCCGACCTCCTCGCGCTCGTCGAGCACCTCGACGCCGGGCCCGCCGTCCTGATGGGGAACTCGATGGGCGCCTCGGCCGCGGCCTGGGCCGCCGCCGAGCGGCCCGACCTGGTGCGCGGCCTGGTCCTGCTCAGCCCGCTGCTGCGCGAGCCGGCGTCGCCCCTGATGCAGCGCCTCATGCCCGTGCTCTTCCGCGTGCTCCTCGCACGACCGTGGGGCGCGGCGTTCTGGGCGTCGTACTACTCGTCCATCAGCAAGGGACGCCGCTCCCCGCAGCACGCCGAGCAGGTCGCCGAGGTCCGGGACGCGATGCGCGACCCCGCGCACCTGCGGTCCTTCCGGGACCTGGCCGTGGCGCTCGACCACGCGGTCGTCGAGAACCGGCTGTCCGAGGTGCGGGCGCCTGCGCTCGTCCTCGTCGGCGCGCTGGACCCGGACTACCCCGACCCGGCGGCGGAGCTGGCGTGGATGACCGGTGCCCTCGGCACCGCCCGCGGCGTGCTGGTCCCCGACGTCGGGCACTACCCGCAGCGCCAGGCGCCGCAGGACGTGGTGCCGGAGGTGCTCGGCTTCCTCGCGGGGCTGCCCGGCCTGTCCGGCGGCGCCGCGGACGACGTCGCACCTGCCGCGGACGGCGGTCCCCGTGCCTAGGGCGGGGCTGTCGCACGACGCCGTGGTGCGCCTGGCCGTCGAGGTCGTCGACGAGGCCGGCGCCACGGGGTTCGCCGACCTCACGCTCGCGAAGGTCGCGGCGAAGGCCGGGGTCGCCGCACCGAGCCTCTACAAGCACGTCGGCTCGCTCGCCGACCTGCGCCGCGAGGTCGCCGTGCTCTCCGTCCGCGACCTGACCGCCGCGGGTGCCGCCGCGACGATGGGCCGCGCGGGCGCGGACGCCCTGCGGGCACTGGCGGAGGCCTGGCGGCAGTTCGCCCGCGCCTACCCCGGCCGGTACGCCGCGACGCAGATCGGCCCCGACCCGGACGACCCGGCGGACGCCGTCGCGCGGGAGGTCGCCGCCGAGAGCGTCCAGGTCGTCGTCTCGACGCTGCGCGGGTTCGGCCTGCCCGACGAGCGCGTGATCGACGCCGTGCGCGCCGTCCGCTCCGGCATCCACGGCTTCGTGCAGCTCGAGCAGGGCGGCGGCTTCCGCCTGCGCGAGGACGTGGACCGCAGCTTCGAGGTGCTGCTCGACATGCTGGTCGCGGGGGTCGCCGCGCTCGCGGCGGCGCCGGTGACCGCGGGGAGCCCGCGATGACCGCGGGGCGATGGACCACCGTCGGGTTCGTCGCGGCCGGCCTGTCCTTCCTCCTGTTCCCCCTGCTGCGCCCCTGGCCCGACGAGACGGTCGCCACCCCCGAGCTCGCCGCGGGGTTCGCCTCCGGCCGCTGGGTGGTCGCCCACCTCGCGGGGATCCTCGGCCTGGGCCTCCTGGCGCCGGCGCTGCTCGGCCTGCGCGCCGTCCTCGCCGCACGCGGCGCGGGCGGGGTCCGCGCGGCGACCGGGGCGCTGGTGGCGGCC
>NZ_JABEMG010000149.1 GCF_013004695.1 Promicromonospora citrea
GACGCCGCGCTGCGCGCCGTCGCCGCCGAGCCCGCGCCCGCCCCGCCGCACGGCGAGGGCACCGTCCCGTTCTTCGGCCCGCACCAGGCAGGCATCGCCACCGACGCCCAGGCCCACGGGCTGTTCGTCGCCCTCGATCTTCTCGACGGCACCGACCGGCCCGCCCTGACGCGGATGATGCGCATCCTCACCGACGACGCCGCGCGGCTCACCCAGGGCGAACCGGCGCTCGCGGACTCCGAGCCGGAGCTGGCCGCGGCCCCGGCGCACCTCACGGTGACGTTCGGCGTCGGGCCGCGGTTCGTCGACCGGGCACGGGGGCGCGCACCGGACTGGTTGGGGCCGCTGCCGGCGTTCGGCGTCGACCGGCTGCGGCCCGAGCTCTCCGACGGTGACCTGCTGCTGCAGATCGCCGCCGACGACCCGCTCACGGTGGCGCACGCCGCACGGATGCTGCTCAAGGACACCCGCAGCTTCGCGACCGTGCGGTGGAGCCAGCAGGGCTTCCGGCGCGCGCACGGCACCGTCCGGCCGGGCACCACGATGCGCAACCTGTTCGGTCAGGTCGACGGGACGGTCAACCCCGTCCCGGGCACGCCCGACTTCGACGAGGTCGTGTGGAGCACGCGGGACTGGCTGGCGGGCGGCACGAGCGTCGTGGTGCGTCGCATCGGCATGGACCTCGACCGGTGGGACCGGCTGGACCGGTCCGGCCGGGAGCAGTCCGTGGGCCGGTACCTGAGCAACGGCGCGCCCCTGACCGGAACCCGTGAGCACGACGAGCCGGACTTCGCCGCCACGACGGAGATCGGGTTCCCCGTCATCCCGGAGTTCTCGCACGTGCGGCGCGCCCGCAGCGAGGATCCGGCCGAGCGGATCTTCCGGCGCTCGTACAACTACGACGACCGGCCCGTGGGCGACGGGATCTCCCTGTCGGGGCTGATCTTCGTGTCGTACCAGGCGGACGTCGACCGGCAGTTCGTACCGATCCAGCGCCGCCTGGACCGGCTCGACCTGCTCAACGAGTGGACGGTCCCGGTGGGATCGGCCGTGTTCGCGGTCCCGCCCGGGTGCGCCGAGGGCGGGTTCGTGGGGGAGACGCTCCTGGCCTGAGACCGGTCGCCCGCGGACGGCCTGGCATTCTGGGTTGAACAACCCAGAATGCTAGGCTCGCGCCATGACCCAGACCGTGGAGCGGCGCCTCACGCCGAAGGGGGAGGCCACGCGCACCCGCATCCTCGACGCCGCGATCGACCTCATCGCGGCGCACGGCGTCTCGGGGACCAGCACCGAGCAGGTGCGGCAGGCCGCGGGGGTCAGCGGCTCGCAGCTCTACCACTACTTCGCGACGAAGCGGGCGCTGATCAGTGCCGTCATCACGCGGCAGGCCGATGCCGGGCCGTGCGCGCCGCCGCTCGGTGCGCTCGACAGCCTCGAGGCGCTCCAGGCCTGGGCCGACGCCGCCGTCGAGCGCCAGCAGGTGACCGGCGGACGGTGCGACCTGAGCACCCTCGCCGCCGAGCTGAGCACGGGCGACCCGTCGTCGCGCGGCGAGATCCGCGAGGGCTACGAGCGCTGGCGGGCCGTGCTGCAGGCCGGCCTCCGGGCGATGCGGGACCGGGGCGAGCTGCGGCCGGACGCCGACCTCGACGAGCTCGCGCTCGCGCTGCTCACCGCCCTGCAGGGTGGGTCGCTCCTGGCCCGGACCCTCGGTTCCGCAGAGCCGATGCGGGCGTCGATGCACGCCGCGCTGGCCTACGTGCGCTCCCACGCGACACCTGCTGCTCTCTGACCCCGCCGCGGTCCGCTTCGAGAACGACCTGAGGGACAAGAACGCCCCCGGACCCGTCCCGCAGATCGTTCTCGAAGCGGACCTTCGTCGGGAGGGTGGCCGGCGGAGAGCCGACCTCCATCCTTTGGAGGAACCACTGCCGTCCCGTCCTTTGCCCGGCGCGGGCGCCAGGGTCGCGTCCGTAGCGTCGTTCCACGTCAGAACCGCTACGACGAAACGAGTCGACCATGACCACGCTCACTGCCGCACCGGCACGTCCCGGCCTGCGCGGGCTCATCGCGCGCCGCCCGGTGACCGTGTTCTTCGTGCTGGCCAACCTGGCGAGCTGGATCGCCTGGATCCCCTACGTGCTCTCGAACCACGGCCTCGGCGTCTGGGACGTCACGTTCCCCGGCGGGCCGCTGGGTTCCCAGCTCCTCGGCGTCCTGCCGGGCGCCTATCTCGGTCCGATCGCGTCGGCGGCGCTGGTCACCGCCGTCGCCGACGGGCGCGCGGGCCTGCGCGAGTGGGCCGGCCGGCTGTGGCGCTGGCGCGTGTCGTGGCGCTGGTACGTCGGCATCCTGCTCGGCGTGCCCGCGGTGTTCGTCCTGGCCACGCTGTTCGTCGGCGGGCAGGCGCAGGTGCCGTCACTGATGGTGCTGGCCGTGTTCGTGCCCGGGCTGCTCCTGCAGATGATCACCACCGGCCTCGCCGAGGAGCCGGGCTGGCGCGACTTCGCCCTGCCCCGCCTGCAGCGCTCGGCGGGCCCGCTCGGCGCGGCGGTGATCGTGGGGCCGCTGTGGGGCGTGTGGCACCTGCCGCTGTTCCTCACGCAGTGGGGCGGCGGGCCCGACGTCGCCTGGTACCGCCCGGTGGAGTTCATCGCGGTGTGCGTGGCGCTCAACGTCGTCATGCAGTGGGTGTTCAACCGCACCGGCCAGAGCCTGCCGATGGCGATGCTGCTGCACGTCAGCATCAACAACTTCGCCTCGGTGGTGTGGAGCGACATGTTCCCCGGGCTGAGCACCGACTACGTCCAGCACGCGCTGCTGCTCGGCTCGTCCGTCGCGGCGGGCGTGCTGCTCGTGGCCACGCGGGGCCGCCTCGGCTACGACGTGACCGGCCGACGGGCGGCCTGAGCTTGCCCTCGACGAGCGAACGCACGAAGATCACCTGGCACGCCATGACGGAGCCGATCCGGGAGGATCTCGTGAACCGGATCGCCGACCTCGCCGTCGCGCTCGGCTGCCTCGTCGGCTCGACGGCGCTGCTCGTCGGCGTCGGCCACGCGGCGGCCGTCGCGGCGCCGGACGACCTCGCGACGCCCGGCTTCGGCCAGGCCGTCTGGTGGTGGTCGCTCGCGGTGCTGGTGGTCCAGGCGGGGCTCCTCGTGGCCCTGCGCCCCGCCCCGCGCGTGGTCCTGGTCGCCGTCGCCGCCGCGGTTCCCGTCCTCGCCCTCGTCGGTGCGGGGGACGCGACGAGCTTCGGGGCGCTGGCGGTGCTCATCGCCTCGTCCGGGGCGACCCTGCGGCACGGCCTCGCCGCGTCCGGGGCTTCGCTCGGGGCCGCCGTCGTGCTGGTCGGCCTCGGCAGCGCGCTGAGCACGCTGTCCCAGGGGGTCGCTCCCGGTGTCGCCTGGGGCACGGGGCTGCTGCAGGCCGTCGTCGTGGTCGGGCTGCCCGCGGCCGTCGCGCTGTTCGTGCGGGCGCGCCGGGAGGCGCGCACGGCCCTGGAGCGTGAGCACGAGGCGCTGGTCCAGGTCGCGCTCTCGCGCGAGCGGATGGCGATGGCGCGCGAGCTGCACGACATCGCCGCCCACCACCTCACCGGCATCGCCGTCATGACCGGCGTGCTCGAGCGCCAGATCGACGTCGCGCCGGACGACGCCAAGGCCGCCGTCCGGCAGGTGCGCACCCAGAGCACGGCGATGCTGCGCGAGATGCGCGGCCTCGTCGGCCTGCTGCGTGCCCCGGGTGCGGGCACCGAGGCGCCCGTGCGCGGCGTGGAGACGCTCGCGGGGGTCCCCGCGCTCGTCGACACCGCCGCCGCGGCGGGCACCCCGGTCCGGCTCACGGTCCACGGCACGCTGGACGAGACGGTGCCCGTCGGCCCGCTGGCGCAGCTCGCCGCGTACCGCACCGTGCAGGAGTGCCTGTCCAACGCGGCCCGGCACGCGCCGGGCGCGCCGTGCGAGGTCACGGTGGACCTGCGCGAGCCCGCGCACGTGGTGCTCTCGGTCCGCAACGGCCCGGCGCGGCGGCCCCCGTCGGCGCAGGGCTCGGGCGGGTTCGGGCTCGTCGGGATGCGCGAGCGCGCCGACCTCACCGACGCGAACCTGGCCTACGGCCCCACGGACGACGGCGGCTGGCTCGTCACGCTGACGATCCCGACGGAGACCGCACCCGCACCGCGGGACCAGCACCACGACAACGAGGAGCCCACGCAGTGATCACAGCAGTGGTGGCGGACGACCAGCCGCTCGTCCGGGCGGGACTGACCGCGATGCTCGACCTGGAACCGGGCATCGAGGTCGTCGGCACGGCGTCCGACGGCGCGGAGGCCGTCGAGGTCGCCCGGCGCACGCGGCCCGACGTCGTGTGCATGGACATCCGCATGCCCGGTCTCGACGGCATCGAGGCGACGCGGCAGCTGTGCGGGCCGGGCGTCGCCGACCCGGTCCCCGTGCTCATCCTGACCACGTTCGACATCGACGACTACGTGTTCGGCGCGCTCGAGGCCGGCGCGTCCGGCTTCCTGCTCAAGGACGCCGAGCCGGAGACCGTCGTCGCGGCGGTGCGGTCGGTCGCGGCGGGGCAGGGCACGCTGGACAGCGCGATCACCAAGCGCGTGCTGGGCGAGGTCGTGGGCCGCCGCCGGACGCAGCCCGTCACGGCCGCCCGCGCCACCGACCTGCTGACGCCGCGCGAGGTCGACATCCTGCTGCGGCTGGCCGAGGGCCTGTCGAACGAGGAGATCGCGCGCGCCCTGTATCTCGAGGTCTCCACGGTCAAGTCGCACCTGGCCCGCATGATGCCCAAGCTCGGCGTCCGCTCGCGGCTCCAGGCGGCGGTGTGGGCCTACCAGAACGGGATCGCGCAACCGGGTCCGCCGAGCTAGCGAGGCCGTCCCGGGAGGGGTCCCGGACGCCTCGGCCGAGGATGTGCCCGCCGGAAGGACCGGCGGGAGGGAACGTGTCCATGGCACTGCTCGAGGCGGGTGAGCACGTCACCGGCGGGTCGTACGTGGTCGAGCGCCTGCTCGGCCGGGGCTCCTTCTCCGAGGTGTACCGGGTGCGGCACACGGTGCTCGGCCGCCTCGCGATGAAGGTGCTCCGCAAGGTCGGCACGCTGGACCGGACGCACGAGCTGCTCGGGGAGGCCGTGCTCCTGTCGCGGCTCGGCCACCCGAACGTGGTGCGCGTCTTCGACGCCGGGACGGTGACGACGGCGGCCGGGGAGCGCGGCTGGTTCACGATGGAGTACGTCGCGGGCGGCAACCTCGACGACGTCCGGACCGCGCACACCGCGGGCCCGCTGCCCGTGGCCGACACCGTCGAGATCCTGCGACAGCTCTGCGCCGGCCTCGCGGCGGCGCATGGCGAGGACCCGCCGATCGTGCACCGCGACCTGACGCCCTGGAACGTCCTCGTCGGCCAGGACGGGCGCGGGATCCGGGTGCGCATCGGCGACTTCGGCCTCGCGCGCCGTGCGCAGCCCGGCCTGACCGGTGGCGAGGGCACGCTCGCGTTCATGGCGCCCGAGGCACTGCGGTACGGCGCCGGCTCGTCGACGGCGGCCGACGTCTACTCGGTCGGCGTGCTCGCCTACCTGCTGCTCACCGACGTGCTGCCGCACCGCGACCTCGCGCACACGGTGTACGGCGCCGAGCGGCGGGAGCCACCCGTCGCGCCCTCGCGGTTCAACCGTGCCGTCGACGCCGCGCTCGACGACCTGGTGCTGCGCGCGCTCGACCCCGACCCCGCGCGCAGGCCGCAGGACGCGGCCGCGTTCGCGGCGGACCTCGCGCAGTGGCGGGAGGCGGCATGACGGCGGACGCCGCACGGCACGTCGCGCGGGTGCTGGAGGGCCTGCGGGGCCACGACCTGTTCCGGCGGAACGCGTTCCGCGTCACCGGCCTGCCCACCGACGCGACACAGCGGCAGGTGCGCCGGGCGCGCGAGGAGAGCCGCAACGCCTACTACGTGCCGCCCGAGCGTCCGGACGCGCCGCTGCCGCCGTCGTCCGACGAGACGGAGCTGCGCGCCGCCTTCGAGGTGCTGCAGGACCCGGTGGCCCGCCTGGTGCACGAGCTGCTCTGGGCCGACGGCGCCGCCCGCGACGCGCGGGCCGACGGTGTCGTCCGGCTGTGCCGCGCGCTCGAGGGCACGGCCAGGGACGGCACCGTGGACGAGGGTGCGTGGGCGGACTGGAGCTCCGGGCTCGCCGCCTGGGCCGACGGCATCACGTCGGCGGCGACGGGCGAGCTGGCCCGGCGCCGTGTCGAGGCCGCCGACGACCCCCGCCTCACCGTCGGCGTCGGCCGGGAGGCACGCAGGCAGCTCGCGCAGCACGTCGTCGAGGTGGCGGCAGGGATCGCGGCACGGCAGGTGCACACCGACCCGGAGGCCACCACGCGGATGGTGCGGACCCTCCGGTACGCGGGGTTCGACGCCGGGACGGTCCCGCGCGCCCTGCGCGCGGTGGCCCGGCCGCTGCTCGAGGAGGTCAAGCAGGCGTGCGACGCCGCGGCCGCCGCCCCGCAGCACGAGGGCCTCGCCGCGGCGCGCACGCTGCTGGACACGACCGACGAACCGCTGCGTCTGCTCGACACGCTCCTCGGCGAGGACCCGCTGCTGGACGCGAGCAGGGACGACGTCGGGCGCCAGGTGAACAACGTCGTGGTCGCGTACGGCAACGACCACGTCGACCTGATCCGGCGCGGCCGGGCGCCGCTGGACGAGATCATCGCCCTGCTGTCGGCCGCGCGGGACCTCGGCGGCTCCGCGACACGCGCCCTCGCGGACGACAACCTCGAGGTCTTCGTGGCGGCGCGGCGACGCTTCGGGTCGCGACGCGAGCGGCCGGCCCGCGACGCGCCCGTCCGGGCCGGCACGCCTGGCCTGGTCGACCGCCTCGACCGCGGCGGGATGTGGGCGTGGCTGCTCGCGCTCGGACCCGGTCCGGGACTGGTCGGCGGCCTCGTCGTCGGCCTGGCGGGCGGGTCCTGGTTCTGGGGTCTCGCGGTGCCGGTCTTCGTCGCCTACCTCGTCGCCCGGGCGCGCTGCGCCCGCCGCTCGTGGGGCGGGCCGTGGGTGATCGGGATCGTGACGGGCGCGGCCGCCGGCACGGCGTCCGTCGTGGGCAGCCTCGCACCCGCGCTCCTCCTCGCCGTGTTCCTCGTCCTGGTCGTCGCCGTCACCGTAGGGGAGAGCTCATGACCGTCGCCGCCCGCTGGCGCCAGCTGCGCCACCCGCGCGAGTTCCGGATCCCCGCGGTGGACCCCGGGCCCGCGCCCGCACCTGAGCCCGCGCCCGCACCTGACGCCGCACCTGACCCCCAGCCTGACCCCGTACCCGACCTCGCCGACGACGCCGTGGCCGCCGTCGCGACCGACCTGTGGCGCGCGCGCCGCCGGGTCGACGGACCGTCCGCTGCCGACCGGCCGGCGCGCGCCGTCCGGATGGCGGGCAGGCACCTGTCGGACGCCGCGGACCGCCTGGGCCGGGCCGGTGTCACCGTGCACGACCACGACGGGCAGCCGTACGTGCTCGGCCTGGAGCTCACGGTCCTGGCCGAGGAGGAGAACTCGGCGGTGACGCGGCCGACCATCACCCAGACCGTCCGGCCGACGGTGCGCCGGGACGGCCGGGTGATCCAGCGCGCCGAGGTCGTGGTCGGCGTCCCCACCACCACGAGCACCGGCACCCACGAGGAGAGAGAGCACACCGATGCGTGAGAACGTCGACTTCGGGATCGACCTGGGCACGACCAACAGCGCCGTCGCCGTGATGGACGGGGACAGGGCCGGTGTCCTGCGGGACCCGGCCAACGCCGAGTTCACCCCGTCCGTCGTGCACGTGTCCCGCTCGGGCAACGTGCTCGTCGGCAGCAGCGTCGTGGCGAAGGCCGTCACCGACCCGGCGAACACCGCCGCCGAGTTCAAGCTCCGGATGGGGCGGCGGGACGACACGGTGCTGTTCGAGGCGTCCGGCACCACCATGTCGCCGGAGGAGCTCTCGGCCCAGGTGCTCATGTCCCTGCGCGGCAACGTGTCGGTGGCCCTCGGCGAGCAGCTCCAGGCCGCCGTCATCACCGTGCCCGCCGCGTTCACCATGGACCAGCATGCCGCGACGATGCGGGCGGCGGAGCTCGCCGGCATCCGCAGCGCGACGCTGCTCCAGGAGCCGACGGCGGCCGCCTGGGCCTACCTGTCCGAGCAGCGCACGCTGCCCGACAAGGCGTTCTGGCTGGTCTACGACTTCGGCGGCGGCACGTTCGACGCCGCCGTCGTCAAGATCGAGCAGGGCGAGTTCAGCGTCGTCACCCACGCGGGCGACAACGCGCTCGGCGGCAAGCGCATCGACTGGGCGCTCGTCGACGAGGTGCTCAAGCCGGCCCTGCACGCCGCCGACCCGTCCCGTCCCGTCGTGTCCCGCGACAACCCGCGCACCGTCGGCGCGCTCGCCCGCCTCAAGAGCCTCGCCGAGAGCATCAAGATCCAACTCGCGGCCCGCACGGAGGTGCTCGTCGAGGACGACATCGAGGTCGACGGCGTCGACGTGCCGTTCTCCTGCACCGTCACCCGCGACCAGCTCGACGCCGTCGCGCGCGAGCTCGTCGCGGCCTCCGTGCGCCACTGCCGCAAGGCGCTCGCGGACGCCCGGCTCGGCCCGTCCGACGTCTCGCGGGTCCTGCTCGTGGGCGGCACCTCGAAGATGGTGCTCGTGCGCGAGCTGCTGGGCGAGCTCGGTATCCCGCTCGACCACAGCCAGGACCCCATCACCGTGGTCGCCCGCGGCGCGGCCTACTACGCCGCGACCGTCCGCCGCCCCCGCACCGACGACCACACCCCGGCCGGGACCGTGCGCCTGCGCCTCGACGTCCCCGCGGCGGGCCAGGACGACGACCCCCTCGCGGGCGGCCGCGCCGAGCTGGAGACGGTGACGGACTGGACGGGCTGGACCGTCGAGCTGCGCAGCACGGACGCGAGCACGGGGCTCGCCTGGAGCAGCGGCAAGGTCGCGCTCGAGAGCGGCGGCGTCTTCCGCACCCGGCTGCAGACGCTGAGCGACGGCCTGCACGAGTTCACCGTCGTGCTGCGCGACCCGACCGGCACGGAGGTGCCCACCGACAGCCCGACCACCACCCACCGCCGCCTCGCGGCCAAGGGTGACGGCGCCGCCCGCGCCGTGCACACGGTCGGCGTCGGCCTGGCGAACAACGAGGTGCAGGTGCTCGTCGCACAGGGCGACGAGCTGCCCAGCACCGGGCGCGCACCCGACCTGCGCACGTCGGGTCCGATCAGCCACGCCGACGGCGGCGTGCTGCGCATCCCGATCCTCGAGGGCAACCACGAGCGGGCCGACCGCAACCGCGTCGTCGGCGTGCTGGACCTGCGGCGCGAGGACTTCACGCGCGACGTGCCCGCCGGGTCGGAGGTCGAGGTGGAGCTGACGATCGACGCGAGCTTCGGGGCCCAGGACGGCACCGCCTACTTCCCCCTGCTCGACCAGGAGTTCCCGATCCACGTCGACCTCGGCCGGTCCGCGCTGCCGCCGGTCGAGGAGCTGGAGGAGCACCGCGCCGCGCTCGGCCGCCGGTACGACGACCTGCGCGCCCAGGCCGCGGGGCTCGGCCCCGAGGCGGCGGCGGGCCTCGACCGGTTCGACGAGCACGGCTACCTCGCCGAGGCCGACCGCCTGCTGCGGCAGGCCGCTGTCGACCCCGACGCCGTCGCGACCTGCCACGACTTCCTCCTCGAGGTCGAGTCCGCGCTCGACGAGGCCGAGGCGGGACTCGACCTGCCGCGCCTCGCCGACGAGGCACGCTCGGCGAAGGCGACGGCCAGCGAGATCGTGTCGACGTTCGGGACGCGCGAGCAGCAGGCCGAGCTGAGCAAGGCGCAGTCCGAGCTGGACACCGCCCTCGTCGACGGCGACCGCGTCGTGATCGAGCGGCGCATCGACGAGGTGTGGGCGATCGCGGGCGGTGCGATCCCGCACGACGCCCGGGTGCGCGCGCAGTTCGCGGGGCTCGAGGAGAGCCTCGCGGGCGACCCGCGGCCCGAGGTCGGCCGCCTGCTGACGGAGGGGCGCCTCGCGACCGTCCGCGGGGACGTGGCCACGCTCGAGCGTGTCGTCGCCGCGCTGCGCCGCTACGCGCCGGCCGGGGGCCCGGACGTCGGCCCGGCCGCGACGGCGCAGCGGCCCGGCGTGGTCGGGGTCGAGCGGGGGCGGGGGCGGTGAGCGCCCTCG
>NZ_JABEMG010000015.1 GCF_013004695.1 Promicromonospora citrea
AGCCGCTCGCCCTCGCCGCGAGCCGCCGCGGCGGCGAGGCCCGCGGCGCTGCCGGTGGCCGCGAGGGCGTCGAGCGCGTCGGTGAGCGCGGCGCCTCCGCTCCGCGTGCCGCCGCTCACGGTGCCTCCAGCGGAGCGGGCCCCGGGGCCGTGCCCTGTCCCGACCCCTGTCCCGATCGCTGGCCGGGCAGCGTGAGCCCCGACGAGGTGCCGAACTTCTCCTCGAGGAACCGGCCGTGGGCCACGAGGGCCACGGCGTCGGCGCGCGAGACGGCGTCGGAGATCTTGTCGAGCGTCGCGCCGAGCAGGTCGAGCTGGTCGCACAGGATCATGAGCGACGTCTTGCCGCGGTCCACGACGCGCCGGTCGGCGAAGTCCCGGGGCAGGCGCAGGTAGGCGTCGACGGCCTCGGGCAGGTAGCTGGTGGCCGTGGCCACCACGGTGTGCGCCTGCTGCGAGCCGGCGCCGAGCCGGTCCAGGCGTGGCGCCATCTCGTGCACCGTCTCGGCCACACGCTGCACCCGGGCCGTCACGGCGGCGGGTGCACGGCCGGTGGCGCGAGCCACGACGGCGTCGACGGACGTGACGATCTGCTCCGTGGTGGGCGGCGCGGGCACGGCAGGCAGCTGCGCGGGCTCGGGGCGGCCGCCGCCGAGCAGCCGCCGCCACCAGCTCATGCCAGTCACCTCGTACCCCGCCTCGTCGCCTGCCTCGCGTCCTGCCCGTACGCCGTCACCGGGCGTCGAGGTCGAGGGAGCCGCTCGCCACGCCGTCGGTGTCCGTGCGCCGCGCCCGCTCGACGTACTCGGCGGCCTTGGCGGTCTCGGTCTGCAGCACGCCGACGGTCTGCGCCATCGAGTCGAGCGCCCGGGTCTTGAAGTCGCTGATCGAGTCCATCGTCGCGTAGATGTTCGCGAACGCCGACTGGAGCTGCTCGATCCCGACGGTCGAGCTCGCGGCCTGCTCCTGGATGGTCGCGGACTGGTCGGCGAGCATCTTCGAGGTCGAGGCGATCATGGCCGACGTCGTGCTGTTGAGCGCGCCGATCTGGTCCAGGACCAGCTTCTGGTTCGCCAGCGCCTGCGCCACGATGACGGCGGTGCGCAGCGCGGAGACCGTCGTCGTCGTCGCGCGGTCGACGCCCTTGGTGAGCTCGATGTTGTTCTTGATGATGATGTCGATCGCGAGGTAGCCCTGGATCGAGACGGCGAGCTGCGTGAGCAGGTCCTGGTGCTTCTGGCGCACGTAGAACAGCACGTCCTCCGACAGCGCCGTGGCGCGGTCCGGGTCGGCGGCCCGGAGCTCGGCGATCTTCGCGGAGAGCTGGGCGTCGAGCCGCTCGGCCACGTAGATGTACTGGTTGAGCCGCGTCATCGTGTCCCAGAGGCTCTGCTTCTCCAGGTTGAGCGCGGCGTTGTCCTTGCGCAGCTCGTCCTGCCCGTTGTAGAGCGCCTGGATGATGGCGTTCAGCTGGCCCTGGGCGGACTCGTACCGGCGGAAGTAGTCCTGCAGCTTGTCGCCGAACGGGATGATGCCCAGGATCTTGCGGCCCACGCTCGCCTCGGACGGGTCGAGGTCCTCGACCGTGCGGCGCAGCTCCAGCAGCGTCCGGCCCACTGTCGAGCCGTCCGACAGCCCGCCCTCCTTGAGCGCGCGGACGGGCGTGGCCAGGAGGCGGTTGCTCGCGTCGGCGGCCTGACGGATGTCCTGGTCGCCCATGGTGCGCACGTCGTCGGCGCGGCGGGCGAACTCGGGGCTCTTCGTGTCCGTGGACAGCAGGCCATCGAGGTAGGTGGACACCTTGCGGTCGAGGGCCGGCGCGACGGCGGGGTCCACCTTGGGCGCCATGGCGGGCGCCTGCGTGCCGGCGACGGGCTGCACGGGGTCGGGCGCCGTGAGCACGAGCGGCTCGGCAGGTGCCGGTGGTTGAAGCGGCGTCGGCTCGGTCATCGGTGCTCCTTGCGATAGGGCGTCCGAACCCGGCGAGTATATGCGGGCCGTGCTGCCCGCCGGGAGGAAAACGCCTGCGTAGGAGGTGAGAACGAGCCGGGCGGCGCGGAAGTTTCCACCGGCGTCGCTGTGGTGCGTCCCACAGGCCTCGTGCGGGCGGAATAGGGTCGCTGCGGGGTGGGGTTTGGGAGCATGAACGCAGTCGTCGGACAACCTCCAGACAGGATGTGCACCAAGCCATGCCCCTGCGCCGGTCCACCCGCCCGCGTGCCGCCGCCGTCGTCGTCGCGGCCGCCGCGCTGTTCCTCGCCGCCTGCACCTCCGGTGGCACCTCGCCCGACCAGGAGTCGGGTGAACCCGTCGCCGGCGGCACCCTGACCTACGCCTCCGGCGACGCCGAGCCGTCGTGCCTCGACCCGCACGTCGGCGGCAACTACCCGCAGGCGCTCGTCGCCACCCAGTACCTCGAGTCCCTCGTCTCGCTCTCCGACGACGGCGAGGTCGTGCCGTGGCTGGCCACCGAGTGGAGCGAGAGCGACGACGGCATGGCCTGGGAGCTGCGCCTGCGCGACGACGTCACCTTCACCGACGGCACGCCGTTCGACGCCGAGGCCGTCGCCGCCAACATCGCGCACGTGCAGGACCCGGCCACGGCGTCGTCGACCGGGTACCTGGCGCTCGCCAAGGTGCAGGACGTCGTGGCCGTCGAGGACCACCTCGTGCGCCTCGAGCTGAGCGAGCCCGACAGCGCCCTGCTGGAGTCGCTGTCGCAGGTGTGGGTGGCCATGGAGTCGCCGAAGGCCCTGGAGCGCAGCCAGGAGGAGAACTGCGCCGCGCCGGTGGGCACCGGGCCGTTCGTCGTCGACGAGTGGGACCGGCAGGAGTCGGTGACGCTCGTGCGCAACGAGGACTACGTCTCCCCGCCCGGAGACGTCGAGGTGCCCGACGGCGGTGCGCTGCCGTACCTCGACACCATCGTGTGGCGGTTCATCCCCGACTCCGCGAGCCGGTACGCGGCGCTGCAGTCCGGCGAGGTGCAGGTCATCGACAACGCCCAGCCCGACACCATCGTCTCCGCCGAGGAGGACCCCGCGCTCGAGGAGCTCGACGCCCCGCGCCCCGGCGCGGCCAACCGCATCGAGCTCAACGCGGGCAAGGCCCCCTTCGACGACGAGCGCGTCCGCGAGGCGTTCATCCGCTCCGTCGACGTCGAGGCGGGCATCGAGAGCCTGTTCTTCGGCACCGCGGAGCGCTCGTACTCGCCGCTGTCGTCCGTCGAGCCGCTCGGCCTGAGCGAGCCCGACCTGTTCAGCGTCGACACCGACGCCGCGGCGCGGCTGCTCGACGAGGCGGGCTGGACCGAGCGCGACGCCGAGGGCTACCGCACCAAGGACGGCGAGCGCCTCACCCTCGACTTCCCGGTGAGCACCAACCAGTCCATCCCGGCCGAGCAGTCGCTGTTCGAGCAGATCCAGGCCGACGCGCGCACGGCGGGCTTCGAGGTGCGGCTGCACCCGCTGGACCTGTCGAGCTGGTACGAGACGCTCGCGCAGAACGACTACGACCTCGTGAGCGCCCCGTACACCAAGGTCGGGCCGGACGTGCTGCGGATCCTGTACCACTCGGCGAGCATCGAGCCGGCGCCCAGCGGCTACTTCGCGAACCTGGCCCAGGTGGACGACCCGGAGCTCGACGACCTGCTCGCCCGCGCGGCCTCGACCAGCCGGGACGACGAGCGCGCCAGCCTCTACGAGCAGGCGCAGCGGATCATCCTCGAGGGCTACCACATCCTGCCGCTGTACGACCAGCAGAACCACTTCCTGCACTCGTCGTCCGTGCGCGGGCTGCGGGCCATGCCCACCGTGTCCACGCCGACGTTCGCCGAGGCCTGGCTGGCGTCTTGACCCTCCCCGTCCCCACCACAGGGGCCCGCAGACGGCCGGTGCCGGGTGCCCGGCGCTGGCTGCTGCTGCGCGCGGGCGGCGTGGTGTTCGTGCTGTGGGCGGCGGCGACGGTCACGTTCTTCGCGCTGCGGCTGATCCCCGGCGACCCCGCCGAGGCGATCCTCGGCGGGCCCGGGTCGCAGGCCGGGCCCGAGGCGCTCGAGCAGGTGCGCCGCGAGTACGGCCTCGACCGGCCGCTCGTCGTGCAGTACCTCGCCTACCTCGGGCGCCTGCTCGCCGGCGACCTGGGGCAGTCGTACTCGCTGCGCGAGCCGGTCGCCTCGGCGATCGGGGAGCAGCTCGGCGCCACGCTGACGCTCGCGGTGTCCGCGCTCGTGCTGGCCTGGGCACTGGCGTGCGCGCTCGCGGCGTGGAGCGTGCGCGGCGGGCGCGTCGCCTGGGCCGTCGGCTCGGGCCTCGAGCTGGTGGCAGCGGCCGTGCCGCACTTCTGGCTCGCGACGGTGCTCATCCTGTTCTTCTCGACGACGCTCGGCGTGCTGCCGCCGGTCAGCGTGCCGGGCCCGCTCGGCGTGGTCCTGCCCGCGCTGACCCTCGCGGTCCCGCTCGCCGGGTTTCTCGGGCAGGTGATGCGGGAGTCGCTGCTGAGCGCCATGGAGTCGCCGTTCGTCACGACGGCGCGGGCCCGCGGCGAGAGCGAGGTGCGCATCTTCTGGCGGCACACGCTGCGGCACGCGGCCATCCCCGCCGTGGGGCTGTCCGGGTGGGCCTTCGGCTCGCTGATCAGCGGCGCCGTCGTCGTCGAGGCGGTCTTCGCGCGGCAGGGGCTCGGGCGCAGCCTGCTGTCCGCCGTGCAGCTGCGCGACGTCACGCTCGTGACCGGCATCGTGCTCGTCGTCGCGCTCGCCTACACGCTGATGACGCTGCTCACCGACGTCGCCGACCGCCTCGTCGACCCGCGCACCCGGACGGTGCCGCGGTGAGCGCGCGCGGGTTCCGCCCGACCGTGGCGGAGGCGCTCGCGGGCGTGGTGCTCGTGCTGCTGCTCGTCGCGGCGTTCTGGCCCGGGCTGCTCGCGCCCGGCGACCCGCTCGCGGTCTCGCGCACCGAGGCGTTCCAGCCGCCCTCGCTCGCGCACCTGTTCGGCACCGACGAGTCCGGGCGCGACATCTACACGCGCGTGGTGCACGGCGCCGCCGAGTCGCTGCGGATCGGCGTGCTCGCCACCGCGATCGGCATCGGCCTGGCCACGGTGCTCGGGCTCGTCGCCGGACTGGGGCCGCGGTGGCTCGACTTCGGCACCACCCGGTTCGTCGAGGTGCTGTTCGCGTTCCCCGGCCTGCTGCTCGCGCTGCTGTTCATCGTGGTCACCGGGCCGGGCGTGGTGAGCTCGACGGTCGCCGTCGGGCTCGCGACCGCGCCCGGCTACGCCCGGATCATCCGCTCCCAGGTGCGCCGGACGGCGTCCGCCGAGTTCGTCGAGGCCGCGCGCGTGCTCGGGCGCGGCCGGTTCTGGATCGTGACCCGGCACGTGCTGCCGAACGTCACGGCCGCGCTGTTCGTGCTGGCCACCCTCGGGCTCGGGCAGGCGGTCATCTGGGTGTCGTCCCTGAGCTACCTCGGCCTGGGCGCCGTGCCGCCCGCCGCCGAGTGGGGCGCGATGCTGGCCGCGGGCCGCACCTACATCGCGAACTTCTGGTGGATGACGTTCTTCCCCGGGCTGGCCATCGTGGCGAGCGCCGCGGCGGCCACGGTGCTGGGCCGGGGGATCCAGAAGCGGAACAGGAGCGCGGCATGAGCGGGGCAGTGCTTCGCGTCGACGACCTGGCGGTCAGCTTCGGCGGGCGCCGGGTCGTCGACGGCGTGAGCTTCGAGGTGGCGGCGGGCGAGTGCGTGGCGATCGTCGGCGAGTCCGGCTCGGGCAAGAGCGTCACCGCACGCAGCGTCCTCGGCCTCGCGGGCGACGGCGCCCGGGTGACGGCCGCCGCGCTGACCGTCGCGGGGGAGGCGGTGCTCGGCCTGTCCGGGCGGCGCCTGCGCCGGCTGCGCGGCGGCACCGTGGGGTTCATCGCGCAGGACGCGCTCGTCTCGCTCGACCCCCTGCGGCCCGTCGGCCGCGAGATCGCCGACACCCTCGCCCTGCACACCGACCTCGACGCCGCAGCCCGGCGCGAGCGCACGCTCGAGCTGCTGCGCCGCGTCGGCCTCGACGACCCCGAGCTGCGCGCCCGGCAACGCCCCGGCCAGCTCTCCGGCGGGCAGCGGCAGCGCGCGCTCATCGCGGCGGGCATCGCCGCCGACCCCGCGCTCGTCATCGCCGACGAGCCCACCACGGCCCTCGACCAGCCCGTCCAGGCGGGTGTGCTGCGGCTGCTGGGGCAGCTGCGCGACGAGGGCACCGGTGTGCTGCTCATCAGCCACGACCTCGCGGTGGTGCGCGGCGTCGCCGACCGGGTGCTCGTCATGACCGACGGGGCGCTGGTCGAGGAGGGCACGCCCGCCGAGGTCCTCGGCCACCCGCGCCACCCGTACACGAAGGCGCTGGTCGCCGCGGTCCCGGCGGGCCGCCCCCGCGGGGTCCCGCTCCTGGACGCTGCGGCTGCGGACGCCGACTCCGGCGGACGGAGGAACAGTCGGCGCACCGGAGCTCATGAGCCGACAACTCCTCCGCTCGACGGCTCGGACGTCCTGATGTCCGTCAGCGGGGTGCGGCGGGTGTTCCACGTCGCCGGGCGGGACATCGTGGCCGCCGACGACGTCTCGCTCACCCTCCGGGCAGGCCGCACCCTCGGGCTGGTGGGCGAGTCGGGCTCCGGCAAGTCGACCACCGCGCGCCTCCTGCTCGGCCTCGAGCAGCCCGACGCCGGCGAGGTCACCCTGCTCGGCGAGCCCTGGAGCCCCGGCCCGGAGAGCGCGCGCCGCGCCCGCAGGCCCCTGGTCGGCGCCGTGTTCCAGGACGCGCTCAGCTCGTTCGACCCCCGCTGGACCGTCGGCACCGTCCTCGCCGACGCCGTCACCCGCGGCCGGTCGCTGCGCCCCGGACCTGTCCGCGCCGAGATCACGGCCCTGCTGGGCACGGTCGGCCTCGATGCCGACGTCGCGGCGCGCCGTCCGCTGCACCTGTCCGGCGGGCAGCGGCAGCGGGTCTCGATCGCGCGGGCGCTCGCGGCGGACCCCCGCGTGCTGATCCTCGACGAGCCGGTCTCGGCCCTCGACGTCTCGGTCCAGGCCCAGGTGCTCGACCTCCTGGACCGGCTCCAGCGCGAGCGCAACCTCGCGTACCTGCTGATCACGCACGACCTCGGCGTCGCGCTGCACATGAGCGACGACCTCGCGGTGCTGCAGCACGGCCGGGTGGTCGAGCACGGGCCGGCGTCGACGGTGCTGGAGGACCCGCAGCACCCGTACGCCCGGCGGCTGCGGGAGGCGGCCGGGCTCTAGGTGCGCGTCCTGGGCTCGCGGACCGACCCGCCCGTTGCCGAGTCTCCCGCGAACGACTCGCGCGGTGTGGGGCGGACCTCGCTCAGAACCCCGCGAGCAGCCGCACCGTGTCGATGGTGTCGGCCTCGGCGGCGCTCTTGTCGTCGCGGTAGCGCAGCACGCGCGCGAACCGCAGCGCGAGCCCGCCCGGGTAGCGGGTCGAGCGCTGCAGCCCGTCGAAGGCGATCTCGACGACCTGCTCGGGGCGGACGGTGACGACCCAGCCGTCGTCCTCGACCTCGAGCTCGCGGAACCGGCGCGTCTGCCACGCGAGCGTCTCGTCGGTCATGCCCTTGAACGTCTTGCCGAGCATCGTGAAGCCGCCCTGCGGGTTGCGCGCGCCGAGGTGGATGTTCGACAGCCAGCCCTCCCGCCGCCCCGAGCCGCGCTCGACGGCGAGCACCACGAGGTCGAGCGTCTGGCGCGGCTTGACCTTGACCCAGCCGGCGCCCCGGCGTCCGGCCGCGTAGGGGGCGTCGAGGGTCTTGACCACCACGCCCTCCTGACCCTCGCGCAGCGCGCCGGCGAAGAACTCCGCGGCCGCGTCGGCGTCCGCCGTGACCAGGCGGCGCACCGTGTGCGGCGCCGCGACCTCGTCGAGGACGGCGAGGCGGTCGCGCAGCGGGTCGTCGACGAGGTCGCGCCCGTCGGCGTGCAGCACGTCGAAGAAGAACGGCGTCAGCCGTAGCTGTTCGGCCAGCTCCGCCTCCGCCGGTGCGCCCCGTCCCCGGCCGGACTCGCGCGTCGCCGAACGGGCCGCCGTCTCCTGGAACGGCCGCGGCACGCCGTCCTCGTCGACCGCCAGCGCCTCGCCGTCGAGCACCAGCCGTCGCGTGGGCAGCGCACGCACCACCTCGACGATCTCGGGCACGCGGGCCGTGATGTCGTCCAGCGAGCGGGTCACCACGAGCACGTCGTCACCGTCGCGGTGCACCTGGATGCGGATGCCGTCGAGCTTGACGTCGACGCACAGCCCGGCGTCGCCGTCGGGAGCGAGCTTCTCGAACGCCGCCGCGATGTCCGGGGCGGACTGCGCGAGCATCGGCCGCACCGGCCGTCCGACCTCGAGCGTGAACGACGCCAGCGCGGCGATCGGGTCGTCGGCGAGCAGGACGGCGCTTGCGACCGGGCCGGTCGCGCCGCGCATCATGACCGCGCGGCGGACGGCGTCGGCGGGCACCTCCGCTGCCTCCGCGACGGCGTCGACCATGACGGAGTCGAGCGCGCCCTGCCGCAGCTCGCCGGAGACGAGGCCGCGCAGCAGCGCCTGCTCGCGCTCGGTCGCGGAGCCGAACAGCTCGCCGGTCGCCGTCGACCGTGCCTGTGCCGACCCCGGTCCCTCGAACGCGGCCATCGCGGCGAACGCCGCGTCGACCTCGCGCACCGTGAGGCCGGGCTCGTCGGCGGGCGGGGGCAGGTCGCGCAGCGCGGCGTACCCCAGACCGGTGCGGCGCTGGCGGAGCGACCCGGCGAGGTAGGCGACGACGATCTCGAGGTCGTCGGCCCGGTCATGCCCAGGCGCGGTGCCCGTGGCCGTACGGCGCAGGAGGTCGGCGATCGCGGCGCGCTTGGCGAGGCGCGAGCGTGTGGCGGCGACGGCGTCGGACGTGGCGGCGACCTCTGCGAGCAGCATGGTCCATCTTGACGCGCGTGCCCGGCGCCCGCAGGAGGTCAGTCGTGCGGCCAGGCGGCAATCGCGTCGTCGACCGCCGTGCGGACCTCGTCCGGCGCCGACGGCACCAGCTCGTACGCGGGCTCGCCCTTCCTCGGCGCGCGGCGCCACGTGCCGACCAGCCGCCCGTCCAGCAGCACGGCAGGCCGGAAGATGCCGTTCGTGAACGGCACGACGAGCCGCATCGTGTCCGCGTCCGCGATCAGGTCGCGGTCCTGGTAGCCGAGCACGGTCTCGTCGAAGCCGGGCACGAGCAGCACACCTGGCGGCGCGACGGCCTCGTCCCGCGCCGCCTTCGCCTCGTCGAGCGCCGACTGCAGGTGCAGCACGCTCGGCGCCGCCGCCGAGCCGCCCCACGCGCGGGTGGCACCGAGCAGGTCGCCCGCGCGCGTGACGGCGACGACCGGCTGGTCGCGCACGAGCGCCCGGGCACGCGCGAGGTCGTCCACCACGACGACGTCACGCAGGATCGTCAGCAGCGCGCCCGACGCCGGGCCCGCCGCGCGGACCACGTCGGTGGCCCACCGGGCACCGGCGGGGAGGTCGACCGCAGGACGGTCGGCCCCCGCCCCCGGGCCGTCGCCGCCCACCACGAGGCTGGCGCGGCCGGCGTCCTGGTCGCGCAGCAGGCGCAGCGCGTCGACGGCCTCGTCGATCCCCGCGACGGCCACGGCGTCGGCCACCGGGCCGAGCGCGGCGGCCACGGCGTCCTCGAACCCGGGCTCGATGCCGAGCAGTGCGGCCACCGAGCCCAGCACGCCTGCCTGGTCGGCGGCGAGCAGCGTGCCCGCGCCGTCCTTGCGGTCGAGGCTCAGCTCGAGCGCCTCGACCTTCGCCTCCGCGGCGCTGCGGTCGCGCTGCGCCGTCGTCACTTGCTCCTGGAGGTGCCGCACCTCCGCCTTGGCGAGCTCGAGCACCTCCGAGGCCGCCTCGTGCGCGACCTCGAGCGACTCCGTGCCCTCCTCGCCGCCGCCGACCTCGGCCTCGAGGGCGCCGAGCTCGCGCGACGTCTCCTCGACACGCTGCTCGGCCTCGAGCAGCGCGTCGCGGAGGCGGTCCAGCTCCGACTGGGCCGCCTCGACGCGGCTGCGCCGCGCGGCCACCTGACCGGCCAGGCGCGCCAGGCCCTCACGCCGGTCCGCGGCGGCGCGCAGCAGCGCGGCGTGCGACCGCTCGGCGGCCTGCGCCGCCGCCTCGGCCTCGGCACGCGCGTCGACGGCGGACTCGACGACCTCGCGAGCCATCTCGACCTCGGTGAGCAGCTCCTCCTCGCTGGCGCGGGCCCTGGCCGCCTGCGCCTCGAGGTCGTCCGGGTCCTGCCCCTGGTGCGCTGGCTCGGCCGTGCCGAGCAGCCGGGCGCGCTCGGCCGCCAGCGACTGGAGGCTGCGCAGCCGCTCGCGCGTCTGGGAGAGGGCGAAGACGGTGTCGCCCGCCTGGCTCACCTGCTGCGACTCCGCCGACGTCTCGGCCTCGAGCCGGGCCAGCGTGGCACGGGCCTCGGACAGCGCGGCCTCGGTCTCCGCCTGGCGCTGCCGCAGCGAGCGCTCGTCGGCGCGCTCCTGCTCGAGCTGGGCCGTGAGCTGCGCGAGGTCGTCCGCGAGCAGACGCGACTTCGCGTCACGCAGGTCGCGCTGCACGGTCTGCGCCTTGCGCGCCGCCTCGGCCTGCCTGCCGAGCGGTCCGAGCTGGCGGCGCAGCTCCGCGGTGAGGTCGCCCAGGCGCGCCAGGTTGCCCTGCATCGCGTCGAGCTTGCGCAGCGCCTTCTCCTTGCGCTTGCGGTGCTTGAGGACGCCTGCGGCCTCCTCGATGAAACCGCGGCGCTCCTCCGGCGTGGCGCGCAGGACGGCGTCGAGCTGGCCCTGGCCGACCACGACGTGCATCTCGCGCCCGATGCCGGAGTCGCTGAGCAGCTCCTGGATGTCGAGCAGGCGGCAGGCGTTGCCGTTGATGGCGTACTCGGACCCGCCGCTGCGGAACAGCGTGCGCGAGATCGTCACCTCGGTGTAGTCGATCGGCAGCGCGCCGTCGGTGTTGTCGATCGTCAGCGACACCTCGGCGCGTCCGAGCGGGGCGCGGCCGGAGGTGCCCGCGAAGATGACGTCGTCCATCTTGCCGCCGCGCAGCGACTTGGCACCCTGCTCGCCCATGACCCAGGCCAGGGCGTCGACCACGTTCGACTTGCCGGAACCGTTGGGCCCCACCACGCAGGTGATGCCCGGCTCCAGCTCGAGGGTGGTCGCCGACGCGAAGGACTTGAATCCTCGGAGCGTGAGCGTCTTCAGGTGCACGGGCTCGAGCCTAACGGTGAGAACGGTCGATTCCTCGGACCGACGTCCGATCCACGCCGAGGTAGTCATCTGGCGAGGTAGTCACGTGGCGAGGTAGTCGTGCAGCGAGGTAGTCATCCGGTCCGCGCTGGATGACTACCTCGCCAACTGACTACCTCGCCACGTGACTACCTCGGCGGGCGGGGGTCAGGGGAGGGTGGGGAACCAGAGGGAGATCTCACGGGCCGCCGACTCCGCGGAGTCGGAGCCGTGCACCAGGTTCTGCTGGACGGCCGTGCCCCAGTCGCGCCCGAGGTCGCCGCGGATCGTGCCCGGCGCGGCCTCCGTCGGGTTCGTCGCGCCCGCGAGCGAGCGGAAGCCCGGGATGACGCCCTCGCCCTCGGCCACGACGGCCAGGACCGGTCCGGACATCATGAACTCGACCAGCGGACCGTAGAACGGCTTGCCCTGGTGCTCGGCGTAGTGGGCTGCCAGCAGCTCCTCGGTGGCGTGCTTCAGCTCCACGGCGCGCAGGGTGTAGCCCTTGGTCTCGATGCGGCGCAGCACCTCTCCGGACAGGCCGCGGCGGACGCCGTCCGGCTTGACGAGGACGAGGGTGCGCTCGGCCACGGGCTGTGCCGAGGCCTCCGCGGGCAGGGTCTTCTCTGCGACGTCGGTCATGGGACGTAGCGTATCGGCTCCCTGACACGCCTGACGCCCAGGTCACCGGCGGTGGCCTGGGCGTCAGCAGGGGTCGGGCGGGCGGTCAGGGCGTGTTGGGCGCCGTCTCCGGGTGGGCCGCGTCGTACTCCGCGCGTTCACGGTCGACGCGCGCACCCAGGCGCAGCGCGTAGAACCACAGGACGACGAAGACGCCGCCGACCAGGAACATCATCGGCACCAGGAGGCCCATCGCCAGCACGGGGACCTGGGCGACCGTCCCGGCGGCGCGGCCGGCCTGCGAACCCTGCGCACGGGAGAGCACGAGCAGCACGACGGCGAGCACGCCGCCCAGCGTCCAGATCACGGGACCGGACTCGAGCCGCAGCGGACCGCGCCCGAACTCCGAGTCGCGCAGCCCCCACACCGCCAGCGTGGCGAACAGCACGAGGAACACCTCGAGCATCAGCGTGGTGGACGTGAACTGCACCAGCGCGGACTTCTTGGGCTTGATGCGGTCGCCGGGGGCGGGTCGGTCCTTGCTCACCGGTCCAGGATATCCGTCCGGTCCCCGGCCGCGGGCCCGTGCTCGGCGCAGGCCCCGGCCTCGTCGTCGGCCGGCGCGGCTCCGGCCGTCGGCGCCGCAGCGCCCTCCACGACGGCCTCGCCGCGGGCGACCATCCCCGCCTCGTTCGAGAGCTTGACCTCCTTGAGGAACAGCGCCAGCACCAGGCCGACGACCACGAGCGGCACGAGGTACCAGAACGCGGGCGCCAGGGCGTCGGCGAACGCGTCGACCACGCCGGTGCGCAGCGGCTCGGGCAGCTGCTCGACGATCTGCGGGGTCAGGCCCGACCCGCCGCCCTCGGGCACGGCGCCCTGCGGGAAGCCGCTGAACACGCCCTCGAGGTTGTCGCCGAGCCGCGAGGTGAACACCGTGGTGAAGGCCGCCGTACCGACGGCCGCGCCGATCTCGCGGAAGAAGTTGTTGGACGACGTCGCGGTGCCCAGCTCGTGCGGGTCCACCGCGTTCTGCACGGCGAGCACGATGGTCTGCATGATGAGGCCCATGCCGGCACCGAGCACGAAGATCATGGCGCCGAACAGCCACAGGGACATGCCGCCCTCGAGCCGGGTCAGCCAGACCATGCCGAGGATCGTGATGACCAGGCCCGCGACCGGGTACATCTTGTACCGGCCGGTCTTCGCGATCGCGAAGCCGGAGAGGATCGAGGTGAGCATGACGCCCGCCATCATCGGCAGCATCAGCAGGCCCGACTCGGTGACGCCCGCGCCGGCCGACATCTGCAGGAACGTCGGCAGCATCGACATGGCGGAGAACATGCCCATGCCGAGCACGAGCCCGATCAGCGTGGTGATGGTGAACGTGGGGTTCTTGAACAGCCGCAGCGGGATCAGCGGCTCGGCCACCCGGTTCTCGATCAGCACGAAGAGGCCGACGGCGACGACCGTGCCGAGGAGCAGGGTCATGAGGGTGGGGTCCGACCAGTCGTAGCCGTCGTTGCCGAGCGACTCCCAGCTCGTGAGCAGCACGATGCCGGTGGTGCCGAACGCCATGGTGAGGATGCCGCCCCAGTCGGTGGGCCGGTTCGAACGGTGCGAGGGCAGCTTGAGCGCGACGTAGGCGATGACCCAGGCCGCGATGCCGATCGGCACGTTGATCCAGAACGTCCAGCGCCAGCCGGGGCCGTCGGTCAGCCAGCCGCCGAGCAGCGGGCCCGCGACGGCGGAGATGCCGAACAGGGCGCCCATCGGGCCCATGTACTTGCCGCGGTCGGACGCGGGGATGATGTCGGCGATGATCGCCTGCGACAGGATCATCAGGCCGCCGCCGCCCAGACCCTGCACGGCGCGCCAGGCCACGAGCGCCTCGAAGGACTGCGCCATGCCGCCGCCGAGCGAGGCGACCACGAACAGGCCGACGGCCACGAGGAACGGCCAGCGCCGGCCGTAGAGGTCACCGAACTTGCCGTACAGCGGCATCGCGATCGCGATCGCGAGGATGTACGCGGTGATGACCCAGCCCTGGTGCTCGACGCCGTGCAGCTCGCCGACGATCGTGGGCATCGCGGTGCCGACGATGGTCTGGTCGAGGGAGGACAGGAACATCGAGGCCATGAGGGCCCCGAAGATCAGCCAGATCGTGCGCTGGTTGAGGACGACCAGCGGCTTGTCCGGCGCCGTGGAGACGGCGTGACTCATGGGTGGGGTGCCTTTCCGGGGAAGGGTCGGGGGGAGCTCAGGGAGCGACGTCGCCGGCGGCGAGGTCGAGGAGCTGGGAGACGGCCGAGGGCAGGTGGTCGGCCGCGCGGCCGGTGCAGCCCGCACGCTCCCAGGCAGCGAGCGAGGTGCGCAGCAGCATCAGGACGAGCAGGTTGAGCAGCTCGGTGTCGGTCGAGAACGGGTGCGCGGCGCGGCGGGCCTCGAAGATCTCGCCGAGCCGCTTCTGGTGCCGATCCAGCCAGGCCATGTGCCGCTGCAGGAGGCGCGGCTCCTGCTGCACGAGGTCGACGGCGCGTCGGACCCGGTCGTGGCCCTCGTCGGCGGTGGCGAGAAGGGCGGCGACCAGCACCTGCACGTCGGAGAGCAGCCGGCCGGTGGGGCCGCCGTCGACGAACGTACCCACCACGTCGTCGGGCAGGCCCGCGTCCTCCGCGCCGAGCACGGCATCGTCCTTGGACTCGAAGTAGTTGAAGAACGTGCGCGGCGAGACACCGGCCTGAGCGCTGATCATCTCGACGGTCACGGCGTCGAGGCCGTGCTCGGCGACGAGCTCCTGAGCGGCGTCGATCAGGGCGAGGCGGCGCGACCGCTTCTTGCGCTCGCGCAGCCCACGCTCGGCCGGGGTGCCCTCGAGGGCGTCCGCGAGCTCGCGCAGGCCGAGCGCCGGCGCGTCCGTCTCACGCGGGGTGGTGGGTGCCATGCGTCAATTCTTGCACCCCGCGCAAAAATGCATCAACTGCAAAAAGTTGAGACGGGCGTCACACCTCGCCGAAGCCTCCGTCGATCATCTCGACCACCGTCTCGACGGCCTCGGCCGCCCGCTCCCCCGTCGCCTCGACGCGCAGCTCGCGGCCCTGCGTCGCGCCGAGCGCCATGAGCTGCAGCACGCTCGAGGCGTCGACGCCGTCGATCGTCACCGCGGCGCCCAGCTCGGCGACCTTGCGCGACACCAGTGCGGCCGGGCGCGCGTGCAGGCCGAGCGGGTTGCGCACGGTCACGGTGCGTGACGTCGCGCCGTCCTCGGCCGGGGCCCCCGCCGCCGCGGTCGCGCCCTCCGCGGGCTGGTACATCGCCACCGACGCGTTCGCCGACTCGAGCACCGCCGCCAGGTCGGCACCGCCGTGCGCGGTCACCGCCGCGGCCACGGCACCCTCGACGAACGGGGCACGCGCCAGGACCACCCGCTCGGCGAGGGAGTCGTCCAGCTCCAGCACGGCCTCGACCGTGAGCACCGACGACCCCAGGTCGCCGAGCACCACGACGCCGCCGCCCTCGGCGTCGGCCGGCAGGTCCGCCGGCCCGCCCTCGCCGAGGCGCTCCAGGATGTCGCCCAGCTCCTTCTGGACGGCGTCGAGCGACGTGCCCAGCCCGCCGTCGGGCCCGCCGCCCACGCCACGGACCAGCACGTCGGGCGCCATCTGGCCGGCCAGCTCCGCGGCGCCGCGGGCCAGGTCGGCGGAGTGGGAGACGAGCAGGAGGGCCACCCGCGCCGTCATGCGGCGCTGCGGGGGTCGGCGGGGTCGGACTCCGGGCCGGTCGGGCCGGACACGGCCGCCGCCATCGCGGCGCCGAGCACGAGCGCGGTGGAGCGCGCGCCCGGGTCCTCGTGACCCGCGCTGCGCTCACCCAGGTAGGAGGCGCGCCCCTTGGTCGCGACGAGCGGGATCGTGCCCGTCGACGCCGTGTCCGCCGCCTCTGCCGCCGCCCGCAGCACGTCCACCTCGGAACCGCCGTCGTCCGCGGCGGCCTCCGCCGCGTCGACGGCCGCCTGCCACGCGTCCACCATCGTCTTCTCCCCCACCGTCGCCTTGCCCCGCGAGGCGACGCCCTCGAGGGCGGCCTCCAGCACCGCCACCACGGCGGGCGGGTCGATCTGCGAGCGCCCCGACACCTTCGCGGCCCGGAGGTACGCGGTCCCGTACAGGGGCCCCGACGCACCGCCCACCGTCGACATCAGGGTGGTCGCGACGAGCTTGAGCACGTCACCGACCGTCCGCTCCTCGTCCGCGGCGGGCTGCGCCGCCGTGTCGTCGAGCCGTGCCACCACGGCCTGGAAGCCGCGGTGCAGGTTCTCGCCGTGGTCGCCGTCGCCGATCTGCCGGTCGAGCTCGGTGAGCTCGTCCTTCGCGTCCGCCACGGCCTGAGCCGTGCGGCGGACCCAACGTTCCGCCCAGTCCGCGTCCAACGCCATGTCCGCCAGCCTTTCCTGTCTCACCACCGAAGTGCCGCAGTGGTCACCGGCGCGTCCCAGAGGGCTTCCAGCTCGTCGTCCAGCCGGAGCACCGTGACCGACGCTCCCTGCATCTCGAGGGACGTCACGTAGTTGCCCACCAGCGACCGGGAGACCGTCACGCCCCGCTCCTCGAGCAGGCGCCGCGCTCGACCATAGACCACGTAGAGCTCGGACAGCGGAGTGCCCCCCATTCCGTTGACGAACAGCAACACTCGGTCGCCGCCGGTCAGGCCCAGGTCGTCCGCCACCGGCGCGAGGAGCATCTCGGTGACCTCGTCGGCGCTCGCCGCGGGGACGCGGCGGCGGCCCGGCTCGCCGTGGATGCCGATGCCGACCTCGATCTCGTCGTCGCCCAGGTCGAAGCTGGGCCGGCCGACGTGCGGCACGACGGGCGCGGCCAGGGCGACACCCATGGAGCGCACGTTCGCCACGACGCGCTGGGCGACGGCGGTCACCGTGCCCAGGTCGGCGCCCCGGTCGGCCGCCGCGCCGGCGATCTTCTCCACGGCGAGCGTGCCGGCCACGCCACGGCGACCCGCGGTGTAGAGCGAGTCCTCGACCGCGACGTCGTCGTTCACGAGCACGGTCGCGACCTCGACGCCCTCCGCCTCGGCGAGCTCGACCGCCGTCTCGAAGTTGAGCACGTCGCCCGTGTAGTTCTTGACGATCGCGAGCACGCCCGCGCCGCCGTCCGCCGCCTGGACGGCGGGCAGGATCTGGTCCGGCGTCGGCGACGTGAACACGGCGCCCGGCACGGCGGCGTCGAGCATGCCCGCGCCGACGAACCCCGCGTGCAGGGGCTCGTGGCCGGAGCCGCCGCCGCTGACGAGCCCGACCTTGCCGGTCACGGCTCCGCCTGCGCGGCTGACGAACACGGGCGACGAGCTGACCTGCACCAGGTCGGCGTGCGCGAGCGCGAAGCCGGCCAGGGAGTCGGCGACCGCGTCAGCGGGATCGTTCAGCAGCTTCTTCACGGCGACCTCCTCGTGGGCTGCGCGACCCGGCGACGGCGCCGGGCCGGCGAACGCGTCCCATGGCTTCATGTAACACCACGGACACGCCGGGCGTACAGGTCAGGGGCGGCGCATGAGGATCCGGGCGTCCGCCACCGTCACCACGGAGCCCGTGACGAGCACGCCGGTGCCCACGCCGACGCCCTGGTCGTCGCCCGACTCCGCGAGGTCGGCGGCCACCTGGAGCGCCTCGTCGAGGCGGTCCGTGACGTGCACGCGCTCCTCGCCGAAGACCTCGCGCGCGACCTCCGCCAGGTCTTCCGGCTCGGCCGACCGGCTCGAGGAGTTCCGCGTGACGACGATCTCGGCCACCGCAGGCTCCAGCACGCTGAGCAGCCCTTCGGCGTCCTTGTCCGCCATGACGGCGACGACGGCGACCACGTGGCGCAGGCTGAACGACTCCTCCAGGGCGCCGACCAGCGCCTCCGCGCCCGCGGGGTTGTGCGCCACGTCGACGAGGACCGTCGGGCTGGTGCGCACCAGCTCGAGGCGGCCGGGCACCTCCACGCCGGCGAACCCTGCCTCGACGATCTGCGCGCCGAGCGCGCGGCCGCCGCTGATCAGCGCCTCGGTCGCCGCGAGCGCCAGCAGCGCGTTGTGCGCCTGGTGGGCGCCGTGCAGCGGCACGAAGATCTCGGTGTAGACGCCCGCGGGTGTCCGCAGGTCGACGAGCTGACCGCCGACGGCGACCCGCCGGTCGACGACCTCGAGGTCGATGCCCTCGCGCACGAGGTGCGCCCCGACCGCCTCGGCCCGCGCCAGGATCGGCTCGAGCGCGGCGTCGGACTGCTCGGCGAGGACGGTGGTGGCGCCGTCCTTGATGATGCCCGCCTTCTCGGTGGCGATCTCCTCGACGGTCGAGCCGAGCCAGCGCTCGTGGTCGAGGGCGACGGGCGTGATCACCGAGACCTCCGCGTCGACGACGTTCGTGGAGTCCCACGTACCGCCCATGCCGACCTCGACGATCGCGACGTCGACGGGCGCGTCCGCGAACGCGGCGAACGCCATGACGGTGAGCACCTCGAAGAAGCTCAGGCGCGGGCCGCCGGCCTCCTGCGACTCGCGGTCGGCGACGCCGATGTAGGGGGCGACGTCCTCGAAGACCTCGACGAAGCGTTCTTCGGTGAGGGGCTCGCCGTCGACGGCGATGCGCTCCGCGAAGCTGGTCATGTGGGGCGACGTGAACAGGCCCGTGCGCAGACCGTGCTCCCGCACCAGGCGCTCGACTATGCGCGCCGTCGAGGACTTGCCGTTGGTCCCGGTGACGTGGACGGCCCGATAGGCACGGTGAGGGTCGCCCAGGAGCTCCAGGACCCGCTGCACGCGCGCCATGGTGGGGTCGATGTCGAATTCGGGGGCTCGGGTCGCGAGTTCGCGACGCACTGCTTCGAAGGCTGCGTCCACGGGACGAGGATAGGGTTCCGCCATCAACGTTGCCGATCTCGTGTGGGGGCGCAGCAGGTGTCGGAGGAGGAGCTGGCCTCGCCCACGGGCGGCGAGCTCGCGGTCCGCTGGCAGGTTTTCGAGCGGGTTTTCAGCCGGAACGGGTACGACGGGGAGAGTCCGGTCCCGCTCAAGCGTCTGCCGCGGGATGTGGTCGAGGCGACACCCGGTCTGCTCGAGCTGCCGGGCACGTCGCGAGCGCACATCGTCGTGACCGCGACGCATGCCACGAATCATGTCCGAGACGGCTCCGCCAAGGTGGCAGACCGCGGGACCGGTGGCCTGGCACTTCTGATCGCGGAGCTGACAGGGTGCACAGCCCTCGTCGCCGCCAGGACGTCCGGCGACGCCAACCACGACGACGACCATCCCCTCAAGCGGCGCCTCGCCGAGCTACGCCCTGCCGCGGTCCTCGACCTGCACGGTATGCGGAGCCGACCGGAGTCCGACATCGATCTCGGCACCGGCGACGGCTCCGTCCCGGCCGAGTTCGTCGCGACGCTGCGACGGTCCGAGCTCCGCGTCACGACCAACGCCCTCTTCGCCGCCATGCGCCCTACCACGGTGACCTCGTTCGCCCAGGCCCGCGACGTGCCGGCCGTCCAGGTGGAGATCTCCGCCCGGTTCAGGCCGCCGTCGGGTGCGCCCGAGGATCTCTCCCGTCTGCTGAATGCCTTGATCGATGCGATCGCGGGCATGACAACCACTCGATCGTCACTCACCCTCGCGACCGTCCCGGTGGCGATCGCCTCGGGCCTGCCACTGGCCGTCGTCCACCCCGACACGATCAGAGGGCTCCGCGGGCCGGTCCCCGTCGCTGTCACGACAGGTGAGCGGTCGGAGGTCGCATGGGCCTGGAGCGCCGCTGCCCCAGGGATCCCCGAGGAATCGCGTGAAATCTCCCCCGCCGAGATCGGGGTAGGTCGCCGCCTGCGGGAGAAGTTGGGCGATGCCTCTGCGGTCTCCCTGCACGTTCCGCAGATCGTGCCGTTACGAACGCGGGCTGCCCTCGCCCGTGACCTCCCGGCGGCCGACGAGGTGCACGTCAGCCCCGACGACCTGGCGTCCGGCATCTACCTCCTCGTGCACGACGGAGTCACCGCGTGGGTCCGCGCGGTCCCCCGCAGCCACGTGCCGCCGGGCCAGATCCGCCTGGGCTACCAGCTCCGGCTCCTCATCGCGTCGGACGGTACGACGGACGGCGACGTGGCGTTGGTGGCGGCTCCGGCCGCCGTCACACGGCGGCGGCGTCGGGAGAGCTGGGTCGGACGGACCGGTGCCGCAGCCGACACGATGGCCGAGCGCTTGTGGCGCGCGCTCTTCCGTGCACCCGAGTTCGCTGCTCGGATCATGCAGGCGCACGCGGGCGACGACGGCGCGGCTGTCGTCAGCCTGCACCCGGCCGTCTTCGACCGCATCGGGCTCGAGCCCGGTCAGCAGGTCCTCGTGCGCTGGGGCGGTCGCGAGGTGGCCGCACTCGCTGTCGCGGACCACGATCCTCCGGAATCCGGTGCTCCGCCCGAGTCGATCAAGCGGGTGCAGCGTGTCAACCGCCTGTGGCCCCACCTCCCCGAGGGCATGTCTCCGCACGTCGTCGTCCGGATGTCGGCACAACTTCGCCGGGACCTGGGTGCCCCGGTCGCGACCGTCGTGACGGTCCGGCGCCGTCTGCGGCCGGTCCTCATCCGCAACCTCAACTCGCTGGTAGTCCCCCTGGCGAGCCTGGTGCTGGCAGGCGCGGCGCTGCCCGACCCGCACTGGCCCACCCTCGGGCTCGGCACCGCGCTCATGTCGGTGTTCGCACTGGCGCGTCTGCGGATCCCGCAGCCCCGTCGCGGCGCCAGGGTCGACAAGCGGTGGGTCGAGGAGATGGCGGGCCACGACACCGACGTGAGAGGTGAGAAGGTAGGCGGGTGACCGCCCAGCACCTTCCCGGCGACGAGTCCTTCTTCGCGGAGTGGCGTGACAGACGTCCCGGAACGCGGCGCTCTCTCGACCGGGCGCGTGCGGTGGGCGCTGCGCTCGGCACATGGGAAGACACACCCCCGGTTCTCACCGTGGTCGGGTCCAAGGGAAAGGGCACGGCAGCGATCCACGCGGCAGCCGCTCTGTCCGCTGCCACGGCACCGGCCGGTCGGGCGGCCCGGGTCGGGCTCGTCTCGTCGCCGGGACTGCGGACCAATCGCGAGCGTGTCCGCATCGACGGCCAAGCGATCTCGCCTGAGGGCTATGAACGCCTCGCCGCGGCACTCGCCGACGCACGAGGCGCGGTCGGCTCTCCTGCCGGGGGATACCTGTCTCCCACCGGGGCCTTCACGATCGCCGGTGCGGCCTGGACAGCCTGGCAGGGTGCCGAGGTCCTGGTGCTCGAGGAAGGCCTCGGCGGGCGGTCGGACGAGGTGAGCCTGTTCGATCCGCGCGTGGTCGCCGTGACCTCCGTGTTCTACGAGCACGGTGACCTGCTCGGACCGACCCTGGAGGACGTGGCACGTGACCTGCTCGGTGTCGTCGGCCCGGCCACCCGGACCATCGTCACGGTCGAGCAGGACGCCGTCGTGACCGCCGTCCTCGAGGAGGTCGCCGCGCGATTCGGCTGCCGGCTCCTCACCGTGGAGACGCCGTCGTCGAGTGCCGCGCCCACGGACCTGCCACCGTTCACTCGCCTGAACGCGACGACGGGCGTGACTGCCGCCCGAGTGATGGCCAAGGCCCTTGGCTGGACCCTGGATGCCGATCGACTGGCCGACGCCCTCTCCCGCGTGTACGTCCCGGGTCGGATGAGTCGTCACACGTGGGACGACATCCCCGTGATGGTCGACGGCGCGATCTCCCCCGAGGGCGTTGCCGCAGCCGTCGCGGAGTACCGCCGGTCCGTCGGGCCCCTCACGACGGTCGTGGCGAGCTTTCCCGACACGAAGTCCGTCGCCGAGTGCTTCGCCGAGCTTCGCGGTGCCGACACCGTGATCGCAGCCCGCGCCGACGAGTACCTCTCGTTCTCCACCGCGGGGTCCCTGCACGGACATGTCCTGGATGCACGATCTGCGATGGCCCACGGCCGTGACGCTGCTCGCGCCACCGGAACCGGGCTGCTGGCACTCGGCACCCAGTCCTTCGTCGGGATCGCGCTCGACGTCCTCGAGGTGGAGACGGACGTGGCATACAGGCCCGTTCTGAGGTGATCCCGGGGTCGCGTCTCTTCATAACCCACTGACCTGCCACTCCACATCACAGACTGTGTGTTGCAGCATTTCACCCCGTGTCCAACGATGACACGGCGGCGTCGGTCGGCGCTGCGCGGTGTCGCTCGGGGGGACGACAGCAATGAGGCGGAACAGCACGGTCCGGCGCGTGGTCGCGCTCGGCGCGATGGCACTGGGGGCGGCGCTCGCGGTGCCCGCCGCGGCGACAGGGGGCACCGGTCCCGCGAGCGAGGTGGGCATGGGCAGCGCGTCACCCGCCGTGGTCGAGGCGGCCGCCGCGACCGACGCCGACCCCGTGCGGTCCGCCGTCGACCAGGTCGCCGGGACGGCGACAGAGCTTGCCCGCATGCCCGGCTACGCCGGCGTCGCCGTCGACTACCCCACCGCGACCGTGACGCTCTCGTGGAAGGGCCCGACGCCCACGGCGGCGCTCCGCCTCCAGGGGGCCGCGCCGCGCGGCGTGACCGTCACGGTGCGGCGTGCCGCGTTCAGCGAGGCCGAGCTGCGCGCCGCGAGCACCCGCCTGCTCGACGGCGCGCGGGCGGAGCACGGCCCGGACGTCGTCCTCGCGGCGTATCCGACGCCGGACCACTCCGGGCTCGTCGCCGAGGTCGCCGGCTCCCCCGGCGTCGCGCCGCACCAGGACCTCACGCGCCAGGACCTCACGCGGTATCTCGAGCGCGCGGCGCAGGTCCCCGTGCGCGTCACACCTGTCCCGGACGGTGCCGGTCCGGACGTCGGCTCCGGCGTCGAGTCCACGGCGGCCGACCGCCGCGACGACCGTGCGCCGTGGCACGGCGGCGGCGCGATCGCCACGGCGGACGGCAGCGACTACTGCACGACGGGCTTCGCGATCGTCACGGGCGAGGGCGCACGCCGTCTCGTCACCGCGGCGCACTGCAACGCTCGGGTGGGCGACGTCGTGCGCGACGGCGCCGGTCAGCGCCTCGGCACCGTCGCCGCCCGGGCGCCCCAGCTCGACGCCCAGCTCATCGACCCGGTCGGCAGCCCGAAGACCGCACCGTCCGTGTTCGGCGGCCCGTGGGACGCCGACCGGGACCACCCTCGCTACCGGTACCCGGTCGCGGGGGTGCAGCTCCCCGCCGTCGGGCAGCACATCTGCAGCTCGGGGGCGGTCACCGGCGAGCACTGCGCGACGATCCGCGCGACCAACCTCGCGTGGACCTGCGGCGACGAGACCTGCCACGGGTTCAGGGCGAGCCGGGACGACGGCGGGGTCGTCGTCGGCGGGGGCGACAGCGGCGGGCCGATGTACGTGGTCATCGACGGCAAGGCGTACGCACGCGGCATGATCGACGGCGGCTCGGACCGCCGCAGCTGCGGCAGCACGTCGCTGCCGACCCAGTGCTTCTCGTACGTGTACGGCATCCCGATGGTCGACATCCTCGAGCACTGGGACGCCCGTCTCGACATGTGAGGGACGTCGTCCGCACCTCCGCTCGGCTCTCACCCCGACGTTTCTCGGCTTTGCAGCGAGTCAGAGCCGAGAGACGTCGGGGGTGAGAGCCGAGCAGAGCACGGCCCCGGTCAGGCCTTGGCGACCGCCACGGTCCGGGTCTCGCCCGCCGTGACCGTGAGGGACGTCGCGAGCGTCTCGCGCGAGACGAGCTCCCGGTGCTCCTCGACGGCCGCGACCCACTCGGCCGGGACGGTCAGGTCCAGCGTGATGCGGTCGGCGACCTGGAGCCCCGCGGCCTTGCGCGCGTCCTGGACGTCGCGGACGACGTCGCGGGCGTAACCCTCGGCACGCAGCGCGTCGTCCAGCGCGAGGTCGAGCACCACGAACCCGCCGCCGCCCAGGACGGCGGCCGCGACCTCCCCGGCGTCAGCGGCCGAGCCGCCGACCACGGTCGTCAGCTCGTACTCGCCGTCCTGCAGCTCGACGTCGCCGTCAGCGGTCGCGACGACGACGGCGCCCGTGCCGGACACCGACCAGTCGCCGGCCTTCGCCGCCTTGATCACGGCCTGCACGCCGCGGCCCAGACGCGGCCCGGCGGCCCGGGCATTGACCGCGAGCCGCTCCGTCACGCCGTAGGACGCGGCGACCTCCGGCGAGAACTCGACGAGGCGCACCTCCTTGACGTTGAGCTCGGACTCCAGCAGGCCGGTGAACGGCGCGACGCCCGCCGGGTCGGCGACGGCCACGACGAGCGAGCGCAGCGGCTGGCGCACGCGCAGCTTGTTCGCCTTGCGCAGCGCGAGGGTCTGCGACACGACGGCCCGCGCGGAGTCGACGGCGGCCACGAGGTCGTCGTCGGCGAGCAGGGCGCTGCCCTCCGCCGTCGGGAAGTCCGCGAGGTGCACCGAGCGCCCGCCGGTCAGACCGCGCCAGACCTCCTCCGTGAGCAGCGGCGCGAGCGGCGCCATCACGCGGGTGAGGGTCTCCAGGGCGGTGTGCAGGGTGTCGAACGCGTCGGCGTCCTCGGCCCAGAAGCGGTCGCGCTGCGTGCGCACGTACCAGTTGGTCAGCGCGTCGAGGTACTGGCGCACCGACTCGCACGCACCGGCGATGTCGTAGCCGTCGAGCTGCTCGGTCACGTCCGTGACCAGCCGGCGGGTGCGGGCCAGCAGGTAGCGGTCCATCACGGGCAGGCCGGCCGCGCGCTCCGCCGTCAGCGGCTGCGCCGTGTAGCCCGCGCCGTCCGAGGCGGCGTTGGCGTAGAGCGTGAAGAAGTAGTACGTGCTCCACAGCGGCAGCAGCACCTGGCGGACGGCGTCGCGGATGCCCTCCTCGGTGACGACGAGGTTGCCGCCGCGCAGGATCGGCGAGGCCATGAGGAACCACCGCATGGCGTCGGACCCGTCGCGGTCGAAGACCTCGTTGACGTCCGGGTAGTTGCGCAGCGACTTCGACATCTTGCGGCCGTCGGAGCCCAGCACGATGCCGTGCGACAGCGCCGTCCGGAACGCCGGACGATCCAGCAGAGCCGTGGCCAGCACGTGCAGCGTGTAGAACCAGCCGCGCGTCTGCCCGATGTACTCGACGATGAAGTCGCCCGGGTAGTGGTGCTCGAACCAGTCGGCGTTCTCGAACGGGTAGTGCACCTGGGCGTACGGCATCGAGCCCGAGTCGAACCAGACGTCCAGGACGTCCTCGACGCGGCGCATCGTGGACCGCCCGGTCGGGTCGTCCGGGTTGGGCCGGGTCAGCTCGTCGACGAACGGCCGGTGCAGGTCCGGGTTGCCGTCCTTGTCACGCGGGAGCCGCCCGAAGTCGCGCTCGAGCTCCTCGAACGACCCGTAGACGTCGATCCGCGGGTAGGCCGGGTCGTCGCTCTTCCACACGGGCACGGGCGAGCCCCAGAAGCGGTTGCGCGTGATCGACCAGTCGCGTGCGTTCTCGAGCCACTTGCCGAACTGCCCCTGCTTGATGTGGTCCGGCACCCAGGTGATCTGCTCGTTGAGCTCGACCATGCGGTCCTTGAACTTCGTCACCTCGACGAACCACGAGGACACGCCCATGTAGATCAGCGGCTGACGGCAGCGCCAGCAGTGCGGGTAGGAGTGGGCGTACTGCTCGCGGCGCAGCAGCACGGTGCCCGACGTCGTCCGCCCGGCCTCGTCGTCGGCCGCACCACGCGTGCGCGCCTTGAGGTGGTCGATGATCGACGCGTTCGCGTCGAAGACCTGCAGGCCCGCGTACTCCTCGACCGGGAAGGTGAACCGGCCGTCGGCCCCCACCGGGATGACGGGCGCGACGCCCTCGCGGTCGCTGACCTGCTTGTCCTCCTCACCGAACGCGCCGGCGTTGTGCACGAGGCCGGTGCCGTCGGTGGTGGTGACGAAGTCGGCCTCGACCACCCGGTGCGCACCCTCGTGGCCCGCGTAGTACGAGAACGGCGGCTCGTAGGCGGCGCCCACGAGGTCGCTGCCCTTCAGGCGGCCGACGACGGTCGGCGCCTCGGCCCCCTCGTCGGTGAGCTCGCGGGCGTAGGCGTCCAGGCGGGCCTCGGCCAGCACGTAGCGCTCCGGAGCACCCGTGAACGACGACTCGACGACGACGTAGTCGACGTCCGGCCCGACCATGACGAGCAGGTTGGACGGCAGGGTCCAGGGCGTCGTCGTCCAGATGAGCAGGTGGTCACCCACGGCGAGGTCGCCGGCCGCGGCCGGGACGTCCGTCACCGCGAAGCCGACCGTCACGGCCGGGTCCTGGCGCTGCTGGTACACGTCGTCGTCCATGCGCAGCTCGTGGTTGCTCAGCGGCGTCTGGTCGTTCCAGCAGTAGGGCAGCACGCGGAAGCCCTCGTAGATCAGGCCCTTGTCGAACAGCGACTTGAACGCCCAGAGGACGCTCTCCATGAACGTCGGGTTCAGGGTCTTGTAGTCGTTCTCGAAGTCCACCCAGCGCGCCTGGCGCGTCACGTACGTGCGCCACTCGTCGGTGTACTTGAGCACGCTGGAGCGGCAGGCCTCGTTGAACCGGTCGATGCCCAGCTCGACGATCTCGTCCTTGGTCTTGATGCCGAGCTGGCTCATCGCCTCGAGCTCGGCGGGCAGGCCGTGCGTGTCCCAGCCGAAGCGCCGCTCGACGCGCTGCCCCTTCATCGTGCGGTAGCGCGGCACGACGTCCTTGGCGTACCCGGTCAGCAGGTGGCCGTAGTGGGGCAGGCCGTTGGCGAACGGCGGGCCGTCGTAGAAGACGAACTCGTTGCTGCCGTTCTCCCCGGCCGGGCGAGCCTCGACGGACGCACGGAACGTGTCGTCCTCGTCCCAGTAGGCGAGCACGTCGCGCTCGAGGTCGGGCAGGTTCGGCGAGGCGGGGACGGCGCCCTCCGCGTCGGCGGGGCGGTGCAGCGGATAGGCCATGACGGTGGCTCCTGGCGGGTTCAGCGGTTCGGCAGCAGGGAAGGTCGGTCGTGCTCTGCTGCGAGGACGCCGCACCTGGGTGCGCCGCGGTACCACCCCGCTTGACGCCCGCCTGCGGCGAACGCCCGCTCGTTGACGGCTGTGACGGGCCTACCCGTCCGGTTCTACTGGGGCCGCCGCGGCGGCCTGTTCTTCCGGAGGCTCACCGGTGATGGCCGGGTCGATGCCTGTGGGTCGATCCTACCGGGCGCGGGCAACCGGAAACAGCACCGTGCAACCTCGCGGCACGCCCGGCGCGTCCTGGGGGTATGAGCGCACTCAGCGAAGCGACCGGCCCACCGGTCGCACCACCGGTCTCCCCGCGGGCCTCCGAGCCCTCGGCCGCTCCCGCGGCCCCGTTCGCCGTCGTCCGCACGGGCATCTCGGCCGAGGAGCAGTTCCGGCTCTTCGCCGTCGAGAGCACCGCCGCCCTGCACCGCATCGCCTACCTGCTGTGCGGCGACGACCACCGGGCCCACGACCTCACCCAGATCGCGCTGGAGAAGACCTACCGGCGCTGGTCCCGCGTCAAGGACGGCAACCCGTTCGCCTACGCCCGCCGCGTGCTGGCCACCTCGCGCATCGACGGGTGGCGGCGCACGCGGCGCGAGGTGCTGCGGTCACCCGAGGACGTCGCCGTGGCGCAGGAGGCCGGCCCAGCGGTGGGCGACGACGTCGCGACCGTGGTCGAACGCGAACGCCTCGTGCGGGCACTGCGCCGGCTCGGCCCGGGCCAGCGCCGCGTCGTGGTGCTGCGGCACCTGCTCGACCGCTCGGAGGCCGAGGTCGCCGCCGAGCTGGGCACCAGCATCGGCAACGTGAAGTCCCAGGGCGCGCGGGGACTCGCCCGCCTGCGCTCGCTGCTCTCGGAAGGACAGGACGCATGACGACAGGACACGCACCCCACGAGGCGCCCCAGGACGAGCGCTGGCTCGCGCACCTGCGCGAGGTGTCGGACGGCGTCGTGCCGCCGACGGCCGTCGACCCGCACGCGCTCTCCCGCGTCGCCGTACGGCGCACCCGGCTGCGGCGCACGGCTCTTGCCACGGGCGGGGGCCTCGCGACGGTCGCGGCGGTCGCCGCGACGGCGTTCGCGCTGAGCACCCCGGCCATGGGGACGCTGCTGCCCGGTGCGGCCCCGGTCGCCGCCTCGGCGCCTGCCGATGGCACCGACCCGGCGCGGGGCCTCGTCACCGACCTCCCGGACGGCTGGCACGCCCACGACCTGGAGGGCCTGTCGTACGCGCTCCCGCCGGACATCGTCACCAGCGGGCCCGTGTCGGACGAGCCGGGCGTGACCTCGCAGATGTGGCACAGCCGCACCGACCCCGACGCCCCGCCGTTCCTGTACATGGCGTACCACGCCGACGGCGAGCTGCCCGGGGTCGCCGACCTGGACGGCGAGGAGTTCGACCTGCCCGGCGCGAAGCGCGCCATCGCCATCGACTCGTCCGCGCTCGTCATGGGGCTGCCGCAGGGGACCGAGGTCCCGGACGCACCGAAGGGCGCGACGATCTTCGCCATCGAGCCCGACGACGGCCCCGGCGCCTGGTACCTGTCGATCAACACGGACGACGAGGACCTGGCCGACGAGATCCGGGAGACGTTCGTGGTGGAGTGACCTGGCCCCGTGCCCGGCGACCGCCCAGGTCGCCGGGCACGAGGGTGATCCACCTCACAGCACGGGGCGGGATGGTTTGTGCTGGACCAATGATTGACGTGGGAGTCCGTTTTTTCATCCGCGGACACACCTCGACTCCCATCCCAGGAGGACTCCCACCATGGCAACACTGCTGCACCTCGACGCGAGCATCCAGGGCGACAGCTCGGTCAGCAGGCAGCTGACGGCGCGGGCCGCCGCCGCCTGGCGCGCCGCCCACCCGGGCGGGACGGTCGTCTACCGCGACCTGGCCGCCGACCCGCTGCCGCACTTCGACGCCGCCGCCCACCTCAGCCGCGGAGTGCCGCAGGACCAGCACACGCCCGAGCAGGCCCGGTCCTGGGCCCGCATGGAAGAGCTCACCAGCGAGATCGCCGCCGCCGACACCGTGCTGCTCGGCCTGCCCATCTACAACTTCGGTGCACCGAGCACCGTCAAGGCCTGGCTGGACCACCTCGTCGCGCCCGGCCTCGGCTTCGACCCGGCGAACCGGCAGGGCCTCCTCGGCACCTGCGAGTTCATCGTCCTGGTCTCGCGCGGCGGCGGGTACGCGGAGGGCACGCCGCGGCACGGCTGGGACCACGCGTCCGCCTGGCTCCCGCACGGCCTCTCGCTCGTCGGCATCGAGCCCCGGTTCATCACGGCCGAGCTCACCCTCGCCACCGTCGACCCGGGCATGTCCGACCTCGTGCCGCTGGCCGAGGAGAGCCGCCGGCAGGCCGAGGCCGAGATCGACAGCCTCTGGGCCCCCGCGCTCGCGGGAGCCTGAGCACGCTCACCGCGTAAATGCCCACGTCACGCCCCCGTGCCGCCGTAGAGTGGTGACGCGGGGGCGCGACGACGAGGGAGATGCCGTGGAGGAGCAGGTCGTGGAGCGGTCCGTACGCCGGTCGGGCGCGCTCGTCGACTACCTCGCCCGTCACCTGCGCCGCCGCTCCGAGTCCGCCCTGGGCCCTCTCGGCCTGCGATCCCGGCACCTCGTCGCCCTCACCGTCCTGCGCGAGCGGGGCGCGATCACGCAGCAGGACCTCGCCCGGGAGCTCGTCCTGGACGGGACCAACGTCGTCGGCCTCCTGAACGAGCTGGAGAGCCGCGGCCTCGCCGAGCGGCGCAGGTCGGCCGAGGACCGCCGCAGGCACGTCGTCTCCCTCACCGACGACGGCGTCGCGCTGCTGTGCCGCGCGGAGTCGGCGCTCGCCGCCGTGGAGGACGAGGTGTTCGCCGCGCTCGACCCCGCGCAGCGCGAGCAGCTGCACGAGCTGCTCACGGCGGCCACGGCGGCCGCCTCGGCGCGGATCTGCTGACCGGCCCGGCGGCTGCCCGGTGAGGTGCCCCGGTGCGATGCTGCCCCCGTGAGATCTGGTCCTCGAGTCGAGATCTGGCCGTGCACCACCAGATCTCGACGCGAACACCAGATCTCAGCGATGCGGCGGCGCCCGGCCGCGAGCCGGTCAGCCGACCGAGACGCCGACCGTGTGCCAGCCGGTTGCCCCGTCGGGCGCGGGCGGGGCCTCCGCGTCCGTCTGCACCAACCCGTCGGCGTCCGTGGCGCGCACCGACAGCGTGTGGTCGCCGGCGGCCAGGTCGATGGTGACGTGCCACTGGCGCCAGGTGTCGGGCCCGACCGTGTCGGCCAGCTCGGCCTGGACCCATTCGCCGTCGTCGGCCCGGACCTCGACCGCGCCGACGCCCGTGTGCTGCGCCCAGGCGACGCCCGCGACCGTGACCGGGCCGGGGGCGGCGGAGCCGCGCGGCACGTCGATGCGTGACTGCACCTTCACCGGCCCCAGCGCCGACCAGCCGCGAGGTGTCCAGTAGCCCTGGTCCGCGGCGAACGTCGTCACCTCGAGCGAGGTGACCCACTTGGTGGCCGAGACATACCCGTAGAGGCCGGGCACGACGAGGCGAGCGGGGAACCCGTGCTCCACCGGCAGCGGCTCGCCGTTCATGCCGACCGCGAGGAGGCTGTCGCGGTCGGGGTCGAGCAGCACCTCGAGCGGGGTGCCCGCCGTGAACCCGTCGTCGCTGCGCGAGAGCACCATGTCGGCACCCGCCTGCGGCTTCGCCCGCTCGAGCAGGGCACGGATCGGGTACCCGAGCCAGAGCGCGTTGCCGATGAGGTCGCCGCCCACCGTGTTGCTCACGCACGCGAGCGTCACGTGGTGCTCCTCGAGCGGCAGCGCGAGCAGCTCCTCCCAGGTGATCGTGAACGGCTCGTCCACGAGACCACGCACCTCGAGCGACCAGCTCGACGGGTCGATCTGCGGCACCCGCAGGGCCGTGTCGATGCGGTAGAAGTCGCGGTTGGGCGTGACGTACGGCGTCAGGTCCTCGAGACCGAGGTCGGCACCGGCCGGCACGGGGTCGGCCGCGTGCTGCGGGGTGGGCAGGCGGAGCTTCTCGCGGACGGCGCTCACCGCCGCGGACCCCGCCGACACGACGCGTGAACCCGCCAGGGCCAGCACCGCGAGCCCCGCCGTGACGCCCGTCGCCACCAGGAACCTGCGGCGGTCCACGACGGTGCCCGACGCCGTCCGCAGGTCGGGCTCGGGCCGCAGCCGTGCCACGGCGGCCCGCAGCGCGACCACCCCGCCCGCGATGCCGACCAGGCTCGGCAGCGCCCACAGGGGCGTCGCCTCCGGGCGGAGGACCGCGACGATGGCGCCGATCACGCCGACGCCCCCCACGAGCTGCGAGCCCAGCGGCGGGCGGCGCAGCTCGGCCCACCCCGCGAGCGCCGCGCCCGCTGCGAGCACCACGCCCATCGTGCCGAGGAGCACGGCCTTGTCGGCGGTGCCGAACCAGGCGACCGCGAGGTCCTTCAACCAGCCCGGCACCGCGTCGACGACAGCGGCGCCGCCCGCGAACAACGTGCTCGATCCGGGTGCGACGAGGGCCGCGACGAGCTCGGCCACCGCCAGACCGAAGGCACCCGCGACGACACCCGCGATCGCGGCGAGGGCGGCGTCGTTCGGCGTGCGCTCGGCCTGCGCCGCCGCGGGCCTCTCGGAGAGCTGGGTCATGCTCCCAGCGTGACACGCCCGGGGTCGCACGGGCAGCGTCCGGGGCGGACCGTCATGCTGCCGTAAGGCAGCGTGCCGTCATACCCCCGCGCCGCGCACGATCTTGGAGTTGTGCGCCTGCGCGCGCGGCCTGATCGTCACCAGGTCGATGTTGACGTGGTCAGGACGGCTGAGGGTCCAGGCGATGGTGTCGGCGACGTCGTCGGCGACCAGCGGCGTGTAGCCCTCGTAGACCGCGGCGGCCCGCTCGGCGTCGCCGTCGAAGCGCACCAGCGAGAACTCCTCCGTGGCGACGGCGCCGGGCGCGATCTCGATGACGCGGACGGGCTCGCCCGCGATCTCCCAGCGCAGCGTCTGGGAGAGCATGTGCTCGGCGTGCTTGGCGCCGGTGTAGCCGGCGCCGCCCTCGTACGCGCCCTGTGCCGCGGTCGACGTGACGTTCACGACGTCGGCGACGCCCCTGGCCGCGCCGGCGGCCCGCAGCAGGGGCAGCACGGCCTTGGTCACGCGCAGCGTGCCGAGCACGTTGACCTCGTACATCCGCCGCCAGCCGTCGACGTCCGCGTCCTCCACGCGGTCCAGGCCGAGGGCGCCGCCCGCGTTGTTGACGACGGCGTCCAGCCCGCCGGTCGCGGCGAGGTGCTCGGCGAGGGCAGCGACCCCCGCGTCGTCGGTGAGGTCGGCGGGGTACGGCTCACAGCCGGTCTCGGCCGCGAGCGCCTCCAGACGGTCGGCGCGCCGCGCGACCGCCACCACGTCCCAGCCGTCGGCGCGCAGTCTGCGCACCGTCGCGGCGCCGATGCCCGACGACGCCCCGGTCACCAGGGCGCGGCGGGCCGGCCGACCGGTCGGCGTGGGCTCGGGGGTGGTCGGGGCGGGTGCGGTGCTGTCGGTCATGGGCGCACTGTAGTCCCGGCCGGGGCCGCGCTCAGGGGCGGACGGTCAGCGGAGCAGCCCGGCGGCGTACCCGGCGAACAGCGCGACCACGAGGCCTGCCACCACCAGGATGGCGATGAGCCAGACGCGCGGCACCCAGGCCGGCGGTCCGTGCTCCTCGTGTCCCTGCGGGCCGGCCGTCTGGGCGGACTCGGGCGGTGTCTCCCCCGGCTGCAGGTTGCCGCTGGTCGGCATCGTCCGGCCGTCGGGCTCGGGGTCGGGGTGGGGTGCGGGGTGGTCCGGGTCGTAGGTCATGGTGGCCTCCCGTTCGGCGGTTGCGACCACCGTAGGCACGGACGCTCCCCGGTCGCGCGGGGACGGGGCACGGGGCTGCGACCGGGTGACGGGCAGGGCCTCGATCCGGCATCTGCGCAGGTGTATCGTGACGGAGGGTCGTGGGTCCTCATCTGGCCCGCGGAACGCGGCTCGTCCTGTGGGCCGCTCTCCCGCCCGGACGCGAGATGGCGCGTCGCTGCTCATCCCCCGGCTCGTACGCCGGGGGCTGCTCGCCGACCCCTGGAGTCCTCCGTGACCCGCGTCCCCACGCACCCGTCCTCCCGCCGTGCGCGCCGAGCCGCGCTGCCCGTCGTCCTGCCCGTTGTGCTGTCGGCCGGCCTCGTCGCCGTCCTCGCCGCCTGCTCGGCGCCTGCGTCCGGTGACCCGGCCACGTCGGCCGCGCCGTCGGCCGGCTTCCCCGTGACCCTCGACAACTGCGGGTTCGAGACCACGATCGACGCCCCGCCCGAGCGAGTGGTGACCGTCAAGTCGTCCACGACGGAGATGCTGCTCGCGCTCGGGCTGGGCGACCGCATCGTCGGCTCGGCGTTCCTGGACGGCCCCGTGCCCGACGACCTGGCGACCGTGCCGGCGGTGGAGGAGCCGTTCGCCGACCAGGCGCCCGGCTCGGAGGCGACCCTCGCGCTCGAGCCCGACCTCGTCTACGCGGGCTGGGAGTCCAACCTCACCGCCGAGACGGCGGGCGACCGCGCGACCCTGGCGTCGCTCGGTGTCGCCACCTACGTCTCGCCCGCCGCCTGCAAGGCCGAGGGGTACATGCCCGACCCGCTCACGTTCGACACGGTCTTCGACGAGATCACCGAGGTCGGGTCGCTGTTCGGCGCGCAGGACGCGGCCGCGGCGCTCGTCGAGGAGCAGCGCGCCGCGCTCGAGGCGATCGAGCCCGACGACCGCGGGCTGACGGCCCTGTGGTGGTCGTCCGGGGACGACACCCCGTACGTGGGGGCCGGCATCGGGGCGCCGCAGATGATCATGGAGGCGGCGGGCCTGACCAACGTCGCGGCCGACGTCCACGACACATGGACCTCGCTCGGCTGGGAGAGCGTCGTCGAGGCGGACCCCGACGTCGTCGTGCTGGTCGACGCCGCGTGGAACCCCGCCGACGCCAAGATCGACACCCTCGAGTCCGACCCTGCCACGCGGGAGATGTCGGCCGTGCGGCACGACCGCTACGTCGTCGTCCCGTTCCCCGCCACCGAGGCGGGGGTACGCAACGTCGACGCCGTGGCCTCCGTCGTCGACCAGCTGGCGGACCTGGACCTGTGAGCGCACCGGTGAGCACCCGCACCGGGCCCGTCGCCGTCCGCGCGGGGGGCCGCCCGAGGCCGCGACCGGCCGCCCGGCCCGGTCCGCGCCCCTGGCTCGCCCTGCCGGTCGCGGCCGCCGTGCTCGTGCTGAGCGTCGGCGTCGCGGTGACGATCGGCCCCGCCGACCTCGCCCTGACCGAGGTGGCCCGCTCGCTCGCGACGCACCTGGGGGTCGGCGGGCTGCTCGGGACCGAGCCGCTGAGCGCCCTGCGCGACGGCATGGTGTGGCAGCTGCGCATGCCGAGGATCCTCACGGCGGCCGCCGTCGGCGCGGGGCTCGCCCTGTGCGGTGCCGTCATGCAGTCGCTGACGCGCAACCCGCTCGCCGACCCGTACCTGCTGGGCCTGTCGTCCGGCGCGTCGCTCGGCGCCGTGCTGGTGCTGCTGGCCGGGGTGCCGCTGCTGCTGCCCGTCGCGGCGTTCGCGGGCGCCGTGGGGGCACTGGCGCTGGCCCTCACGCTCGCCGGCGCGCTCGGCGTCGTCACGCCCACCCGCACCGTCCTGGCGGGGCTGGCGATCAGCCAGCTCTGCGCGGCGGCCGTGTCGTTCGTCATCTTCTGGTCGGCCACGGGCGACGCGTTCCGCGAGGTCCTGTCCTGGCTCATGGGCTCGGTGGCATCGGCGACCTGGACGTCGGTCGTGATCGCAGCGGGCGCCGTCGTGCTGCTGGGCGTGCCGCTCGCCCTGAGCGGCTCGGTGCTCGACGCCTTCACGTTCGGCGACACCGCGGCGGGCGCCCTGGGCATGCCCGTGAACCGGACCCGCTGGGTGCTGCTCGTCGGGGTCGCGCTGCTGACCGGCGCGCTCGTCTCGCAGAGCGGGTCGATCGGGTTCGTCGGCCTCGTGCTGCCGCACGCGGTGCGTCTGCTGACGGGTGCGCGGCACCGGCTGCTGCTGCCGCTGTCGGCGCTGACGGGCGCGTCGTTCCTCGTCTGGGCGGACACTCTGGCACGGACGGTGTTCGAGCCACGCGAGCTGCCCGTCGGCATCGTGACGGCGGCCATCGGCGCCCCCGTCTTCGCGTTCCTCCTGTGGAAGGGCAACCGATGAGTGCGGGATCCTCGACGGTGCAGACGGTGCCGACCGGGTACCGGACCCACCCGCAGGACGCGGGGCCGGGGTTGACGGCGACGGGCGTCTCGTGGGGCATCGACGGCCGCCTGGTGCTCGACGGCGTCGGGCTGCTCGCCCCGGCCGCCGGCGTCACGGGGCTGCTCGGCCCGAACGGCTCCGGCAAGTCGACGCTGCTGCGCGTGCTCGCCGGGGTGCAGCAGGCGGGCGGGGCCGCCGGCGACGCCGCCCGGACGACCTTCGGCGGAGCCGACCTCGCAGCCCTCCCGCGCAGGCAGCGCGCCCGGGTGCTGGCGCTCGTCGAGCAGGACGCGACCACGGACCTGCCGCTGACCGTCCTCGACGCCGTCCTGCTCGGACGCATCCCGCACCGTGCCCTGCTCGCAGGCGACTCCGACGCGGACCGCGCCGTCGCGCGCACGGCGCTGGCCACCGCAGGGGCGCACGAGCTCGCCGACCGTGAGGTCGGCACGCTGTCGGGCGGCGAGCGTCAGCGGGTGCACCTCGCCAGGGCGCTCGCCCAGGAGCCGCGTCTGCTGCTGCTCGACGAGCCGACCAACCACCTCGACGTCGCCGCACAGCTCGGCGCGATGCGCGTGCTGCGGGAGCTCGCGGCCGACGGCGTCACCGTCGTCACCGCCCTGCACGACCTCAACCTGGCCGCGGCGACCTGCGACCACGTCGTGCTGCTGGCGAGCGGCCGCGTCGTGGCCGCCGGGCCCGTCGCCGACGTGCTGGTGCCCGAGGTCCTCGAGCCGATCTACGGCGTGCGGGTCGACGTGCTCACGCACCCGCGCACAGGCCGCCCCGTGCTGTCCTTCGACCTGACGGATCCGCCCTCCTGAACCATGATGGAGGTCATGGCCGCACCCGAGTTCGTCGTCCAGGCAGGCAAGGTCCTCAACCCGTGGATGCTCCGCGTCGCGGGGCACGTGCCGCCGTGGGTGGCGCTGCACCACGTCGGCCGCCGCTCCGGCAAGGAGTACACGACGCCGCTGGTCGCGTTCGCCGCCCGGCCCGGGGAGCACGTCGTGGCCGTGCTGCCGCTGCCGTGGGGCTCCGGGACCGACTGGGCGCGCAACACCATGAGCTCCGGCACCGTGCGGGTGACGCGCGGTGGCCACGAGTTCGAGGTGCGGGACGTACGGCTGGTCCCCGCGCACGAGGCGGTCGGCTGGCTGGCCCCCGTCCCCGCGAAGCTCATGTCGGCGGTCGGTGTCGAGGAGTGCCTGGTCGGGACGCTGCACCGCGCCTGACACCGCCCGGCGACCGGGGCGTCGCCCCGGGCACCGGCACAGGGGTATGTTGCGCGCCGTGAACGTGCGCACAGCCTCGCTGCCCGACGCCGCCGCGGTCGCCCAGGTGCACCACACCACCTGGGTCACGACGTACGGGGCGATCCTCCCGCCCGAGTTCTGGGCCACCGCCACGCTCGAGCGCCGTGTCGCGACGTGGCGGCGCTGGCTCGCCAACGGTGCCGCCCCGCTCGTCGCCGAGGTCGACGGCGTCGTGGTCGGCGTCGCGATGGCCGGCGAGGCCGTCGAGCAGGAGGACATCCCGCCGGTGCGCGACGCACAGCTCTACCTCCTGTACGTCCTCGCGGAGCAGCACGGGACCGGCGTCGGGCAGGCCCTGCTGGACGCCACGCTGCCGCCCGGCACGCCCGCCCAGCTCTGGGTCGCCGAGGACAACCCGCGCGCCCGCCGGTTCTACGAGCGCAACGGCTTCGTGGTCGAAGGTGCCCGCGTGGTCGACACGACCATGGCCGACCTGGCCGAGATTCGAATGGTCCGGTAGTCGGGTTACGGTTCCGCCATGTCTGATTTCCACGTCCGCGCCTCGACCCCCGACGACGCCGTCGGCATCGCCGCGGTGCACTGGACCACGCGACGGGCGGCGTTCGGCGAGCTCCTGCCGCCCGCGCACTGGGAGACCGAGACGCTCGGCACCCGGACCGAGGGCTGGATGCGCATCCTGGCCGCGGGGAACAAGGCACTGGTCGCCGAGATGGGCGACAAGATCGTCGGCTTCGCGATGAAGAACCCCTCCGGGCCGCACCTGGGCCACCCGCCCGCGCGGGCGGTCGAGCTGCACGAGCTCTACGTCGACCCGGCCTACCACGGGACCAACGTCGGCCACGCCCTGCTGGAGAACATCCTGCCGCCCGGCACCGCCGCGCAGCTGTGGACCTACGCGTCCAACCCGCGCGCCCGCAAGTTCTTCCAGCGCGCGGGCTTCCTGCCCGACGGTGTGACGGAGACCGACCCGGACACGGGGGTGCTCGAGGTCCGCCTGGTGCGCTGACCTGGGCAGGCGGGTCCGTCGGCCGTGCTCGACGTGCCAGGATCGTGCCATGAGCGAGGCGTACGCGATCGAGCTGCACACCGATCCCGCCGCGGTGCTCGCCGCTGCGGGCGACCTGCTGGCCGCCGACCCCGTCGTCTGGAGCGTCGTCGCGTCCGTGACGCACCACAGCGCACGCACGTTCACGCCCGGAGCGCCCCGGCCGCCCCACCCGACGTGGTGGGCCGTGGTGCGGGAGGCGCGCGGCGCCGTCGTCGGCGTGGCGATGCGCACCATGCCGCGCGCCCCGCACACCGTGTGGGTACCCGCCCTGCCCGACGACGCGGCGCGGCTGCTGGCCCGTGCCGCGCTGGAGCACACCGCGCGGGCGGACGAGCCGCCCCTCGTCTCCGCGAACGGACCGCGGTCCGCCGTCACGGCGTTCGCCGACGAGGTGGTGCGTGCCTCCGGCGGGACCGTGCGCGAGGACCGGCCCGAACGCCTCTGGGAGGCACGCCGGGTGGTGCCGCCCGACCCCGCCCCGGCGGGGCGCGCGCGGCGCGCGGTCGCGAGCGACCTGCCCCTGGTCGAGACGTGGTTCGACGTCTTCCACGCCGACGCCGACGCGCAGGCCGGGCGCCCGCCCGCCGTCGAGCCGGTGCGCGTCCAGGGCGCTCACCGCTCCGTCGCGGACGGCGACGTGTGGCTGTGGGAGGTCGACGGCGAGGCGGTCCAGCTCACGGCCGCGCGTCCGCCGTCCTTCGGCGTGGTCCGGATCGGGCCGGTCTACACCCCGCCCGAGCACCGCGGGCACGGCTACGCCCGCGCTCTGGTGGCCCACCTGGCCGGCCGGGTGCTCGACGCCGGGCACCGCGTCTGCCTCTACACCGACCGGGACAACCCGGTGTCCCACCGCACGTATGCCGCGATCGGGTTCGAGCCGGTGCTGGACCAGGTCACGCTGGGTATCGTGCGCTCGACCGACACCACGACACGGGGGACACGCTGATGGGACGCAGGGCGATCATCTTCCACGGGACGCGCGCGCAGCCCGGGTGGATCTGGTACCCCTGGCTCGCCGACCGCCTGCGGGCGCGCGGGTACGACGTCGAGACGCCGCACCACCCGGGCCTCAACGTGGAGCCGATCGAGACGTTCCTGCCGGGCGTGCTCGACGCGCACACGTTCGACGAGGACACGGTGCTCGTGGGGCACTCCGGCGGCGCGGCGCTGCTGCTCGCGATCCTCGAGCACCTCGACGTGACCGTGGCGCAGGCGGTGCTCGTGGGCGGGTACTCGACCAACCCCAACCCCGGGCCCGAGCCGGTGCTGCAGGACTCCTACGACTGGGAGAAGATCCGGTCGCACGTGCGCGACATCGTGTTCCTCAACTCCGTGACCGACGAGGCGGGCTGCGACGTCGAGCAGGGCCGTGCGATGTTCGACCGCCTGGGCGGGACGCTCGTCGTGCGCGACGACGGGCACTTCCTCACCGACACGATCGAGATCGCGGACCGGCTGATCCCCTGACCACGCAGGCGTCCCTGCTCTGAGCAGTGCTGCCGAGGGCAGATCCGGCTGCCTCGCACCCCACGGCGGGGGCACGGTGGACGCATGACCGATGCACCCACCCCACCGCAGTTCGACGACCGGACGCGGCGCACCCTGTACGAGCGCCGCGTCCTGGTCCTCGACGGACCCCTCGACGACGACAACGGCACGCTGCTCATGACGCAGCTCATCTCGCTGGCCACGGAGGACCCGGCCGCGGACATCGACCTGTGGATCCACTCGCCGGGCGGCTCCGTGCCCGCGATGCTGGCCATCCGCGACCTCATGCGCACCATCCCCAACGACGTCTCGACGCTCGTCCTGGGCATCGCCTACAGCGCCGGGCAGTTCCTGCTCTCCGCGGGCACGCACGGCAAGCGCCGAGCGCTGCCGAGCTCCCGGGTGCTCATGCACCAGGGCTCCGCGGGCATCGCCGGGACCGCCGTGGACATCGAGCTGCAGGCCGACGACCTGCGCCACACGCGCGACACCGTGCTGCGCCTCGTCGCGGAGGACACCGGGCAGCCGGTGGACCGCGTGTTCGAGGAGTCGCTGCACGATCACTGGTACACCGCGCAGGAGGCGCGCGAGTTCGGGTTCATCGACGCGATCGTGGAGGGCTTCGGGGACATCCGGCCGCGCGAGCGCGCCCGCACCGGCTTCGCCGCCGCCGAGGGAGGCGCCCGATGAGCACCTACACCATCCCGAACGTCATCGCGGCGCACCCGCGCGGCGAACGCATCATGGACGTCTACTCGCAGCTGCTCAGCGAGCGGATCATCTATCTCGGCACGGGCATCGACGCGGGCGTCGCGAACGCCCTCATCGCCCAGCTGATCCACCTGGAGTCGGCAAGCCCGGACAGCGACATCCAGCTCTACATCAACTGCGAGGGCGGGGACCCGGGCGCCGGCATGGCCGTCTACGACACGATGCGGTACATCCGTTCGCCCGTCGCGACGACGTGCGTCGGACAGGCCGTCGCGATCGGGGCGGTGCTCCTGGCCGCGGGGGCCGAGGGCCGGCGGTCGGCCCTGCCGCACGCCCGCGTGGTGCTGCACCAGCCGGCCGCGCAGGGTCGCGGGCCCATCCCCGACCTGATCCTGCAGGCCGACGAGGTGGTCCGCGTCCGGGCCGACATGGAGTCCGTCCTGGCCCGGCACACCGGCCAGAGCGTGGAGACCCTGCGCGCCGACACCGACAGGGACCGCATCTTCACCGCACGCGCCGCGCAGGAGTACGGCCTGCTGGACCAGGTGATCGAGGAGCGGTGAGCCGCGCGGCTACGCCGCCAGCGCGAAGGCTGCCCGGCACGTCGGCTGTCGGGCAGCCCCTCGCACGGCACCCAGGCGGTCGGCGACGGCGCTGACCAGGTCGACCAACGTGATGCCCAGCGCACCCGTGACCGCGGCGATCATCTCGCTCGAGGGCTCCTTGACCCCGCGCTCGATCTCCGACAGGTACTGCGGCGAGATGCCGGCACGGCGGGCCGTCTGGTCCAGCGTCTCCTCGCGCTGATGACGCACGTCGCGCAGGCGCTCGCCGACCAGGTGCCGCCACAGCGGCTCGCGCGCCGCCGGGCGCGGGGCGTCGCCGTCACGGGGACGTCCGTCGCTCGCCGGGGTGCGGACCGGTGCGGGTGCTGTCTCGGCCATGCGCCCGAGCGTAGGGCGGGGCACCGGCGACGGCGCGCGGTTCTGCTCAGAGCAGCGAGGGCGCGTCCCGGTCGGCGGCCGCGGGGCGCCGGCCGGGCGGGCGTCGGCCCGGGCCGCTGGCCAGGCGGGCCCGAGCCCGTCAGGATGGAGGCATGACCTCCAGGCTCTGGATCACCGGCGACCCCGACACGGACGCGCTGCTGAGCGACGACCCGTTCGCCCTCCTCGTGGGCATGCTGCTCGACCAGCAGTTCCCGATGGAGCACGCCTTCGCCGGACCGGGCAAGATCCGGGAGCGCATGGGCTCGTTCGACGTCCGCGCCATCGCGGAGGCCGATCCCGAGGAGTTCGTGGCGATGGCGACCACTCCCCCGGCGATCCACCGGTACGGCCGGTCCATGGCGGGGCGGGTGCTGGAGCTCGCCCGCACGGTCGTCGACGAGTACGACGGCGACGCGGCGCGCATCTGGACGGCGCCCGGCGCCGACGGCGGTGCGCCGACCGGCCGCGAGGTGCTCCGGCGGCTCAACGCCCTGCCCGGGTACGGCGAGCGCAAGGCCAAGATCTTCCTCGCGCTGCTCGGCAAGCAGCGCGGTGTCCGGCCCGAGGGCTGGCGCGAGGCGGCGGGCGAGTTCGGCGAGGAGGGGTCGCGGCGCTCGATCGCCGACGTGACGAGCGCTGAGGCCCTGCAGGAGGTCCGCGCGTTCAAGAAGGCGCAGAAGGCTGCGGCGAAGAAGGGCTGAGGGCACCACGCGCCCCCTCACCTCCCCACCACCCTGTTCGCGAACGCCTCCACCGCATTCACCACGGCGGTAAACCGCGGCGACCAGAAGAGGTCGAAGCCGTGCTGCCCACCCGGCAGCTCCGCGTACACCACCGGGGCATGCGACACGGAGCGCAGCCGACCGGCGAACAGCCGGGCGTTCTCGACCGGGACGACCGAGTCGTGGTCGCCGTGCACGACCATCACCGGGGGCGCGTCGGCGCCGACCGTCTCCGTCGGCGACGTCTCCGGACCACGACCGAAGTACCGACCCCAGTACCCGCCCAGCCCGACGACCGCGCTCACCGACGTGTCCACGCCCTCGAACGTCCGCTCGCCCTCCGGTGCGCAGGCTGCCAGCGCCGACATGTGCGCACCGGCCGAGGAGCCGCTCAGGACGATCCGACCCGGGTCGGCGCCCCAGGCCTCGCCGTGCCGCCGGACCCAGGCGACCAACCGCCGGACGTCCTCGACGTGCTCCTCGACCGACGCGGCGGGCCGCAGCCGGTAGTTCGCGCTCAGGCAGACCCAGCCGCGCTCGGCCAGCCGGTGCAGCAGCGGCAGGGACTGTGAGCTCTTGTGCCCGGTGGTGTAGTAGCCGCCGTGGAGGTGGATCAGCACGGGTGCGCCGGTGCCACCGGCCCTGCGCCGGTACAGGTCGAACCGGTGTCGCCGGCCCGCAGGGCCGTAGACGAGGTCGGAGACCCGCTCGACGGTGCGAGGACGCACGGCGAACGGCAGGAGGAGCACGCGCCACCACGGGCCGGACGGCACCGGGGTCGGGGCCACGGCACCCCGCAGCACCGCCCCGGCACGGGCCCCGCGCCAGGCCGTCAGGACCAGGCACCCGGCTGCGAGGACCGCCGCGGCGGCCGCGACCGGCGAGCCGAGGTCACCCTGGACCACCGCCAGGGCCGTGCTGGCCCCGAACGCGAGCGCCGCCAGGACGGGCAGCTCGCCGATCGCCAGCGTCGTGAGGAACAGCGCGGCGCCGAGCGGCCTGGGCAGCCGGGGCGGGCGTAGCGCGGGCAGCGCCAGCACCGCGAGGCCGACGAGGTAGCCGACCGGGGTGCTCATCGGCGCGCCAGCCCGGCCAGGAGGATCCCGCCCACGAGCACGTGCATGCCGAGCAGGACCAGCACCGCAGCGGCGGAACCGGCGCCCAGCGGTCCCGCGCAGGACACGGCGAGCACGACGCACGCGATCACCACCCAGGCACGACCACCGCGGGCCGTGACGCGCTCGAGCACCGCGCGCAGGCCCCACCCGGCGAGCCCCGCCACGAGGCATGCGAGGACGACGGGGACGACGCCGACGGCAGTGGCCCCCACGGTCAGGTCGACCCCGGCGACGGGCACGGCGGCGACCCACAGTGCGACGGCTACGGCCGTGGCGGCGAGAACGACGAGGATGCGGCGCAGGTGTGTGTTCATGCGGCCCAGTCTTGGCGGCGCGTCGGACCCGCACATCGGCCGGACGGACTCGTCGACCCGTGCTCGGGGAGGTGGCGCCTCCTCCTTTGGTAGGTGCTCCTCGGCGGCCGGTCCTGGATAGCCTGCCTCCGTGACAGCCCGCCCGGACGCCGCAGAGGTCGCCATCACCGCCACGGTCGTGTGCGCGATGACGGCGGTGAGCCTCGTGCTGCGGGACCTGCCTGGTCCGCTCGCGGTCGTGGTGGCCGTCGCCGCGGCGTCGGCGGGCATCGCTCAGCTGTGGTGGCCGCTCCCGGGCGGGATCGCCGCCGGGGTGCTGGCCGGCGTCTCCTCGGTGGCGACGCCGGCCTCGACGATCAGCACCCTGCAGATCGCGTGGCGAGAGCGGTTCGGCACGGCCGCCGTGGTGGCCGGCGTGGGTGCGGCCGGGCACCTGGCGCAGTGGTTCGTGGCGTCCTCGCCGCCGATCCCGTTCCGCTGGTGGGCCCTGCTCGTCGGCGCGGTCTACGGCGCCCTGCTGGCCTGGGGTGCGTTCGGCCAGTCCCGCAGGGCGCTGCTCGTCTCCCTGCACCAGCGGGCGGTCCGGGCCGAGGCCGAGCAGGGCAGGCGTGTCGCGGAGGCCCGGGCGTCCGAGCGGCGCGAGCTCGCCCGCGAGATGCACGACGTGCTCGCCCACCGGCTGACCCTGGTCGCCACGCACGCCGGGGCCCTGGAGTACCGGCCGGACGCCCCGCCGGAGCGCCTTGCGCAGGCCGCCGGCGTGGTCCGGGAGGGGGTCCATCAGGCCCTCGACGAGCTTCGCCAGGTGATCGGCCTGCTCCGGGAGGACGGGCCGGCGGACACGGCGCCACCCGGCCTGGAGGACGTGCCCGCGCTGCTCGACGACGCCCGCCGCGCGGACCAGCGCGTGACGGTCCGCGAGGACCTGTCGGACACACCCCCGCCCGTCGCGGTGGGCCGGGCCGCCTACCGGGTGGTGCAGGAAGGCCTGACGAACGCGCGCAGGCACGCCCCCGGCGCGGCGGTCGAGCTCTCGCTGCGCGGCACACCCGGCGAGGGCCTCGAGATCGCGGTCACCAACGACCTGGCGGAGACGGCCTCGAGGACACCGCCGCCCGGCGGGGGCCTGGGGCTCGTCGGCCTGACCGAGCGCGTGCGCCTCGTCGGTGGGCGCCTCGACCACGGCGCCGCCGCGGGCCGGTTCGGCCTGCGCGCGTGGCTACCATGGCCGCCATGACCCGCGTCCTGGTCGTCGACGACGACGCCCTCGTGCGCGCGGGCCTCACGATGATGCTCGACGGCTCCGCCGGCATCACGGTCGTCGCCGAGGCGGCCGACGGCGGCGAGGCGGTGAGCGCTGCCGACGCGCACCGTCCGGACGTCGTGCTCATGGACCTGCGGATGCCGCGCGTCGACGGCATCACCGCGACCCGCCGCCTCGTCGGCCGGCCCGGACCGCCGAAGGTCGTCGTGCTGACCACGTTCGACACCGACGAGAACATCGTCGGGGCTCTGCGCGCGGGCGCCAGCGGCTTCCTGCTCAAGGACACGCCGCCGGCCGCGATCGCCGACGCCGTGACGCGGGCGGCGGCCGGCGAGCCGATCCTGTCTCCCGCGGTGCTCCGGACGCTCATGGACCGCACGCTGCGTCAGACGGACACCTGGGCCACGGCCCGCGCGAGCCTCGCGGCGCTGACCCCGCGCGAGCACGACGTCACGCTCGCCGTGGCCTCCGGACGCTCCAACGCCGACATCGCCGCCGATCTCACGATGAGCGTCACGACGGTGAAGTCGCACGTGTCGAACATCCTGGCCAAGCTCGGCCTCGAGAACCGCACCCAGCTCGCGATCCTGGCGCACGACGCGGGTCTCGTCTGAGCGAGGGCCGGCGGTCAGCGCCGGCGGTACACCGTGGCCAGCACCGACACGGTCACCTCGTCCGGCAGGTCGTCCGCGGACAGCTCCGCCGCGCTGACGTGGCGCGCGCTCGGCGTCATGAGCACGAGGTCCGTCGCCTCCTGCCGCGTGAGCGGCGTCGTGTACCGGACCTCCCGCGTGGGGCCCGCCACGAGATACGGGTCGAGCGCCGCGTGCAGCCGCCGTTCCTTGTCCGGGTCGACGGCCACCATACGGGCGACCTGGCGGCGCAGCTCGGCGAGGTGGCCGCCGAACGGCCGCACGACCACGAGCGCGCCGCCCGGGCGCAGCACCCGGTGGAACTCGGCGGGGTTGCGCGGCGCGAAGACGTCGAGCAGCACGTCGGCACCCTCGGAGACGACCGGGAACGGACGGAAGACGTCCCACGTCGCGGCCGCGGCGCGCGGGTGTGCCTTCGCCGCGACGCGCAGCGCGTGCGCCGACGTGTCCAGGCCGAGGCCGACCACCTCAGCGGCCGCGTCCGCCGCGAGCGCGTCCAGCACCCCGGCGAGGTAGTAGCCCGTACCGCACCCGACGTCCACGACGACGCGGTCCCGCCCGTCGTGCCGAGCGGTGCCGCCGACAGCCTCGACCGCGAGCTCGGCCACCGCGTCGCGGACCGGCGCATATCGGCCCGCGGCCAGGAAGTCGCGCCGTGCTCGCGCCATCGGGCCGTCGTCGCCGCTCGTGGCACGCGCACCGGTGAGCAGCCCGGCGTAGCCGTGCCGCGCGACGTCGAAGCTGTGCCGCTCCGGGCAGCGCAGGGCCCTGTCGGCCGCGGACAGCGGCGCGGCGCAGGCCGGGCAGCGCAGCAGCGGCAGGACGAGGTCGAGGGCGGCGGGCAACGAGGTGGGCACGAGGAGGTCTCCTGACGCGAGGACGGTGTGGAGGGTCAGACCCGGTCGTCGGGCACCGGGTTGGCCGCCCGCCCCTCGGTCGACAGGAGCAGCACGACGGCGTCGCGCGGCAGGCCGATGGCGCGGCGCCACCCGGCCTGCCCCAGCACGAGCCGGGCGGCCGCCAGGGTCGCGGCCCCGCACGGACCCGCGTCGACGCCGAGCCGCGCCAGGTCCTCGACCGCGGCCGCCGCCTGGTCGTCGGACACCGTGACGGCGCCGGCGAGGCCGTCCCGCAGCACCGGCCAGGCGAGCGTCGAGACGGTCCCGCAGGTCAGACCGGTCATGATCGTCTCGCCCGGGGTCACGCCCACGGGTTCGCCGGCGCGCAGGGAGGCCACCAGCGGCGCGGCCCGGTCGGGCTCGACGGCGAGCAGCGCGGGGGCGTCCCGTCCCGCGCCGCGGTAGTGCGTGACCACGGCCTGGGCGAACGAGCCGACGCCGACCGGCACGACCACGAGGTCCGGCGCGGCGACGCCGAGAGCGGCGAGCTGGTCGTCGGCCTCGGCGCAGAGCGTCCCGTACCCTTCGACGACCCACCGCGGGATCTCGGTGTACCCGGGCCAGGCCGTGTCCTGGACCAGCACCGCCGCGGGGTCGGCGGCGGCGTCCTGCGCCGCGCGGGCCACCGCGGTGTCGTAGTCCCCGTCGACGTCGACCGTGGCCGCACCCTCCCCCGCGACGGCGGCCACCGCCTGCGCCGTGACGCCCCGGGGCAGATACACCGTCGCCGCGGCGCCGACCAGCCCCGCCACGTGCGCGACGGCGCGGCCGTGGTTGCCGTCCGTCGCGGCGTAGAGGCGCACGTCGTGCCCGCGGACGGCGGCGCGGACCGCGTCGAGGGTGAGGTCCGCCGCGCCGAACCGGCGCGCGAGGGCGCGGGCGGCCGCGTAGGACGCCCCGAGCACCTTGAACGACTGCAGCCCGAGGCGCCCGGCCTCCTCCTTGACGAGGACGCGCCCGACGCCGAGCTCGTCCGCCAGCTCCGCCACGTCGCGCAGGGGGGTCGGGGCGTATCCGGGCAGGGTGCGGTGGAAGTCGAGGGCGGGCACGGGGTCGATTGTCCCCGACCCGGACGGGCGGGGCCGAACGCTCAGCGCAGCCCGACGGCCGCCAGCACCGTCGCGACGACGCCCGCGACGGTCCGCACGTGGTTCCACCGCGCCCACGGCTGCCATGTGGCGCGCCACACGGGTGCCTTCTCCGGGGCGGCGAGCAGCTTGTTGTTCAGCGGCACGTTGCCCGCCATGGTCACGACGAACGTGCCCACGAGATAGACGGCCGCCGCCGCCAGCACCCACGCGCCGCCCGCCCGGCCCGAGACGAGGCCCCAGATGCCGGTCACCGCGGGCACGAGCAGCGCACCGAAGAACACGACCATGAACGGGGGCCGTACCGCGCTCTCGTTGATGCCGTTCATCGCGGTGCCCGCCGCGTCGTCGGCGACCCGGGCGAGGCCAGGGACCACGAACGAGGAGAAGCCGTAGAACACGCCGGCCGAGAGCCCCAGCAGCACCACGGAGGCGACGGCGAGGACGGTCCAGAGCATCAGGGCCTCCGGGGTGAAAGAAGCAGGTCGGGCGAACGTCTGCCACTCTCGCAGACCGGACCTGCATGTTCCAGGCAGAACGCCCGCACCGCGGGTAACAGATCGGGCACACCGGACTCGTTCGTCACCCGCAGTGTCGGTGTGCCGTGGAACACTTCGGGGCATGCTCGAACTTGCCACCGGAACCGGACTCGCCCTGTCGGCGGGCCTCAACGCCTGGATCCCGCTCATCTTCCTCGGGGCCCTCTCCCGCTTCACCGATCTCGTGGAGCTGCCCGCGACGTGGGCGTGGTTGGAGAACGGCTGGGTCCTGGCCATCCTCTCGGTGCTGCTGGTGCTCGAGTTCGCGGCGGACAAGATCCCGGTGCTCGACTCGATCAACGACGTCGTGCAGACGGTCATCCGCCCCACGGCGGGCGGCATCGCGTTCGGTGCGGGCTCGATGTCGGAGACCACGACGGTCACCGACCCCGGCGCGTTCGTGCAGTCCGGCCAGTGGATCCCGATCGTCGCGGGCATCGTGCTCGCGCTCGGCACGCACGCCGCGAAGGCCGGCGGGCGCGTGGTGGCCAACACCGTCTCGGGCGGCACCGCCGCACCGGCGGTGAGCGCCGCCGAGGACGTGACGAGCATCGGCCTGGGCTTCCTGTCCGTGCTGGCCCCGCTCGCGATCATCCCCGTCGTCATCCTGTTCGTGATCGGAGTGGTCCTGCTGGTCAGGAGCCTGGTCAAGCATCGGCGCGCCCGCGCGGCGGGGCACGGGGGCGACGATGGCTACTACGTCTGAGGTCCGGGCTCTCCAGCGCGCCCGGCTCACCTCGGTCGGCCTCGGCGCCCTGGCAGACGACGGGGGCGTGCCCGGGGTGGTGGCCCGCCTGGGGGCCGTGCAGGCGCAGGAGCTCCACTCGTCCGCGTGGGGCGTCGCGCAGCGGCTGCCCGGACCGGCGACGCACGCCCAGGTGCAGGCGGCGCTGGCCGACGGCTCGATCCTGCGCACCCACGTGCTGCGGCCGACGTGGCACTACGTGGTCCCCGAGGATCTGGCCCCCTTCATGGCCGCGACCGCACCGCGGATCCGCCAGGCCATGCGCTCGGAGGAGAAGGCACGCGGGTTCGACCACGCCCTCCTGCCCCGCCGGTACGAGGTGATCGCGCAGGCGCTGGCCGGCGGCCCGCTCACCCGCAAGGAGCTCGGCGCGACGCTCGCCGAGGCGGAGGGCGCGCCGGTCGACGCCTGGGACCTGGGCCAGGTGATGGCCCACGCGGAGCTCGAGCTGCTCGTGGCGAGCGGCCCGATGCGCGGCAAGCAGGCCACCTACCGGCTGCTGCCGGACCTGCCGAGCTGGGACGAGGACGAGGCTCGCGTGCACCTCGCCCGCGCCTACGTGCGCGGCCACGGCCCGTGCCGCGCCGAGGACGTCGCGTGGTGGGGCACGCTGACCAGGACCGCCGCCCGCGCGGCGGTGGCCGACGCCGGGCTCACCCGGCACGAGGTGGACGGCATGACCCTGTGGACCGACGGCGACCTGCCCGATCCGGCTCCCCCGGGCACCGTGCGCCTGCTGTCGGTCTACGACGAGCTCTTCTGCCACGACTTCGCGGGCTGGCCGCCCCTGACGGTCGGGCCGGCCGGCGGACCAGCGGACGACCCGGGCGGCGGCAAGCCGAGTCGCTGGCTGTTCACGGGCCTGGTGACCGTCGACGGGCTGATCGCGGGAGGCTGGTCGCGCACCCTGCGATCAGCCACGGTGGAGATCACCGTCGAGCTGCGCGACGAGCCGAGCCGTGCGGTGTGGTCGGCCCTCGAGGAGGAGGCGGCCCGCTACGGACGGTTCGTGGGGCGCGAACCGACCGTCGTCCGAGGCCGGCTCGGCAAGGCCACGATCGGCTGACCGGCACGACACCCCGACCGGGTGGCATCCGGTACCGACCGTTCGGCAGACTCCAGGTATGACTCGCATCGCCGTCGAAGGCCAGGCCACGCGCACGCACCCTGCGGAGCGGGGCACCGTCCACCTGCACGTCACGTTCTCGGGCACCCTCCGCAACGACGTGGTGGACCAGGTGGCGCGCACGCACACGATCCTCGTCGACCAGGCCAAGGCGCACGTCGAGGCGGGCGTGGCGGAGCGCTGGGAGTCGGCATCGGTCCACTCCTACGTGTACGACGACCGGGTCCGCAGCTCGCAGTCCGGCGGCAAGCAGCGTGTCCGGCGGTTCCGCGCGTCGGCCCGGCTGACGGTCACCTTCAGCGACTTCGAGGCGCTCTCGACCTGGCTCGCGGAGATCATGGACGTCGACGGCGTGGAGATCGACCGCCTCACGTGGACCCTCACGTCCGAGACCCGCAAGGCGCTGCTCGCCGAGGCCCGCGTGGAGGCCGCGGAGGAGACCGCGGTCCGCGCGCAGTCGTACGCGGACGCCCTGGGTCTCGGCCCGGTCGCCCCCGTCGCGATCTACGAGGCCGGCCTGCGCAACGGCGGGGGCGGCGGGGGCAACGCGCCGATGTACGCGATGCGCGCCGGTGCCATGGCCGAGTCGGGCGGGGCGCAGGTCGAACTGCAGCCGCAGGACATCGAGGTGTCGGTGACGCTCTCGGCCGACTACGAGGCCGGTACCCCCGCCGAGGGCTGACGGCCCGGCTCAGCGGGGAATCGCGCCCGCCTCGCGCAGGCGACGCAGCACCCGCTCGTGCGGCACGGCGACGGCGGTGCCCCGGTGGCCCACCGTCGTCGTCGCCGTGAACAGCGAGTTGAGCAGGGCCTCCTCGACGGCGTCCATGGTCGCGCGGAAGACCGGGTCGAGAGCGGCGTCGTCGGGCGGAGGCGTGTCGCCCGCCCCACCGGGTACCCCGAACGCCAGGGCGTAGTCGCCGCTGCCGCCCGCGAAGTCGGAACCGACCCGCGCCATCGCGAACACCGCACGCCGCGCGACCCGTCCGAGCTGCCGGGCGTCCAGGGGCGCGTCGGTGGCGAGCACGATCATGCACGAGTTGCCCTCCGGCACGGGTGCGGCGTCGTCGGCGGGGATCGGCACCCCGCGCACGGTCAGCGTGCCCGAGAAGTTCGACTGCACGAGGACGCCGACCGTCCAGCCCTCGACGAGCCGCGACGCGGTGCCGATCCCGCCCTTGAACCCGAGCGCCGTCGTCCCCGTCCCCGCGCCCACGCATCCCTCGGCCACGGGCCCGCCCGTGGCTCCGTCGAGCGCGGCGAACACGTGCGCCTCGGTCACGGGCCGTGCGCGCACGTCGCTGAGCAGGCCGTCGTTCGTCTCGCCGACGACCGGGTTGAGGGTGCGCGTCGCCTCGTGCCCCGGCCCGGCCAGCACGTGCGTGACCAGGGCGTCCGCCGCCCGGAACGCGCTGAGGGTCGCGGTGAGCAGCACGGGCGTCTCGATCGCGCCGAGCTCGGCGAGCTGCGTGGCGCCGACCAGCTTGCCGAACCCGTTGCCGACGAAGAGGCCGCACGGCAGGCTGCGCCGCCCCGGCCCGAGGGCGTCGGGGACGATCGCGGTGACGCCGGTGTGCAGGCGCGGCGGGTCGGCGACGGTCGTGTGCCCGACCCGCACCCCCGGCACGTCGGTGAGGGCGTTGTGCGGCCCGGTGGGCAGCGAGCCGACGACGATCCCCAGCTCGCGGGCCCTGCGGGGTTCCTGCGCGTCCGTCATGCCCTCAGCATGGCGGACGGCCCCGCCCTCCCACGACGGGAGAGCAGGGCCGCGCGCGTCAGCCGGTCAGGTCAGACCCACTGGACGAGCTGCCAGACGATGCCGTTCGGGTCGGTGAACTGGCAGTAGCGCTCACCCCACGGCTCGGTCTCCGGGGGCGTGACGACCTCGGCGCCCGCCGCGGAGATCCGGGCGAACTCGGCGTCGAGGTCCTCCACCTCGAACGCGATCAGCAGGCCCTGACCCGCGGGCCCCGCGATGCGTTCGGGCTTGAACGTGCTCAGGCCCACCGCGAGGAACACGATGTTCACGCCGGCGGTGGGGTGACTGAGCGACACGAAGCCGTCGGCGGACATGGCCTCGCTGAACCCGAGGTGCCGAGTGGCGAAGTCGGCCGAGGCGGCGACGTCGGGCACGTTGAGCGACAGGGCGGTACCGGTGATCTTCAATCGGACTCCTCACGTCGAATGAACTCTGTACAGCGTACAACGTAAGATGGTTGCAGAATGTTCCCGCCCCCGCAGAACTGGAGATCCATGCCCCGCGAGCTCGTCGACCTGCTCTGGCGCGACCACCCGGCCGCCCCGCGCGGGGGCACGCGCGGCCCGCGCTCACGCGTCACGACCGGCGCCGTCGTCGAGGCCGCGAGCGCCCTGGCCGACGCCGAGGGGCTCCCCGCGGTGACGGTCCGGCGCCTCGGCGAGACGCTGGGCATCTCGACGATGTCGGTCTACACGCACGTCAACAGCCGCGACGACCTGCTCGTCCTGATGGCCGACGCCGCCTGGGCCGCCATGCCGCTGCCCGACCACACGGGGGGCTGGCGGGCCTGCGTACGGCGCGTCGCGGAGGCGAACCTGGCTCTCCTCGTCGAGCACCCGTGGCTGCTGGAGATCGACGACGACCGCACGGCGTTCGGGCCCGGCACGATCGCGAAGTACGACCACGAGCTGCGCGCGCTCGACGGGCTCGACCTGGACGACGTCGCCCGCGACGCGGCGCTGACGTTCGTGCTCGACTTCGTCCGCGGCGCGGCCCGTGCCCGCCGCCGCGCCCCGCACGCCGACGAGATGCCGGAGCTGTGGGCGCGCTGGTCCGCACCGCTCGCGCGGTACCTGGGCGACGCGCACCCGGTCGCGCAGCGGGTCGGCGCGGCCGCGGGCGAGGCCATGAACGCGCCGTCGAGCCCCGCACACGCGTGGAGGTTCGGGCTGGACCGCGTGCTGGACGCCCTCGAGGCGGCCGCCGGCCGGACCTGACCGCCCGCAGCCTAGCCCCGCGGCCTACGGCCCGGGCCTAGGCTCAACGCCGTTCGGTTAGTTGTTGGGTGTGGCTGTCAAGGTTGTGTTTGTGCTGGTGGGAGTAGTGAAGCTCCTGGTAGGTGAGGACTTGTCCGCCAAAGACGAGTCGTTCACACACCAGGAGCTTCG
>NZ_JABEMG010000150.1 GCF_013004695.1 Promicromonospora citrea
GGCCTGCCCGCCGCGGGCCTGCCCGGGCTCCCGGCCGCCACGTACGCCTCGGTGGCCGGGCTGGTCGACGGCGGCCGCCCCGACCTCGTGGTGCTCACGCTGCCCGCCGGCGCGGCCCAGCCGGTGGTCCGCGAGCTCGCCGCCGCGAGCGTCCCCGTGCTCACGGAGACGCCCGCCGCCGGTACCGTCGCGGAGCTCGCGGCGCTCCAGCGGCTCGTGGACGACGGCGCCTGCGTGCACGTCGCCGAGCAGTACCACCTCGAGCCCCTCGTCGGGGCGCAGCTCGCGGTCGCGGCGTCGGGCCTGCTCGGCACGGTGACCGATGCGCACGTCGCCGTCGCGCACGACTACCACGGGCTGAGCGTGCTGCGCCGGGCCCTCGGCGTGACGTTCGAGGACGCCGAGATCACCGCGCGCCGCGACGTGCGCACCGTGCTGCCGAGCCCGAGCCGCTCGGGCGACCCGGAGGACCTCGCCCCCGTCGAGACGGTGCACGCCACGGCGTGGCTCGACTGGGGCGACCGGCTGGGCACCTACGAGTTCGACGACGTCCAGTACCGCTCCTGGGTGCGCTCGCCCGCGCTGCTCGTGCGCGGCGTGCGCGGGGAGCTGCGCGGCGAGGTCGTGCGGCACGTCGGCGCCGACGGGCAGCCGCTGCGCTCGACGCTCGAGCGCGTGGCGGCGGGCGGCGCGGGCAGCCACGAGGGGATGTTCCTGCGCGGGTACACGCTCGACGGGCAGTGGCTGTACCGCAACGCCTTCCGCCCGGCCCGCCTGCCCGACGACGAGCTGTCGATCGCGCGCATCGTCGCCGACATGGCCGACCACGTGCTGCACGGCGCGCCGCCGCCGTACTCCGTGGCCGAGGCGGCGCAGGACCAGTACCTCCAGCTCGAGGTGCGCCGCGCCGCGGCGTCCGGCGAGCGGGTGCGCACGAGCCCCCAGCCGTGGGCCCACGGGCGGACGTGCGCGGGAGCCCGGTGAGACCGCGTATCGCTTGACCTGAGATCCGGTACCGGAGCACCATGGAGGCATGACTCAGACTCCCGGGGTGACGGCGCCCGCCTACGACGTCTCGCAACCGCTCGACATCGACTTCGCCGGCGCCTTCGCCGACGTCACGGAGGAGGAGCGGGCCTGGCAGCTCGCCGTCCGCAGCTTCGTGCAGGACGAGGTCCTGCCGGTCATCGACGGCTACTGGGAGCGCTACGAGGTCCCGATGGACCTGGTCAAGCGGATGGCGGAGCTGGACTTCCTGCGCGACGGCGTGGACGTGCCCGGCTTCCCGAAGATCTCCAAGATGGCCGAGGGCCTCGCCGCCATGGAGATGTCGCGCGGCGACGGCTCGGTGACGACGATCTGCGGCGTCCAGGGCGGTCTGGCGCTGCGCTCGATCGTCATGCTCGGCTCCGACGAGCAGATCGAGAAGTACGCGGCGCCCATGGCCCGCGGCGAGATCCTCGGCGCGTTCGCGCTCACCGAGCCCACGCACGGCTCCGACTCGGTGGGCCTGGAGACCTCCGCGGTCAAGGAGACCCGCGACGGCGTCGAGGGCTACGTGATCAACGGCGAGAAGAAGTGGATCGGGTTCGGCTCGATCGGCGACATCGCCGTCGTCTGGGCGCGCGGCGAGGACGGCCAGGTGCACGGCTTCATCGTGCCGCAGGACTCCCCCGGCTACGAGGCCACGACCATCCAGGGCAAGGTGTCGCTGCGCGCGATCCACCAGGCGCACATCGTGCTCAAGGACGTGTTCGTCCCGGCCGAGAACCTGCTGCCGAGGTCCCGGTCCTTCAAGGACACCGGCCGCGTCCTGTTCGCCACCCGGCTCGGGGTCGCGTGGGGCGCCGTCGGGCAGGCGATCGCGTGCTACGAGGCCGCGGTGGCCTACTCGAAGCAGCGCGTGCAGTTCGGCCGCCCGCTCGCCGCGAGCCAGATGGTCCAGGAGCGTCTGACGAAGATGCTCTCGATCATCACGCAGATGCAGCTCCTCGTGAAGCAGATGACGCGCCTCGACGAGGCCGAGCAGCTCAGCGGCCCGCAGGCCTCGCTCGCCAAGTACACGTGCACGCGCGGCGCCCGCGAGGTCGCCGCCATCGCCCGCGACATGCTCGGCGGCAACGGCATCCTCCTGGAGAACCGCGTGGCCCGGCACTTCGCCGACATCGAGGCCCTGCACACCTACGAGGGCACCGAGAGCATGCAGGCCCTCATCATCGGCCGCGAGATCACGGGCACCAGCGCCTTCGCGTAGGGATAACCCGACCCCCGTCCCGTGGGGTCACGTCCTGTCGGGGGCCGTCCCGTCCGCCTAAGGTCATCAGCATGACCAGCGCAGACGAGGCGGCCCCCGCGCTCACCTCCGGCGCGGCCCTCCTCCGGGCCCCCGCCGCCCGTGCGACGGCGCGCGCCCTCGCCGCGCTGGCCGTGGGCTGGCTCTGGGCCCTGACCGCCGGGCTCGTCGTGTGGGTCCTCGTGCTCGTCTCGGCCGTCCTCGTGCCCGCGCTCGGCGTGGGGCTGCCGCTGCTCGCGCTCAGCCTGCGCGGCGCCCGGGCCTTCGCGGCCGCCGAACGCACCCGGATCGAGGTGCAGACCGGGGTCGTCGTCCCCGCCCCCGGACGACCCCCCGTCGGCGCCCGGCGGTGGGATCGGCTCCGCGACGCCGTCGGCGACGGCAGGGCCTGGTCGGCCGCCCTCTACGCGTTCCTGCTCTGGCTGACCACGACCGTCTTCTTCGCGCTCGCGGGTGCGCTCGCCTCGGGGTCCGTCGCGGGCGTGGTGCTCGCGGCCGCCGGGCAGGACACCGTCGTCGCGCGCTGGAGCGGGCTCCCCTGGCCCGCCGTCGTCGTGCTCGCGCTCGTCGCGGCCGCCGCGTGCCTGTGGGGAGCCGCCGTCGCCACGCAGTACGGCTCGGCGCTGGTCGTCCGGGCGGCGCGGTCGCTGCTCGGGCCCTCGGCCACCGAGGTCGCCCGCGCCCGCGCACTGGCGGCGGAGCAGGACGCGCAGACCGCGGCCGCCGAGGCGCACACGGCCCGCGAGCGTGCCGTCGAGCTCACCGAGTCGCGCTCCGCGGCGGTCTCGGCGGCCGACACGGAGCGCCGCCGTATCGAGCGCGACCTGCACGACGGCGCGCAGCAGCGTCTCGTCGCGCTCGGCGTCGAGCTGGGCGTCGCCCGACGGCTGGCCGACAGGGATCCCGGGCACGCCGTCGCCGCGCTCGACCTCGCGCACCGCGAGGTCAAGGAGGCCCTCGGCGAGCTGCGCGACCTGGTCCGCGGGATCCACCCCGCCGTCCTGTCCGACCGCGGCCTGGACGCCGCCCTCTCCGCGCTGGCCGGGCGCAGCCCCGTGCCCGTCCGGGTCGAGGTCGAGGGCGACCTGACGCCCGCGGGCACGGCCGCGCAAGCCGCCGCGTACTTCGTCGTGGCCGAGGCCCTGACGAACGTCGCCAAGCACGCGGGCGCGCGGTCGGCCGAGGTGCGGGCCGCGCTCGTGCCCGGCCCCCGACTGCGCGTCACCGTGTCCGACGACGGCCGGGGCGGTGCCCGCGCGACGCCCGGCAGCGGGCTCGAGGGCCTGCGTGGCCGGGTCGCCGCCCTCGACGGCACCTTCGAGCTCGAGAGCCCGCCCGGCGCGGGCACCCGCCTGACCGTGGAGGTGCCGTGCGCATCGTGATCGCGGAGGACTCGGTCCTCCTGCTCGACGGCCTGACCCGGCTGCTGACCGCCGAGGGGCACGAGGTGGCGGGCCACACGACCGCCGACAGCCTGGTCCGGGCGCTCAGCGGCACCGGCCCTGCCCTGCCCGACCTGCTCGTCACCGACGTCCGGATGCCCCCGTCGCACACCGACGAGGGGCTGCGCGCCGCCGTGCACCTGCGCAGCCTGCACCCGAACCTGCCCGTGCTCGTGCTCTCGCAGTACGTGGAGCAGAGCTACGCGTCGGAGCTGTTCGCGCGCGGCGCCCGCGGCCTCGGCTACGTGCTCAAGGACCGTGTGGCCGACGTCGACGAGTTCCTCGACGCCGTCGCGCGCGTCTCGGCCGGCGGCACCGTGCTCGACCCGGAGGTCGTCACCCAGATCATGGCCCGGCACCCCGGCTCGGACCTCGACGTGCTGACCCGCCGCGAGCGCGAGGTGCTCGCGCTCATGGCCGAGGGCCGGTCCAACACCGCGATCGCCGACCGCCTCGTCGTGGGGCTGCCCGCGGTGGAGAAGCACGTCACCAACCTGTTCATGAAGCTCGGCCTCCCGCCGGCCACCGACGACCACCGCAGGGTGCTCGCCGTGCTGCGCTGGCTCGACCAGAACGGATCCTCGCGATGACCCACCCCGACGCCGCGCCCGCCGTGCAGGACGCCGGCCCGCCGCCGCCCGGCCGCAGCTCGACCGCGCGCGCCCTCACGACGCTCGGCGTGCTCCTCGGCGCCGCCGTCGTGGTGACCGGTGCCCTGTTCCTCGCCGACCTCATGATGTCCGCGACGAGCACGACGCACCGGTCGTACGACGCGGTGGGCACGGTCGAGCTCGTCGCGGACGGCGACGTCACCGTCACGGCCGCCGAGGGCGACGTCGAGGTGGACGCGGTCGCCCGCAGCGGCCTGCGCGAGCCGCGGTACGCGGCGGACGAGGGCGGCGACCGGCTGGAGATCACGCACCGCTGCGACTGGTCGGTGTTCCTCCCCCGCTGCTCGGGCGGGCTGGACGTCACGCTCCCCGCGGGGACGGAGGTCGTGGTGCGCACCGAGAACGGCGACGTCGTCGCGAGCGGCGTCGCCGGCTCGACCGAGCTCGAGACGAGCAACGGCGACGTCGACGCCACGGACATCGCGGGCGCGCTGTCCGCGCGGTCGAGCAACGGCGAGGTGACGGTCTCGGACGCCGGGTCCGACGTCGAGGCCTGGAGCTCCAACGGCGACGTCACGGTCGAGCACGTGGACGGCACGGTCACCAGCGAGAGCAGCAACGGCGACCTCGTCGTCGTGGCCGTCGCGGGCGACGCCTCGGCCCGGTCGAGCAACGGCTCGGTGGAGGTCCGCGGCGTGGCGGGCGACGTCGTCGCGGTCACGAGCAACGGCAAGGCCACGGTGCACGGCGACGACGAGCCCGTCGCGCTGACGATCGAGACGTCGAACGGCCACGAGACCATCGACGGCCCCACCGACCCCGACGCGGAGCGCACGGTCGAGGTCCGCAGCTCGAACGGGGACGTCGCGTACCTGGTGCCGTGAGCCCCTGCGACCGCGTCAGCCCGTGAACGTGAGCCAGAGCAGCGTGACGTTCAGGGCGACGATGACGCCAGCGACCACCCAGGCCAGCGTCTGGGTGACCGCGCCGTTGCGGTGCTCGCCCAGGAGCTCGCGGTCCCGCGTGACCCGGACCAGCGGGATCATCGCGAAGGGGATGCCGAAGCTCAGCACCACCTGGCTCACCACGAGCAGCCAGGTCGGCGAGATGCCGGTGAGGAGCAGCAGGATCGCGGGCAGCAGGGTGACCAGGCGACGGGTCAGGAGGGGCACCCGCACCTTGAGCAGGCCGGACATGATCTCGGCACCCGCGTAGGCGCCGACGGAGGTCGACGCGAGCCCCGACGCGAGCAGGCCGACCGCGAACAGCACGCCCACGACCGGGCCGAGGGTGCTCGTGATCGCGGCGTGCGCGCCCTCGATGGTGTCCGTGCCCTCCCTGCCCGGCAGGTTGGCCGCGGCGAGCAGCAGCATCGCGATGTTCACCGACCCCGCGAGCACGAGGGCCAGCACCACGTCGACCCGCGTCCCGCGCAGCACGTGGGCCACGGACGTGGACGGCGCCTGGAGGTGGTCGCGGGCCAGCGACGAGTGCAGGTAGATCGCGTGCGGCATCACGGTCGCACCGAGCATCGAGGCCGCCAGGAGCACCGAGTCGGCACCGGCGAGGCGGGGCACGAGGCCGGCCAGCATGCCCGCGGGGTCCGGCGGCGAGAAGAAGAGGCCGGCGCAGAACCCGACCGTGAGCACGGCGAGCATCGTGGTCACCACGCCCTCGAACGCGCGCTGCCCACGGCGCTGCTGCACGGCCAGCACGAGGAGCGACACGACGCCCGTGATGACGCCACCGAGCACGAGCGGCACGCCGAACAGCAGGTAGAGCGCGATCGCCCCGCCGATGACCTCGGCGAGGTCGGTCGCCGCCGCCACGATCTCGGCCTGCGCCCAGTACGCGAGCCGCGCCGGGCGGGGCAGGCGGTCGCCCAGCACCTCCGGCAGCGAGCGCCCGGTGACGACACCGAGCTTCGCGGAGAGGTACTGCACCAGCACCGCCATCGCGTTGGCCGCCACGAGGACCCACACCAGCAGGTAGCCGAACCGGGCACCGGCCGTGAGGTTGGCCGCGACGTTGCCGGGGTCCACGTAGGCGATCGCCGCGACGAACGCGGGGCCGAGCAGGGTGATCAGACGGGCGCGGCCGGTGCGAGGCTCCGCGACGGTGCGTGACATGGGGCGCTCCAGGACGAGAGGACGGACACCCAAAGTTCGGGTAACCGAACTCTAGCTCGCGACGATGCGAACTTGAAGACCTCCCGCCCGGTCGCCGACACCATCGCCGATCAGTGCAAGGATGTGCCCCGTGCCGAGCCCGTCAGACACCTCGACAACGCCCAGGACGCGGGGCGCCGACGTCCTGCGGTCCGCCACCCGCGTGCTCCGTTCGTGGCCCGCCCTCTGGGTCGGGTTCCTCGTGGTGCACGGCTGGATCATCGTCCAGGCCTGGGTCTTCGGGGGGCAGATCCTCGGCGACGTCGGCCTGTACGAGTGGTGGGTCCGCACCGGCATGAACGACGGGTGGTGGCCCGTCTTCGGCTACGACTGGGTGTACCCGCTCGGCGCGCTGGGTCCGATGGCGGTGCCCGCGCTGCTCTCGTCGTCGAGCGACGGCTACTCCTGGGTGTGGATGATCCTCGTCACGCTCGCCAACGCGGTCGCGGTGGCGCTGCTGGGCCGTGCCCGCCCGCACGGCCGGGCCGCCGTCTGGTTCTGGCTCGCGTTCCTCGCCGCGCTCGGTCCCATCTGGATCGGCCGGCTCGACGGGCTGCTCGCGCCGATCATCCTCGTCGCGCTGCTCGTGGCCGTCCGGCGGCCCGCCGTCGCGATGACGCTCGCCACGATCGGCGCCTGGATCAAGATCGCCCCGGGCGCGGTCGCGCTCGCGCTGGCCGCGACGTCGTCGGACGTGCGGCGCCTGCTGCGCACCGTCGTGCTGCCGGGCGCGGCGGTGACCGCCGTCGTGGTCGGGGTGGCGTTCGCCGGCGGCGGGCAGGACAACGTGCTCGACGTGTTCGGCGAGCAGGGCGAGCGGCAGCTCCAGGTGGAGGCCGTCGGGGCCACGCCGTTCACCGTCGCCCGGCTGTGGGACCCGTCGATCCGCGTCGAGTACGACGACGTCATCTACACCTACGAGGTGCTCGGCGAGGCGCCCGACGCCGTGGCGCAGGCCCTCGACGTCGCCCTGCCCGTCGCGGCGCTGCTCCTCGCCGCGCTCGTCTGGTGGGCGGCGCGGCGGCGTCCCGACCGGGTCGGCGACGTGCTGCTGCTCGGCGCCACCGCGGAGCTGCTCGCGCTCATCGTCTTCAACAAGGTGGGCTCGCCGCAGTTCATCGCGTGGATCGGGCCCCCGCTGGCCGCCGCCATCGCGCTGGGCAGCCGCAGCCAGGGCACGCGGCGCACGTGGTTCCTGCCGGCGCTGGGGACGCTCGTCGTGGCGCGTCTCACGATGGAGATCTACCCCATCCGGTACGGCGAGTTCCTCGGCGGGTGGCCCCTGGCCACGACGGTCGGAGCGCTGCGCAACGCGCTGCTCGTCGTGCTGCTCGTGGGCGTCGTCGTCCGCCTCGTGCAGCTGACCCGCACGCGCCGCGCGGTGTCACGACCACGCTGAACGCGACTCTCCGCTACCGTCAGATCGTGAGAACCTGTGCAGCGGTTACCGTCTCGACGCCACCCGTTCCCCGGATCGCCGCATGGAAGCCGTTGAGCGGACATCGACGAGCGGCAGGTTCGTGACGTGCGCGTAGCCATCGTCGCGGAAAGCTTTCTCCCGCAGGTCAACGGAGTGACCAACTCTGTCCTGCGGGTGCTCGAGCACCTGCAGGAGCGGGGGGACCAGGCGCTGGTCCTCGCGCCCGACGCGGACGCCTCCTCCGGCCATGTCCCGCCCTTCGTCAGCGGTGCCCCCGTCGTCGAGCTCGGCTCGATCGGCTTCCCCGGGTACCCCGACGTCCGCCTCGTCGTCGGCAAGAAGTGGCGCACCGAGCGCACGCTCGCGACCTTCGCGCCCGACGTCGTCCACCTCGCCTCCCCGTTCATCCTCGGCTGGCGCGGCATCCTCGCCGCCGAGCGCCTGCACCTGCCGACCGTCGCCGTCTACCAGACCGAGGTGCCCGGCTACGCCGCGCGCTACGGCCTCGGCGGCTTCGAGCCGCTGCTGTGGAAGCGCGTCAAGGACATCCACGAGCGCGCGACCATGACGCTCGCGCCGTCGACGGCGACGATGCGGCAGCTCGAGGACCACGGCGTGCCCAACCTGCGCCTGTGGGGCAGGGGCGTGGACACGCAGGCGTTCCACCCGCGGTTCCGGGACGAGGCCTGGCGTCGCCGGGTCGGCGCGGGCCGCGAGCTGCTCGTCGGCTACGTGGGCCGGCTGGCCGCGGAGAAGCAGGTCGAGGCGCTGCGCGTGGTGCAGGACCTGCCGGGCGTGCGCCTCGTGATCGTGGGCGACGGGCCCGAGCGCGAGGACCTCGAGCGGGTGCTGCCGCAGGCCCACTTCACCGGCCTGCTGCGGGGCGGCGAGCTGTCGCGGGCGATGGCGAGCCTCGACGTGTTCGTCCACCCCGGCGAGCTCGAGACCTTCGGCCAGACGCTGCAGGAGGCGCACGCGAGCGGCGTCCCGGTCGTGGCGCCGGCGGCGGGCGGCCCGCTGGACATCGTCCGGCACTCGCACGACGGCTGGCTGTACCCTCCAGGTGACCACGAGGCGCTCCGTGCCCGTGTCGTCGACCTGGTGGGGGACGAACGCAAGCGACGCGCCTTCGGCACCTCCGCGCGACAGCGCGCGGAGGGCCGGACCTGGCACGACATCTGCACCGAGCTCATGGGGCACTACGAGGACGCGGTCCGGGTGCACGCGAGAGCAGGATCGGCGGAGGTATGACGTGCGGATCGTCCACGTAGCGAACTTCTACAGCCCGCGGTCCGGAGGGATCCGGACCGCCATGCACGCCATGGCGGGGCAGTACCTGGCCCGGGGGCACGAACCCGTGCTGGTCGTGCCGGGCCCGCGGGACGGGGTGTCGCACGTGGACGGCGTCCGGGTCGTCAGCCTCGCGGCCCCCCGGGTGCCGTTCTCCGGCGGCTACCGCGCCGTCGTGGAGCCCGGCAAGATGCGCGGCCTGCTCGAGACCCTCTCGCCCGACCGGCTCGAGGTCAGCGACCGCACCACCCTGGCCGGCCTGGGCGACTGGGCCCGCGAGGCGGGCGTCCCGTCGCTCATGATGCTCCACGAGCGGGTCGACGGCGTGCTGCGCTCCTGGGTCCCGGGATTCGCCTCCGCCGTGACCCCGGGGCTCGCCGACTGGTACAACCGGCTCACCCTCACCCGCTTCGACCGGCTGGTGGCGACCACCCAGTTCGCCGCCGGCGAGGTCGAGCGGCTCGCGGCCCGGTCCCGGGGTGCCGGCCTGCCGCCGCTGAGTCGCGTGCCGCTCGGGGTCGACCTCGAACGGTTCCGGCCCGACCGCTGGTCCGCCGAGGTGCGCGCCGAGTACGCACCGCCGGGCACCGAGCTGATCGTGCTCGCGAGCAGGCAGTCCACCGAGAAGCGGCCCGACCTCGCGATCGACGCGGTGGCCCAGCTGCTGCGCGACGGGCGCCCGGTGCGGCTCGTCGTCGCGGGCTCCGGGCCCCTCCTCACCCGGATGCGGCGCCGCGCCCAGGCCGCCGGGCTGCCGCACCGGTTCCTCTCCTTCGTGCGCGACCGCGACCAGCTCGCCGACCTGCTCGCGTGCGCCGACGCCGTCGTCGCGCCCGGACCCATCGAGACGTTCGGGCTCGCGGCGCTCGAGGCGCTGGCGTCGGGCACGCCCGTCGTGTGCAGCGCGACGAGCGCCCTGCCCGAGGTGGTCGGCGCGGCGGGCGCCGCGGCCGCGCCCGACCCGGCCGCCCTGGCCGTCGCGCTCCACGAGGTGCTCGACCGCGAGG
>NZ_JABEMG010000151.1 GCF_013004695.1 Promicromonospora citrea
AGCTGCGCGGCGACCGTCTGCGCGCGGTCGAGGTCACGCGCGGCGAGGACGACGTGCGCGCCGCGGGCCGCGAGCGCCTCCGCGGCGGCGCGGCCGATGCCGCTCGAGCCACCCGTGACGACGGCGGTCCGGCCGCTCTGGTCGGGGACCTGCCGGGCGGACGACAGGGTGGACGACAGGGTGGACGGGGTCTCCGGCGTGGCGGGGGTCATGGTCACGAATGTATTCAGCGCACACATTGTTGTCAATGACTACATTGTGGCCGCGGCCCGTACCCTGGGACCCATGACCCAGACCCGCCCCTACCACCACGGGAACCTGCGCCAAGCCGTGCTGGACCGGGCCGCCGTCGTCCTGCGAGAGCGGGGCGCCGCCGGGCTGTCGCTGCGGGAGCTGAGCGCCGACGTCGGCGTCTCCCACGCCGCGCCGCGCCGCCACTTCGCTGACCGCCAGGCGCTGCTGGACGCCGTCGCGGCCGACGGGTTCGCCCGGCTGGGCACCCGGCTGCGCGAGGCGGTCGACGCGCACCCGCGCTACGCCGACCGGCTCCGGGCGGCCGCGACGGCCTACCTCGACTTCGGGCTCACCGAGGCGAACCTCGTCGAGCTGATGTTCGCGCACCAGCGCGGCGCCGGCGGGGCGCAGGTCCGGCAGGGCGCGACGGACGCGTTCGAGCCGCTGCTCGACGTCTTCCGGCACGGCCGCCAGGAGGGGGTGGTGGCCGACGGCGACGCCGAGCGCCTCGGCCTGCTGCTCGTCGCGACGGTCCAGGGCATCACGAACCTCGTCGCGTGCGGGGTCGTGCCTGCCGCCGAGGCCGGTGCGCTGCTCGACGCCGCCGTCGGCCGGTTCCCTGGCGCCGGCGCCTAGTACTACAGCCGTAGATCGGGTCGCTGACCTGGGATGATGCCTGGACGTGGGGCGGCCACCGCCGGGATGCTTCGTTGCTTGTGTGGAACAAGAAGTCCGTGGCGGTGGCCGCGGCCAACAGCGTAGACGCTCAAGCGTGGCAGGCCGAGTTCGAGACGGCGTTCGAGCAGGTCGCGGCCCGGTTCACGCGCCGAGACGCACGTGGCGTGGCGCGGGATCTGCTGGCGGGGCTGCTCGCTCCGTTGGAGCGAAAGAACTGCTGGACGATCGCCGAGCACGTCGGCCACAAGAGTCCGCACCGGCTCCAGCACCTGCTCGGGCGCGCGGTCTGGGACGCCGACGAGGCGCGTGACGACGTGCGTTCCTACGCGCTCGGGCACCTGGCCGATCCGGGCGCGGTGCTCGTGGTCGACGAGACCGGCGACCTGAAGAAGGGCACCAGGTCGGTCGGCGTGCAGCGGCAGTACACCGGCACCGCGGGCAGGATCGAGAACGCGCAGGTCGCGGTATTCCTGACCTACGCCGCGCAGCGTGGGCACACGTTCATCGACCGGCGCCTGTATCTGCCCGATTCCTGGACCGGTGACCAGGCCCGGCGTGAGCTGGCGGGCGTGCCCGACGACGTCGTGTTCGCGACCAAGCCGCACCTGGCCGCGACCATGATCACGAACGCCGTCCAGGCCGGGACGCCGGCAAGGTGGGTCGCCGGGGACGAGGTCTACGGCGCCGACCCGTACCTGCGCGCCACCTGCCGGCGGTTGGGCCTGGCCTACGTGCTGGCGATCGGCTCCAACCGTGTGGTGCCGACCGGCGCCGGACCGCTACGCGCCGACAAGGCCACCGACCGGGTCCCGGACGGGGCCTGGTCGCGGATGTCGTGCGGCGACGGGTCCAAAGGACGACGCTGGTACTCCTGGGCGCTCCTCGAGCTGGAACCCGAGGTCGACGGATCGGACCTCGGGTCCGGTCACCACAGCCTGCTGGTGCGTCGCAACGACACGACCGAAGAGCTGGCCTGGTACCGCTGCTGGACCCCGCGACCCGTCGCGATCGGCGACCTGGTCCGCGTGGCCGGACGCCGGTGGACCGTCGAGGAGAACTTCCAGGCCGCCAAGTCCCACACCGGCTTGGACGAGCACCAGGTCCGCAACTGGAACTCCTGGCACCGGTGGACCACCCTGGCGATGCTCGCCCATACCTTCCTGACCATCCTGGCCGCCGCCATGAACGACGCCGAGCCCACCGACGACACCGCTGGCCTGATCACGATCACTCTCGGCGAGGCCCGACGACTGTTCACCACCCTCGCACCGCTCGCCACGACCACCACTGCGCGAGTCCTGGCCTGGTCAAAGTGGCGACGCCGACACCAACACCGCGCCCAACGAGCCCACTACCAACGACGCGAAGGCAGCATCAGCGCAGCTCACAGACCCGATCTACGGCTGTAGTACTAGCCCGAGCCGTGCGCCATCACTCGGCACCGCCTCCGCCGTCGCTTGCCATGATCGATCTGGACGCCGACTCGTCGATTGTTCGCAACCAGGCCCAGCGCGTGTTCCTGGAATCGCGCGCCCTGTACCAGCTCGCCGAGTGCAAGACGGTTGCGGCCCAGGTGCTCGCCGACTATCCCAACGCCGCCTACCTCACCCTCGAAGACGCAGACCAGCCCGGCGGGACCTGGCTCACCGGCGACGTGACCGATGCCGACAGCAACATCCTCGGCGACCTCGAAGCGTTCGACGACGACCATTGGGGCGCGATCGACGACCTTCCGCCCGAGCCGCCCTGGCGAGCGGGCGCTGACGGCGTGATGCGTCCCGACGCACGGTTCGACTTCATCGAGTGGCGCGGAACGCACACGGGCAACGCCCGCATCGACCCACGCGCCGCCACAGCCCTCGACCTACGAGCAGGCCTGTGACGCCGAATCACTCGCGCGCAGTGCTCGCTTCGAGTGCTGCTGCGACGGCCTCGAACTCAGCCAGGGCCGCGGTCAGGTCCTCGACGATCTCACGGGCAATGACCTCGGGCGCTGGAAGCCTGTCGAGATCTTCGAGGGACTCGTCGCGAAGCCAGGTAATGTCGAGGTTGACCTTGTCCCGTGCGATCAGCTCGTCGTAGTCGAACGCCTTGAACCGCTCGGACTCGACACGCTCATCACGCGGCTTTCCCGGAGCGAAGCAGTCGACGAAGTCGTCCAGATGGGCTCGGGTCAGCGGATTCTGCTTGAGCGTGAAGTGCTGGTTGGTCCGCAGGTCGTACACCCACAGCTTCTGCGTCCACGGCTCCTCCGACGCGGGCTTCTTGTCGAAGAACAGCACGTTTGCCTTCACACCCTGGGCGTAGAAGATCCCCGTCGGCAGGCGCAACATCGTGTGCAGATCGAAGTCGTTCAATAGCCGGCGCCGCAATGCTTCGCCAGCACCGCCTTCGAAGAGGACGTTGTCCGGCAGGACGACGGCGGCGCGCCCGTTGATGTCCAGGATCGTTGCGATGTGCTGCAGGAAGTTGAGCTGCTTGTTGGAGGTCGTGACCGTGAAGTCCTGCCGCTCGATCTCCCGCTCCTCGCTCGCCTCCTGACCGTCGGCACCGACATACCGCAGCGAGGACTTGGTCCCGAAGGGCGGGTTGGCCAGCACCACCGACCACCTATCCCCCGGGTCCGCAGTCAGCGCGTCCTTGACCTCGATCAGACTCTCGCCATTGGCCTCCCCGATGCCGTGCAGCAGCAGGTTCATCGCCGCCAGGCGCGCCGTCCCGTCGACCAGTTCGACGCCGTGAGCGAACCCGTTACGCAAGTGGTCCCGCTGGGGCGGCGTCATCGACTCCGCACCTCGAGCCGCGTACTCGTGCGCGGACAGCAGGAACCCGCCCGTGCCACACGCGGGGTCGACCACGGTGTCCGCGACGGTGGGCTGCACGCAGTCGACCATCGCCGAGATAATCGACCGAGGTGTGAAGTACTGCCCCGCACCCGAACCCTTGTCCGAAGCGCCCTTCGCCAGCAGCGACTCGTACGCATCACCCTTGATGTCCGTGCCGGCCTGGGACCACTGCTCCTTGTCGATCAGGTCGTGAATCAGTCGCTTGAGCTTGGCCGGGTCCTGGATCCGGTTCTGCGCCTTGCGGAAGATCGTGCCCAGCGTCCCCGGCTGCCTACCCAGGCCCACCAGGATCTGTGTGTACACGAGCTCCAGCTGAGCACCCTCGGCGTCCAGCAGCCGCTGCCACGAGTACTCCTCGGGCACGATCTGTTCCGGCTTCAGCTTCCGCGTTGCCCGCTCGTGCGCCATCTTCAAGAACAACAGGAATGTCAGCTGCTCCGTGTACTCGATGACACCCACACCGTCGTCACGCAGCACATGCGCGTACGACCAGATCTTGTCCACCAACCGGCGTGCGTCAGCCACGACCGTTCCCTTCTCCATGCGGGTGTGACCCGCGGTCGTCGCTCGTTGCGCCGGGCAACTGCACCTTCATCTGCCTGCCGCTCACCACAGCAGAGCCTCTTCGTGCTCGATTTCGGACACGGCCTCGTGCTCCACCGTCGCCGAATACTCTTCTGCCACCTCTAGATCCGAAGGCCGGCCGGTCAACCGGCCCGAGAACGCTGCGGCGAATAGTGAGCGCCGTAAGGAAGCGGACCGAATGCGCTGCCCTTCGATCGCTTGCCGTGTCCTCTCCAAGTCGGTCAGCAACCCTTCAGCGCGTGCCGCTGCATCGGCCTGGATGGGTTCGTCGGGCAGCTCGATCGTCAGCGCCGCGAGCTTTGCGCGTCCGAGGTGATTGATTCCTACCCCTCGCGCTTCGGGCATGAACCGCCCTGACATCGCGTCCGCAAGCAGGTACTTCTGGATGAACCGAGGGTTCGCAGCGTGGCAGCGAACCCTAAGCAGCGTGTTCTGGAAGCAGACATCGGCGGGCACTCCTTCGTAGATAACGGATTTGCCGACCTCTGCAGCGCTGCCTGACGCTTCCGTTAGCAAGATGTCACCAGCCTCGAGGTGGTAGGTCGCTTCCTCGGACTCGGTGAAGTTCATCTTCATTACGTCATTGAGACGGAGCTTGTTCCAGTCAACATTCGCAGCACGGAGGTAGGGCCGCATCCTGTCCCCGGAATGGTTCTTCGGGGATCGCTGGCGACCAAGCCGCACCTCCGCGACGTCAGACAGCAACATCGGCTGAACGTCCGGCAGCCCGTGCGTCATCTGCATGAGTGCCGATGTGGTCAACCGCGCCAAGCGCCGGGAGGCCCTACTCAGGTAAGAATCGGACGCATCGAGACGGGATAGGTGGTCTTCGAGGAACTCAACGATCCGCCGCTGTTCAGGCAACGATGGCACAGGCACCTGCAACCCCGAACGGAACCTCGCGAGACTTACCTTCCGTTGCGCAACGCCACTGGTAATCCCAAGGACCTGCTCACGCACCGCAGGCGACTGGAGCGCATAGGAGATGTAGTAAGGATCAAACTCGTCGATTGGGCGGAGCCTTATGCAGTCAGCCGTAATCACGGCTGGCACCGGGCCAGAGAACACGGCCGCGTCGCCGGGAGGTTCCCCCATTTTTGTGACAAGCACGTCCCCCGGCTCCGCCTGATGCGCTCGCAGTTCCTCTGCCTTCGCCGGGCCTACATACGCTCGGGGTGCGCGAAAATTGCCCGTTCGAATGTCGCGAACGAACACGAGCGGAACACCCTCAGTGGTGTAGTCCGTTGTCTTGAGACTACTCCCGAAAGGGCCAATTACCAGGCGTGTCTTGTCCTCGCCCGCGATCTCATGTGGTGTGAGCCAACGCCACCCCGCAGGCAGGCCCGTCACGCCGTGAGCTCCCTATTGAGTTCCTTGAGTAGGTCGCCAGCTTCGTCGCCGAGGTCGCGGAGTGCGCCGTCGACGCCGCCTCGTTCCGTGAAGGGGGCTTCGTCGAGGTCGTCGGCGGTGATGCCGGCGGAGTTGGAGATCACGTCGACCATGCGGTCGAGCCACCACCTTTGCGTCTCAGAGAATGTGGTACCGGCCTGCTCCTGGGCGAGGAGCCAGCCGACATAGCGGGAGGCGACGAGTTCGGCGTAGGGCACGAGCTCGTCGGTAGCCCCGAGCGTAAACCGGACCAGTGACACGACGTCGGTCAGCCGGGATCTGTCCCGGTGTCGAACTCGTCCGGCGTCGAGTTGTTCGTAGGCGGCCCAGATCAGGTCCGGGGTCCAGTTGTGCGGGGGCCGGGCGATTCGGTCGGCGAGTTCCTTGATCGCTGCGAACGGCACGCCACCGGCCTTAGCCTCGTCGAGAATCTGGATCGCGGTGATCTCGTCACGGTGCTCGTTCAGGTACACGGTCCAGGACTCGACGACCGACCTGGCACGATCTGGGTCCACCACGCCGTGCGCGTCGAGCAGCACGTCGGGCGTGACCTCGTCGATGATCTGGTCGTGGCTGCGGCGCATCTCCAGGATCCGTGCACGCAGTTCCGGGTTCGCGGCCAGGGGTTCGATCGCCGTCTCGATCAAGTCATCGACGACCGCCGTCGGATCGACTCCAGGGCCCGCGGCGTCGACTGCTGCAGCCTGCAGGTCGGGGTCGACGGCGTCAACAAGGCCACGCACCACCCGCTTGAGCGGAATCTCGGTGAGCGCGTTGAGCTCGGCGCGCTCGCCGTCGGACAGCTGCAGCTCGAGCGCCGCCAGGCGCGATGCCAGGGTGGCCACTTCGGACTCGGTGATCGTCAGCGAGGCGGCCTTCTTCAGGAGCTTGTCGAGGGACGCTCCCCGGTCGCGGTTCAGGGGCGGCTCGACGAAGTCGTGCTCGGTGACTCCGACGGCATCGACGATCACGAACCGTGTCTTGGTCGTGGCGGTCGCGTCGGGGGTGACGGCCTGGAAGTCGGCCGGGGCGATGGTGCGGGCGCCGCGGCCCTTCATCTGCTCGAAGTACTGGGCCGTCTTCACGTCCCGCATGAAGAACACGCACTCCAGGGGCTTCACGTCGGTGCCGGTGGCGATCATGTCCACCGTCACGGCGACCCGCAGTTTCGCCGAGGTGCGGAATGCCTGCAGTGCGGCCTTGGGGTCGCGTGCGTTGTAGGTGATCTTTGCAGCGAAGTCGTTGCCTTTGCCGAAGACCTCGCGCACCGTGGTGACGACCTGCTCGGCGTGGGCGTCGTCCTTGCAGAAGATCAGCGTCTTGGGCACCGCCGATCGTCCGGGGAAGATCTCGGTGAACAGCCTGTCGCGGTAGGTCTCCAGGACCAGACGGATCTGGTTCGGATTCGTCACCGCCCGGTCGAGCTGGGGGCTGGTGTACTCGACGTCCTCGTCCAGGGCCTCGATCCGCTGTACGCGGGTGCGGCGGTCGATCTTGGGGACCACCATCCCGGCTGACAGCTGGCCGCCCTGCTCTGTGACCTGGGTCTTGATGCGGTAGATGTCGAAGTCGACGTTTACGCCGTCGGACACGGACTCCTGATACGTGTACTGCGAGACCAGGTTCTGCCGGAAGAACGCGAACGTCTGCTTGCCCGGCGTAGCCGTGAGTCCGACCACGTGCGCGTCGAAGTACTCCAGAACGCCGCGCCAGAGCCCGTAGATGGAGCGGTGAGCCTCGTCGACAATGACCAGGTCGAACGTCTCGGGCGGCAGATCGGGGCTGTACTGGACCGTAACCGGTTTGTCGGGGACATAGTCGTCGAGCTGCGGGTCGTCAGTGTCAGGGACATCCTTGCCGCGCAACACCGAGTGCACACGCTGGATCGTGGAAATCACCACGTTCGAGCTGGCGAGCATGCCGGCGCCGGTGAGCTTGTCGACGTTGTAGATCTCGGCGAACCGGCGTCCGTCGTCCGGGGTGGTGTAGTTCTGGAACTCAGCGAGGGTCTGGTCGGCCAGGTTGTTGCGGTCTACCAGAAACAGCACCTTGGAGAACCCGCCGTGCTTCAGGAGGCGGTATGCGAGGGTGACCGCGGTGAAGGTCTTGCCGGCACCGGTCGCCATCTGCACCAGGGACCGGTCGAACCTCTGCTGCGCCAGCGAGAGCTCGGTGTTATTGATCGCCTCGACCTGCGCCGGCCGCAGGAGCGTCTCGTCCAAGGGCGGCATTGCCCGGACCTTCGCCCGCCATGTCGAGGCGCCCGGCGCGTCCTCGGCAGCGCGGAGGAGGCGAGCCAGCGCCGTCGGCTTCGGGAAGCTGAAGATCTTCCGGGCGCGCGGGTCTGGGTCCAGGCCGTTCGTGAAGTGTGTTTCCGTGCCCGATGCCTCGAAGACGAACGGCAGTCGGTCCTCGACCAGGGTGGCGCGCTTGCGGTGCTGTTCCGGAAGGCCGGTGGCGTACGTCGCGGACTGCCATTCCACACCGGACAGTGTGGTTCCCACCGGCTTGGCTTCGATCACCCCGACCACTCGACGGTCCACGTACAGCAGGTAGTCGGCGCGACCATGCCCCGCCGCCATGATCGCCTCGCGCACCGCGATTCCCTGGCCGGCGAACAGGTTCAGCGCGTTGCCGTCCTGTACGAGCCACCCGGCGGCCTCGAGCTGACCGTCGATGCGTACACGAGCGCGGGCCTCCGCCGGGAGGCGGGGATCATCGTCGGCTGCCACGCCGCGAGTCTACGGGGTGCCCAACCCGAACACCCTGGTCAACGCACCTTACGCGTCGTGGTCACCCGGGTGAATCCAGGCGGAGTTGGCGCCGTAGATCGAAGCCACATGAGCGTTCAATCTTGGGCGACACTGGTGCGGTCTGACTCGTCAAGGCCGCGGGGATTCGGTGCTCCTGTTCGAATCCCGAGCTGTCGTACTTGCTGGGCTGGCGTGGTCTGGTCGTCCCGCACTCCACCAAAGCATGAGCATCCAGCGTCAGCCCGCGGGGTCGCCGGACTCCACTGGTGGGCGATTCGCCCCGTCCATCCTCGGCGAGAGCGCCACCCACCTCACGCCGGCGGACATAACGCCCAGATTCCCGAACTTGGCCGCCGGCGTCGATGCCGGGATGACCGGCAAGTGTCGCAACTGTGACCGCATCACCGGGTTCTGGGAGCTCGACGGCCACTCCGGGTTCGTGCACCTCAACGCCGACGGATCCCTTGCTGAGGTCGACAAGGACGGCAACCCCGAGGACCTGTCCGACGGCCCGACACCGGATCCGGAGATGTACGAAGGCGATACGAGCTACCTCGACGACCTCTGGAGCAACACTGACTGGGGGCAGTTCTACGACTCCCGCAGCGCCCGCAACGAGCTCGAGCTCAACGAGCGCCGCGCCCTCGACTCAACCGGCGGGATCGACCTGAACCAAGACCCAACGACGGTTCGCAGCCAGGCACTGACGCTCCTGTGGAAGATGCAGGACCTGTCCCTCCAGGCAGGTATGAAGGCCGCCTCGGTCGAGATCATCGCGGAGCACCCGGATGCCGCATACCTGAACCTCGATGAGAGCGACCAAGGATCGGCCTGGTATGCGACCGGAATCGCCGACAAGGACGACCGAGCAATCGCGCACTTTGAGGAGTTCGAAGACGAGCACTGGGGCACCACCTCCGACCTACCAAGTGAGCGCGGCCTTCGCGACTACCCGTGGGTAGTCCTTTCAGACGACTCGCTGCCCAAGATCGACCTGCGCCAGGCCGCGCAGATCGACCTGCACGCCATCTTCGAGCAGAAGGGCCAAGCATGAGCCAGGCCAGGCAACCCTCCACGACCGCAAGGGCGTCGGCCCGACACCCCAAAGGGGCTCCGAACTCCAGCGGTGGCCAATTCGCCCCGTCTCCCCATGACGAGAGCGCGCCAGCCGTCCCACTGAACACGCCCACCAAGGTTCGTCCGCCCCGCCAGGCAACCGAATTCATCGAACGGATGATCCAAGCCGGATATCTCTCCCCCGGCGCCCGCGGGATGGATCCCCGCGAGGTGATCGAGCAGCACGCCGAGGCGAGCGCCATGCCCTTCGTGCAGAAGGCCTCCTGGTACGAGCAAGCTGGCATGTACATGCGGGCCGGCGCCGAGGACATCCGCGAAGGTGACCGGATCGACCTTGAGCCATTGATGCGGGAGTACTCGAAGGACGCTGGGGCCTGACCCTGGTTCTTGGACACGCTGATTCCAGCATCTGCTGGGGAAGCGAGATGATCAGGAACTATGGCCAGGAAGAACTACTCCGAGGAGTTCCGTCGCCAGGCCGTGGACTTGTACGAGT
>NZ_JABEMG010000152.1 GCF_013004695.1 Promicromonospora citrea
CGTTGCCCGGGCGCCGCGGCCCCGGCTGGGCGGGATCGGCGTCGTGGAAGATCGGCAGCGAGGACAGGTCGGGCAGGTCGGGGCCGCTCATGCGCCGCTCCCTCCGGGTCCGCGCCACGGTCCGCTCTGCACGGCGGACGGGCCGCCCGCCGCGGCCGCGCCCTGCGGCCCGACGTCGCGCGGGCCCGTGGCGAACCGCGCGCGGCGCTTCTCGATGCGGTCCTGGATGCGCGAGATGACCGGACCGGCCGACCGGACCAGCGGCGACGTCGCGTACCGGCGGCCCGCGGGCGAGCCGACCGACAGCACCTCGGCGTTGACCGGGTCCCAGGCCAGCGAGCCGACCGTGCCGAGGCCGAGCGTGCGCGCGATCTCGTTCGCGTCGTACGGCCTGCCCGGACCGACCGTGAGGACGGTGAGGTTGGTGAGGTCGTGCGCCGCGGCGTCGACCAGCGACGTGCGTGACTTGACGAGCTCGCGCGTCACCGCGATGTCGGGCAGGCGCGAGCCGGTGGTGATCAGCACCTGGTCGGCGAGCCGGACCAGCGCCTCGCGGTCCTCGCGCACGACGCCGCCCGTGCCGAGCCGGCCGAGGTCGACGAGCACGTCGATCCCGCCACGCTCGAGCGCGACGAGCTGGTTGGCGAGCGGTCCCCACAGGTTCGCCACGGCGGGCGCGGTGTGCGGGCTGACGATGCCGGGCAGCAGCTTGCGGTCCGGGTCGTTCCGCACGAGCGGGAGGGTCTGCTCCCAGAACGCGGACTCCAGGTCGCCGTGCGAGTGCGCGATGGCGAGCTGCTGCAGACCGCGGTCGTGCGGGAGCTGACCGCGGAAGTACCCGGCGAGGATCGAGGACCCGGCGAGGTCGGCCTCGACGAGCAGGACGGGCCGGGGCCACTGGAGCGCGAGCACGAGCGCGGCCGTGGTCGTCCCCGGGGAGCCCTTCGCGTTGGCGAGGGCGACGAGAGCCATGACTCAGCCCTGCCCGGTGGAGTCGAGCACGAGGGCGACACGGCCCGTCGCCGCGCGGGCCGCGAGCGCCGCGGCGTTCCCCGACGCGACGCGCACGTCGACGACCTTCTGGTCCCCGACGGGGCTGTCCTGGGCGGGCGTGACGACCGTCGCGGCGATGGCGAACGGCGCCTGGGCGGGCGGCTCGCCGCCGGCGGCGGGCGTCTCGACGATGCGGACGGAGTCCCCGGGGCGCAGCGGCTGGAGCGGCATCTGGCTCGGGGCGAGCGCGATGCCGACGACGGACTGGCCCGCCGGGGGCTCGAGCTGGTCGGCGACGCTCGACTCGGTGAGGAGCTGACCGGCCTTGAGGTCGGTCGTGGCGACGCCGCCCACGTACCGGTCGAGCTGGTCGGCCGGGATCGGCTCGAGCAGGGTCGGCCCGGCGGGCAGCTCGACGATGCCGACGTCACCCGTGGTGATCTCCGCGCCCCGCGACACGTCGGTGCGCACGGCGAGGACCTCGTAGGTGTTGCCGAGGGTGCTGACGAGGTACACGGCGGCGAGCACGCTGAGCGCCACGAGCGCGAGGCCGAGCGCGATCAGCGCGGGGCGGCGACGGGCGCGCGTGGGCTTGAGCGGCCCGGGCGGTGCCGGCCGCTGAGGTCTTGTCGCGGACCGGGCCTGCTGGTCCTGGCTCGCGACCTTCGTGCCACTGCTCACCGTGCCGTCTCCTCCGACCCCGTCGGCGGAGTCCGCCTCGGGTGCCCCCGGTGCGGGTCCCGTCGCGGTTCCCTTGCGTGCGCCTGTCTCCACCGTGCTCCTGCCCGTGCCGGCCAAGGTCTCCTGCGCGCGTCACGGATGTGACGCCGCAGGTAATCCTGGGCCACGCGGGCGGACCCGGCAGGTTGAACGCTAATCAGGCTCACGAGCACACGCCAGGTCAAGGAGACTTCAAAGTTGTGGAGATGGCTTGAATATTGAGTGACCCTTGATCGATCTTCTCCTGACGAGGCAATACCACACCTGTGGTGTTGACTCCCCAGGTCAGGCGTGAGAAAAGCGTCCCGCACCGGGCCCGGTGACCACAAATCACAGGCATGCGTGCAGGCTGGCTGGCGCGGGTCCGGACAGGACGAGAGGGCCCCGCTGGCGGTGGGGCCCTCTCGCGATGAGACGGACGTCGGACGACTTCAGGGCTTCACGCACCCCCCAGTGCTCAGCCGTTCGGTCGTCGTGGTCCCTCACCGTCCCGTTCGCCCGGCTGTCCCCCAGACAGACCACCGGACTGAACGGCTTCCGCCAGCCGTCGCACTGCGCGACTCGCCCGCTGGCGCAAGGCTGCGTGCGAGAGGCCCAGCTCCTGGGCCACCCGCCGCTGATAGTTCCCGCGACCCGAGCCGAGCTCGGCGTACTCCGGGAGGTCGGGGTCCGGCGCGTAGAGCCGCGCCAGGAGAGCTGACTCGTCCTTCGTCAGGACGCTCTGGTCCAGCCCCCACGCGATGACGTCGAGCACCTCGCCCGTCGTCCCGAGCGAGAGGCTCGCGAGCGAGTAGACGACCTCGGGCCCGGGCTCGGGGGGCGTCGGCCGCTCGAGGACGGTCAGCGTGGTGGTGTCGGTGGGGATCTCGGCGACCTGGGGGCCGCGGCTCACGCGGCCGCCCTGCGCGTGCGGTGCCCGGTCGCCGACGACGCGCGTGAGGGTGTGCCCCTGCAGGCGCATCGCGACCCGGCTGCTCCGCTCGAGGTCGTAGTGCGTGATCGCGTCCCACATCGCCGCGGCGGCCTCCTGCTCGAGGTCCTGCACGTCCGGGTAGTGCCTGCGCGAGCGGCGCACGATCGTGCGCACGGCGGGCAGCATGCACTGCAGGACGGCGCGGCCCGCCGGGAAGCTGCCGCGCGCGTGCTCGACGATCAGCGCGTAGAGCACCTCGTCGGCGTCGGCGGGGGCGAGCCGGACGGCTCCGCCCGTGCGGAGCGCGGCGAGCTGCGGGAACCGCGCGACGAGCCGCTCGATCTCCGCCGCGAAGGACCGCGTGCGGACCAGGTCGGCCCAGTCGTGGTCGAGCTCGCGCATCAGCGTCCCCGACGCCGGCGTCGGCATGCGTCCAGGCATGGCAGTTCCCCCCTCCGTTCAGCCCTGAGTCCATCCCGGGGGTGTTGCCCGCCACTGTTGCCCGCTGACTTTGCATGAATGTGACCTGCGTCACACCCGTTGAAAACTGGTCCGTCACCGATGTCACACGAGCCCGCGACCTGCCATTTGTGCTCTGCAGACGCAAGAGACGGAGAAACGGGAGAGGCGAGATGAGCAAGGACGAGCTCGACCAGGCGCCCGGCGCCGGACTCGGCAGCACCGACCTCGGCAGCGCAGGGGTCCGCAGCGCGGACCCCGATCAGGACTTCGACCACACCTGGTCCCTGCTGCGGGACACGGCGGAGGTGCATGCGGCGCGCGGTGCGCTGGCCCCCGTGGTGGCCGACATCATCGCGACCCTCACCGCGGACCCGCTCGGCGACGACGACACGACGACCCGCCTCAGCGAGGCGCTCGACAGCCCCCGCGTGCGCAGCGCGCGCGAGGCCCGCGCGCGCATCCAGGCGGACCTGCAGAACGAGGTGCGGACCCGATGAGCTCGCTCCTGGTCCGCCGGCGCGGCAGGAAGGCCGCCGCACCGGCAGAGCTGCCTGCTCCGGCAGGCGGCGGCCCCGGCGCCGGCGCGGCCCGCCCCGGGACCGACCGAACCGCGGCACCCCGGTCGTCGGCGGCCGGCGGGGACGACGGCGACGACGCACCCCCTCAGGTGGTGGAGTGGTCCAACGGCCCCGCCCTCGTCACGAAGGCGTGGGGCGCGCTGCTCGCCCTCGCGCTCCTGGCCGGCCCCGCCGCCCTCGCGTGGACCTTCCTGCGCCCCGACCCCGCGCCCGTCGCCGCGACGTCCGGCCCCGCGGACACCGCGGCGCAGGCGGCCGCGAACGAGCGCGCGGTCGAGCTCGTGGAGACCTGGCTGCGCGCCGACAAGGACGACCAGCAGCTCCTCGCCTCCCTCACCTCCGCACCGGTCGGCTCTCTCCCCCAGGAGGGTCTGACCATCCGTGACTCGTCGATCGCGCAGAGCGAGGCGGCCGAGGACGGCGTGTGGTCGGTGACCGTCGGCGTCGACGTCGCCGAGCCCGCCCCCGGCTCGACGCCCCCGCCCGCCGGGCAGGCCGAGGGCGAGGAGGCCGACGTGCCCCTGGTGTGGGTGCGCCGCTACTTCCAGGTACCCGTGCTCGTCGAGCGCACCGAGACCCGGTACTCCGGACCTGAGCTCGCCGTGGCGGCCCTGGCGCTGCCCGCCCCCGTGCCCGGCCCCGCTGCCGCCGAGCCGCCGGACCTCGACTACCCCGAGACCATCTCCCCGACGTCGGAGGCCGGCCAGTCCGTCTCCGGGTTCCTCGCGGCCATGGTCGCGGGCGACGGGGAGATCTCGCGCTACCTGCGCCCCGGCACCACGATCTCGGCGATCGTGCCCGCCCCCTACGCGGGCGTGGCCGTGACCGGTATCAAGGGCTCGCACGAGCTGAGCGAGTCCCCGGCCGACGGCGACGGCACGCACGCCCTGACCACCGTCGAGCTGACCCGGCTCGACGGCCAGAAGACCACCTCCCAGTACGTCCTCACGCTCGTCGCCCGCGACGGGCGCTGGGAGGTTGCCGGCGTGGAGCCGGCCGTCCGTATCGACACGACACCTACCGGCACGAACGGCTCCGGCACCGCCGGACGGTAAAGAAAGCGAAGGAGAGAACCATGATCAACGAGATCGTCATGGCAGACGGCTTCCTCGACCTCATCACCGTGAAGTCCGAGGAGGTCAAGAGCGCCATCGAGTCGGTGACCTTCGTGGTCGTCATCCTCATGGTCGTCATCACCGCCGTGAAGACCAAGATGTCGATCGCGGCGATCCTCATGTCCGCGATCGTGGGCGGCATCGTCCTGTGGCTCGTCAACGGCGGTATCAACGTCACCTCCGAGCTGGCGCGGGACGAGTTCGCCGCACCCGCGGCGATCGTGAGCACGCAGACGGTTCTCTGACGCGGAGGATCCGCCGTCAGGCACAGGGGCATGGCGCTGGGGGCAAGGCACAGGGTTCAGCCGGGTGCGTTCGCGCGCCCGGCACGTGGTGAGGAGGGTGTCCGGTGACCGAGACCGCGAAGTTCTACACGAAGGCCCGCCGCATCCCGATGCTGGTGGGCAAGCTGCCCAGCGGCGGACGCATCTGGGGCGGGCCGTACACCATCACCCAGGTGGGCGCGGGCGCCGTGGTGGCGTTCGCGCTGTGGCGGACCGCTCCGCTGTGGGCACAGCTGGGCGGCTTCATGAACATCGTGGTCGCGGTGGGCCTGGTGGTGGGGACCGTGTGGGCCACCGGCAAGCTGCCCAGCTCGGGCCGCAACCCCCTCTCGTTCGTCATGGACGCGATGAACCTGACCTCCAGCCCCGGGCGCCTCGTGGGTGGCCAGGTGACGCTGCCCAAGCCCCGTGTGCTGACCCACCGGGTCATGGTGGTCGTGCCCGCCACCACGACGGCACCCCTCCCGCCGTCGGCTCTTGTCCGGCCCGACGGCGCTCCCGCGCCGGCCGTCGTCGTCCAGCCGGTGCCGACGGAGCTGCTGCCCGAGCTGACCGCCCGCGGGCCCGCGGACGCGACCCTCGAGGGACGCAGGCTCGACGCCCCGCCCCCGACCTCACGTCCGGCCGCGCCGCCGGGAGGCGGCACCCCGGCGGGAGGCGCACAGCCCGCGCGCCGCTCGCCCGCCGACTGGGCCGCCGCTGCCGCGGCGGCCACGGCGGAACGTCAGAGGTCGGAGCTCACGGGCGTGGGCGAGCTGCTCGCCGGCCGCCCGGCGTCCCCCGACCGCACCGACCGCACCGACCAGCCGACCCCGCGAGAGGACTGAGCCCCCATGCTGAGCCACATCTCGGCCCTGACCGACGGCCTCATGTGGACCCGCACCGGGACCGTGTGGGCGGTCTGGCGCGTGTCCCCCGTGCCCTATGCGTTCCAGCCGGACGACAAGAAGCACGCCGCCCGGCGGCACCACACCGCGCTCTACCGCGCGCTGCGCGGCGAGTCGCTGCACCTCGGCCTCACGGCGGCCACCGACCCGGCGTCCGTCGTGCTCGCCATGATCGAGGGCGTCGACCTCACCGAGCGGGAGGCGTGGGCCGCCGAGTGCGAGGCGACGCTCGACTTCCTCGAGCAGATCCCGATCGGGCGCCGCGTGCACTGGATCGCCGCGCCGCTGGCCAACCCCGGCGCCAAGGCGTTGCTCGAGCCCCTGCGCGCGAGCTGGACCAGCCTGCAGGACACGCTGATGATGCCGCGCTCCGTGCCGGACCGGCACGCCGTCGGCGAGCGCGCGGCCCAGGCCGAGGCGCTGCGCAAGGAGATGCCGAGCGCGTTCGACCCGCGGCCCGCGACCGTGGCCGAGATGGCGTGGATGTTCGGCCACGCGATGCAGCGCGGCCTCGGGCTCGACACGGCCGTCCCGGTCGACGGCTCGCTCGACGCCGAGATGCACCTGTCGGGGCCGTCGGTGCTGCCGTCGGCCCTGGTGGACCCGGCCGGGCAGACCGACTCCGAGAAGAAGCTCAGCCCGCTGCAGATCCTCAAGCGGCCGTACGTCAAGGTGGTCGACCCGGCCACGCCGGAGCTCGCGTCCTACCAGACGACGCTCGTGGTGAGCGACACGCCCTCGGGGGGCATCGTGTACCCGGGCTGCGAGTGGATCGGCCGCGTGGACGAGTCCGGCGTGCCCTGCGACTGGGCGATCCGGATGACCGTCCGGTCCCGCGACGAGGTGACGAACCGCAACCGCCGCGCGGTGCGCACCCTCAACGACCAGTTCGACCAGCGCTCCGAGGAGGAGCGCGCCGGCTCGTCGCTGGACACCACGGCCCGCGCGCTGGGTGAGTACCAGGCGGTGATGGACGCCGACGAGCTCGAGGTCGAGGTCGACGCCACCACGATGTTCACCGTCTCGGGCCACACCCCGGAGCAGGCGCTGGACGACGCGCGCGACCTCACCAAGTACTTCGCGGCCATGCAGTTCGCGCTGCGCACCGACCCGACGATCCAGCCCACGCTGTTCGACGCCACGCTCCCCGGCATGCCGACGCCGCGGGCCGTGCGCGAGTACTCGCAGATCACGACGGCGCGCTCGTTCTCCGCCGCCGTGCCGTTCGCGACGACGGAGCTGGGCGACACCTCGGGCGCACTGTTCGCGCTGGAGATCTCGAACGGCGCCGCCCGGCCCAACCCGGTCTTCGTCAACCTGGCGGGCGCCACCGACAAGCTGGACGTCGCGCTCGCCATGGGGTTCGTGGGCGAGCTCGGCTCGGGCAAGTCGGTGAGCATGAAGACCGTGGCGATGGATAACGTGGACATGGGCGCGACGCTCATGGCCGTCGACCACACCGAGATGGGCGAGTGGGGCATCGCCGTGTCCGAGATCCCCGGCTCCCAGGTCGTGGAGATCTCCGAGGACGCGACCGTGTCCATGGACCCCCTGCGGATCCTGCCGCCCGCACAGGCGCCACGCGTCACGCGCGCCTTCCTGACCGTGCTGCTCTCCGTGCAGACCAAGTCGGAGCAGAACGTGCTGCTGTCCAAGGTGCTGCAGACCGAGTACATGTGGCGGCACCAGATCACGTCGCTCGGCTCGCTGGCCCGGCACCTCGAGCAGGACTGCGAGTACCCCGGCGCCCGGATGCTCGCCGACGAGATGCGCATCTTCTCCGAGCTCGACTTCGGGCGCGCGCTGTTCGACGACTCGCTGCCGCCGCTCGACCTGACGTCACCGGCGATCGTGCTGCACACGCACAAGATGCAGCTGCCGTCGAAGGCGGACATGGAGCACGGCCACCTGTTCGCGGAGCTCAAGGCCGAGAAGGTGTTCGGCCGCGCCACGTTCGCGCTCATCGCGGCGCTGGCCCGCTACCGCTGCTTCCGTGACCGCAGCAGGCTCGACATCTTCGCGGCCGACGAGGCGTCCAAGACGATGTCGTCGCCCGAGGCCGCCGAGGAGATCGGCATGTTCATCCGCGACGGCCGCAAGCACAAGGCCGCGCTCCTGCTCGGCAGCCACGACGCCGAGGAGGACTTCGGCAACGAGGTGGTCCGCGGCCTCATCCCGTTCCGCGTGCTACTGCGCCACCGGGACGCGAACCTCGCGCGCCGCGGCCTGCGCTGGCTGCACGGTCTGCCCGTGGACGCGCCCGTCGACGAGACCCTCGTCAAGCTCGTCACCGAGGGGACGGCGCCCGTCCTCGACGGCTCGGGCGTGCCCGAGGAGCGGCGCGGCGAGTGCCTGATCCGGGACTTCCAGGCCCGGTACGGCCGCGCGAAGGTCATGGCGCCCCTGGTCGAGAAGCGCGCGCAGACCGTCAAGACCACGCCCACGAGCTCGTCGGGTGCGGTGATCGGGGCATGAACCGGCTGGCTCCCCTCGCGTTCGCCGACCCGCAGGGTGGGCTGAACCTCCAGGACACGCACGGCGTGGGCTACAACCGGTTCACGCTGCAGTGGGACACGGGCTCGCCGTGGAACCCGCTCAACGTCGACTCCGAGATCTTCTCGACCCTCGCCGGCATGTTCTGGGTCTGGTACCGCGACATGGTCGCCGTCCAGATCTGGGTGCTCGACTGGGTGCTCGGGATGGACTGGCTCGGCTACATCCTCGCGCCGCTGGCCGGGCTGAGCATCATCGTGCAGAGCATGATCGCGCAGATCGGCCTGCTCAACCTCATGCTCATCATCCTGGCGTTCGTCGTCGGCTTCTGGCTGCTCAAGGGGCGGTACGCGGGCGGCTTCATGGAGCTGCTCATCGGCTGTCTCATCGCGGCCCTCGCGACGACGTTCCTCGCCAACCCGATGGCGACGATCGGCGGCGAGCAGGGCGTGATCATGCAGTCGCGCGACGCCGGCATGGACATCGCCACCGGGTTCGCGACCGAGGGCGCCTCGTTCCAGCGCGACTCGCAGGTGATCCGCGACGGCCTCAAGGGGCAGCTCGTGGACACGCTGCTGCGCGCGCCGCACCAGATCATCAACTACGGCTCGGTCATCGACGGCACCGGCTGCGAGGACACCTACACCGAGAACGTCGGGCGCGAGAACGCCGTCGAGGCGATCGGCGGGTGCGACGCGGCGTACGAGGAGGCGTCGTCGACCGTCGACGCGGGCACCGTCGTCTCGACGCTCAGCCTGCTCACGACAGGGTTCGTGTTCCTGCTGCTGTCGGTCGTCATCGTCGGCGGCACCATCTTCGCGGTGCTGCTGCTCGGCTGGTCGGCGATCAAGCTGCTGTGGCAGCTCCCGGTGGGCGTCATCTCGAGCGGCACCCGGGCACAGCTCTTCCGCACGTTCGCGAGCGTCGGGTTCGGCTGCATCCTCGTCGCGATGGCCACGATGTTCCTCGTCGCGTGGATGAAGATGCTGCTCGGCTTCTACGACGCGACGAGCGGTCTGCCGTTCCTGGTGCGCCTGTACCTGTTCAACACGCTCGTCATCGCGGGCGCCGTGTTCTACGTGCTGATGGGCGCGAGCGTGCGAGCAGGCCTGCGCAACCTCGCGGACAAGCTCGCGGCCGCGGGCGTGCCGTCGCAGGTCGGCGAGCCCGCCGCGATGCCGTGGGACGGCACCGCCAAGTGGCGCGACCGGTACACCAAGGCCAAGGAGTGGGCGGGCGTCGGCCTGGGCCCCGCGCCGGTCAAGCCGCACGAGAGCGTGATCGACACGGACGCCGTGGACGCGAACCCGTCGGCGATGGACGGCACGCCCTCCGGCGGCTCGGTCGCCGGCGCGGCGGCCGGCGGCGCCGCCGTGGGGGCTGCCGGTGCGGCGGCC
>NZ_JABEMG010000153.1 GCF_013004695.1 Promicromonospora citrea
CCGCGGCGTCGGCGACGGTGCGCTCCGTCGCGCCGTGCTGCACCACGACCACGCCGACCAGCGCGACGACGACGCCCGCCGCCACGGCCCGCTGACCCCAGCGCGTCCCGGTGGGCCGCACCCCGCGCACCAGCCACCAGCCGTGGCCGGTGCCCGCCACCCACCACACGGCCAGCCCGGCGAGCACCTGCCCGGAACCCGTGGTCGCCGCGAGCGCGACGAGCAGCGCCGTCGTCCCGGCGAGGGCGAGCAGCGCGAGGCGCCACCGCCGCAGGAACAGGTAGCCGAGGCCCAGCAGCGTCGCGTTGCCGAGCACCACGGCCACCGGGTCGGGGGCGCGCCGCGGGGGCCGGGGCGGGTACGCGGGGTCCGGGTAGACGGGGTCCATGGGTGCTCCTTCGGCCGTCAGGTCCACCGCCTGAGTGGACCTCACCTGGGCCGGGACCCCTCCCGGGTGCTACCCGGCGCGCCTACCAGTCGTGCACCGACCCGTCCTGGAGGCGGTTGACCGGCAGGTAGCCCGGCGCGTACGGGTGCGCGGCCGCGAGCTCCTCGTCCAGCTCGACGCCGATCCCCGGCTCGTCACCCGGGTGCAGGTAGCCGTCCTCGAACGTGTAGGCGTGCCGGAACACCTCGTTCGTGCGCGCGGTGTGCCCCGAGTACTCCTGGATTCCGAAGTTGTGGATCGCCAGGTCGAGGTGGATCGCCGCCGCCATGCCGACCGGTGAGATGTCCTCCGGCCCGTGGATCGCGCTGCGGATGCCCCGCTGGCCCGCGTAGTCGAACAGCTTCCGCAGCGGGCTGACGCCGCCGAAGTGCGTCACCGCCGAGCGCACGTAGTCGATGAGGCGCTCGTCGATCAGTGTCTGATAGTCGAAGACGGTGTTGAACACCTCGCCGATCGCCAGCGGCGTCGTGGTGTGCTGCCGCACGAGGCGCAGCGCCGCCTGGTCCTCCGCGGGGGTGCAGTCCTCGAGCCAGAAGAGGTCGTAGGGCTCCAGGTCCTTGCCAAGGCGCGCGGCCTCGACCGGGGACAGCCGGTGGTGGGCGTCGTGCAGCAGCGGCAGCTCAGGCCCGAACTCGCCCCGGACCGCCTCGAACACGCGCGGGACGTGCCGCAGGTACGCGGCGGTGTCCCAGTCCTCGACGGCGGGCCGCGCGAGGACGTCGGGGGCCGACCCGTCCGGCGTCGTCGCCGCGTGCACGCCGTAGACCGCCCGCAGGCCCGGCACCCCGCTCTGGATGCGGATGCTGCGGTAGCCGCGCTCCTGGAGCGCCCGCACCGAGTCGAACAGCTCGGGCAGGCTCGCGCCGTTGGCGTGCCCGTACGCCATGACCCGGTCCCGGCTGGCGCCGCCGAGAAGCTGGTACAGCGGCAGGCCCGCCACCTTCGCCTTGATGTCCCACAGCGCGACGTCGACGGCGGCGATCGCCGCCATCGTCACGGGACCGCGCCGCCAGTAGGCGCCCCGGTAGAGGTACTGCCACGTGTCCTCGATGCGGTGCGGGTCGCGGCCGATCAGCAGCGGCACGACGTGGTCGCGCAGGTAGGACACCACGGCGAGCTCACGGCCGTTGAGGGTCGCGTCGCCCAGGCCCATGACGCCGTCGTCGGTGGTCACCTTCAGCGTGACGAAGTTGCGGCCGGGCGAGGTGACGACGACCTGCGCGTCGACGATCTTCATGCGGGAACCTTCTGTCGGGGTCCCCTCGCCCGTCAAACCGGCCGTCGGCGCGTCAGCACTGCTCGTACGCGTACGCCGGGTCGTCGGGGGCCACCAGGTCCCGGTCGCGCAGGATCGTCAGCGGCGCGCGGTCGGCGCCGGAGCAGACGGCGTCGAAGTCCTGCGGCAGGTTGTCCGTGTACTCGATCTGCAGCACGTGCTGCCCGTACACGCCGGTGTAGGCGCCGCACTCGTCGTAGGCCGCGCACTCCTCCGTCACGGCGAAGTCGAACCCGAGGTCGCGGCCCTGCGTCGTCGCCTCCGCCGCGTTCTTCTGGCCGATGGCGAGGCCCGCCTGGTGGGCGACGTCGATGTACGCCGCCGCGAGCGCCAGCGCGTCCTCCTCCTCGATCAGGCCCGTCTGCGGGTCGTCGAAGCGGGTCCAGGTGTCGAGGTTGTCGATCTCGACCGCGTCGAACCCGTCGGCGGCGCAGCCCGTGATGACGGGGCCCAGGATGCCGAGGATCCGGTCGCGCTGCTCGGGCGTGCCCGGGTCGAGCACGTACTCGTCGGGCCAGTCGGGGTCGATGACGAGCTCGCCCGCAGCGTCGTGCAGCAGGAGGTCCTCGTTGCCGTCGAGCCAGAGATCGGCCTCGCCGGGCTGGGTCTGGAAGCCGTTGACGTAGCAGACGCTGTACGCGCCGGTAGCCGGCTCGGCCGTGGCGTCGCGCACGACGACGTCGAGCCCGCCCGCGAGCTCGTAGGCGGCGCCGAGCTGGTAGTCGAACACGCCGCTGGTGGGCGGCAGGGTGACGTCGGCGGCGGAGGTCTGTGCGGAGGAGGACGTCGGCGCGGCGGTCCCCGCCGCGCCGGACGGGCCTGTCTGACAGGCCGTGAGCACGACGGCGGCGAGCGCGGCGAGGATCAGCTGAGGCATGCCCCGAGGGTAGGGGTGGCCCGCCGCCGTCGGCCCGGGTTCGCTCACAAGTGCTCAGTCGGACTGAGCGAGGGCCTCGGCGATCGGCGTCGAGCCGTTGCCGAAGGCGATCGTCCGGCCGATGGTGCGGTCGTCCGCGAGCACGGCGGCCGCGACGGCCGCGACGTCGGCGCGGGTCACGCGCCCCTCACCCGGGTCCGCGACCTCGATGAGGCCGGTCGGCTCGTCGAGCGTGAGCGGCCCGGGGCCGAGGATCGTCCAGTCGAGCCCCGAGGCGCGCAGGTGCTCGTCGGCCGCCGCCTTGGCCTCGGCGTACGCGAAGAACGAGCTGTCCTCCGGCACCCCGTGGTCGGGGCGGGCGCCCAGGTAGGACACCATGACGTAGCGCGTGACACCCTCGGCGCGCGCGGCGTCCATGGAGCGGACCGCCGCGTCCCGGTCGACGGCGTAGGTGCGCGCCGGGTTGCCGCCGCCCGCCCCCGCCGACCACACGACCGCGTCGTGCCCGCGCACGAGCTCGCCGATCCCTGCGGTGTCGAGCTGCTCGACGTCGGCCACGCGGGGCGTCGCGCCCGTCGCGGCCACCTCCGCCTCGTGGTCGGGGTTGCGGAACACGCTGGTGACGTCGTCACCGCGCGCCACGAGGAGAGGGGCGAGGCGGAGCGCGATCTTGCCGTGGCCGCCGATGACGAGGACGCGGGACATAGGGCTTCCTTCCGTGCGAAGGGCTCCAGGCTATGCCGCACCCGGGTGACGTCGCAGGTCGTCGCATATTCGTGCTCGTGAGGGCGGCGACGCGCCGCCGGGGCTAGCGTGTCCCCACCCCCGCCCCGCTGCCGTCGTGAGGAGAACCCCGCATGGCCGACCGCGCCCTGCCCGACCGTGCTCTGCCCGGCCACGCCCTGCCCGACGCCGACACCGTCCGGGCCGCGCTCGCCTCCCGCACCGGACCGTGGGGCGACGACGTGCGGGTGCTCTCGGTGCGCGACCTCTCGTCGGGGCTGGGCCAGGCGGCGGTGCTGCGGGTGAGCCTCACGACGCCGTCGTCGGGGCCGTCCCTGTGGATCGTCAAGATCCCTGGCTGGGGGCCGCAGACCCTGCTCGACTCACGCGACGACGGCCTGGCCGAGCGCGAGGCCTGCTTCTTCGCGGGCACCCTGCCCGCCCTGCTCCCCCGCGGCCTGACGACACCGCCCGACGCCACGGTGCTGCGCCACCACGGCAGGCTCTGGATCGTGATGCGCGACGTCGGCGCCGTGCTGCAGCATGCGTGGACGCCGCAGGGCGCGCTCGCGGCCGCCCGGCGCGCCGCGCTGCTGTGGGTGCCGGGGGCGACCCGGCCCGACCTGCTCGACGCACCGTGGCTCGAGCGCGAGGGCTACGCCGCGTACGCGCACCACGTCGACGCGGGGCACGAGAACCTCGAGGCCCTGGGCCGCGACCCGCTGCTGCGCACGCTGTTCACGCCCGACCAGGTCAGGGCCATGCACGCCTGCCTGGACGCCGCCGACTCGCTCGCGGCGCGCGCGAAGGGCCTGCCTGGCACGCTCGTGCACGGCGACCTGACACCGCGCAACGCCGGCCTCGACCCGGCGGGCCACCTGGCGCTCATCGACTGGGAGCACGTGGGGGTCGGGCCAGTGGGCTTCGACCTGGGCACGTTCGTCTCGGTCTACCGGGCGTTCGGCGGGCAGGGCGAGCTCGACGAGCCCGCGCTGCTCGACGCGTACGGCCGTGCGCTGAGCGACCTGGCGGGCACCGACCTGCGCGCGGACGCTGCCCTTGGCTTCGCGACCGCCCACCTCACCTGGGGACTGCACCTGCGGCTCGGGCCGGGGCTCGCGTTCATGCGGCGCGACGAGTACCGCGCCGCGCCGCCCGCGCACCGGGCGGCGCACCTCGACGACATCCGCTCGGGGTGCCTGCGAGCCCTGTCGTGGGCGGCAGCGGCCTGACGACGGTCAGTCCTCGGCGTCGAAGCGGGCGCGCGCCTGCTCCACCTGGGGCATGTTGTCGGCGCTCCAGAGGTAGAGCGCGTCGATGAGGTCCTGGATGGTCCGACCGAGCCGCGAGATGCGGTACTCCACGGCGACGGGCCGCGAGCTGACGACCACGCGGTCCACCATCCCGTTGCGCTCGAGGCGGCGCAGCGTCGTCGTCAGGGACTTCTGCGTCACCACCGGGATGGCACGGCGCAGCTCGTTGAAGCGCAGCGGCTGCTCGCACAGCTCGTCGAGCACGTGCAGCGACCACTTGTCGAGCACCTGGTCGAGCAGCTCGCGATGCTCCGGCGCGATGCGGAGCCGGTCGTCCACCTGCCCGGTCGTCGGCGTGGTATCGCTCATGCCACCTAGTCTCGTTGAAGTGCCCTTCGGATACCAGGTACACAAGTGATACCTGAACGAAAGGATCCCCCATGTCGGTCCAGCTCCTCACCCCCGAGGGCATGTTCCAGCCCGTCCCCTACCACCACGTCTCCGTGGCGACAGGCAGCCGTCACGTCCACGTCGCGGGCCAGATCAACCGGGACGACCAGGCGAACCGCCTCGCCCCCGACGACCTCGCGGGCCAGGTGGCCGTCGCCCTGCGCAACACCGCACGCGGGCTGGCGGGCGCGGGGGCCACGTTCTCCGACGTCGTCCGGCTGCGGTTCTTCGTCACCCGCTGGGACCCGGCGAAGATGGGCGACTTCCTCGCCGGCATCGAGAGCGTCCGCGAGGAGCTCGGCCTGCCGGACCCGCTCCCGCCGCTGTCGGCCATCGGCGTCGACTACCTCTTCGAGCCCGACGTCCTCGTCGAGGTCGAGGCGTACGCGATCCTCGACTGAGACGTGCCGGGGCGTCAGGCGGCGGCGCGCAGGCCGCGGAGCGTGTACTCCAGACGCCTGCGGTAGCCCTCGCGGGGCTGCTGGCCGCACGCGCGGGCGATGATCCCGCGCTCCCAGATGAGCAGGTCCACGTCCTCGGGCGTCACGTCCGCGCGGACCACGCCCGTCGCCTGGGCGTCCGCCAGGAACCGGGCAGCGGTCTCGGCGGCGTGCTCGCACAGCGCGGCCACCGGCTCGGAGCCGGGCAGGGCGCGCAGGAGCACGTCGTTGACCGCCGGCTCGTCGTACTGGAGCAGCCAGATCTCCCGGAGGTAGTGCTCGAACCGCTCGACCGGGTCGGCGATCTCGCCCGCCGCCACGCCGATCCCGCGGATCCGCTCGGCCACCAGCTCCTCGACCACGGCCTCGATGAGGCCCTGCCTGCCGCCGAACCGGTGGTAGATCGTCCCCTTGCTCACGCCGGCGGCGCGCGCCACCTCCTCGAGCGGGCTGTTCAGGCCGCGCTCGCGGAAGACGTCCAGGGCCGCCGTCCGGATGCCCTCGACGTTGCGCCGCGCGTCGGCGCGCAGCCGCGTCGCCGGTGTGCTCACCGGTTCGCTCCTGCCGGCGCCCCGGCGACGGTCTCGTCCCAGCTCGTGGTCAGGGCCTGGAGGAACGCCTCGACCGGCTGCGCACCGGAGACGGCGTAGCGGCCCGCGAAGACGAAGAAGGGCACCCCGTTGATGCCGTACCGGCGCGCCTGCTCGAGGTCCGCCTCGACCGCCGCGGCGTACTCCTGGCTCGCGAGGGCCGCCAGGGCCGCGTCGCGGTCCAGGCCGACCTCGGCGGCGAGGTCGCCCAGCACGGCGTGGTCGGAGAGGTCCAGGCCCTCGGTGAAGTAGGCGCGGAACAGGCGCCGGACCATCTCGTGCTGGGCCCCGTGGGTCGCGGCGAAGTGGCTGAGCTGGTGCGCGGTACGCGTGCTCACGGACTGCGCGCGGTCGAGGTGGTACTCCAGGCCGACCTGCCGGGCACGCTCGGTCACCTGGTCGTTCATGGCGACCGCCTGCTCGCGGGGGATGCGGTACCGGGCGGCCAGGTAGTCGGCCGGGTTGACCGGTGCGGCCCCCTCGGCGACGTCGGGCATGAGGAGGAAGCTGTGGTACCGCACGTCGACGTCCGCGGCGTGCGGGAACTGCTCCAGCGCCTGGTCGAGCAGCGTGTCGCCCATGTAGCAGAAGGGGCACACGACGTCGCTCCACACGTCCACGACGAGCCTGCCCGACGGCGCGCCGAACGCCTCGCCGCCCATCAGGAGCATGTCCCGTCGACGGCGCAGACCCCGAACGCGTCGTCCGAGGGCAGGAGCTGGAACGGGGTCGGCGCGGCGCCGCCGGGCGCCGGCTGCTCGGTGATGCTCTCCGCCTCGCGCGGCTGCTGCGCGTCGGCGCGCGCCGGGCCGGCGGGGGCCGCGTTACTTGACGTCATGGTCAAGAACCGTAGGATAACTTGAACAGGGCGTCAACTTGGCGCCGACGTCGGCCTCCCGGGACGGTCCACCACATGCCTGCCGTGCAGTTCGAGCTGTTCACCTCCGCCTTCTGCGGCCCGTGCCACCAGGCGCGCGCCGCGGTCACGGAGGCGGTGCGGCTCATCCCTGGCGCCTCGCTCGTCGAGCACGACGTGGTCCACGAGGCGGGCCTGGCCGAGCAGCTCGACATCCGCACGACCCCGACCGTGGTCGTGCGCAGCGGCTCCGGCTCGGAGGTGTTCCGCGCGGCGGGCGCCCCCACGGTCCCGCAGGTCCTCGCGGCCGCGGGCCGAGCCCTGGAGGCCTGAGGCCCTGGCCTACGCCGCGTCCTCCTGGCCCTGGAACGCGACCCGGTACGCCCGCGGCGTCACGCCGGTCGCCCGGCGGAACAGGGTCCGGAACGTGCTCGGGCTCGGGAACCCGACCTGCCGGGCGATGCGCTCGACACCGTAGTCGGTGGTCTCCAGCAGCTCCTGCGCGTGCCGGATCCGCACGCCCGCGATCCACTGCATGGGGCTCTGCCCGGTCTCCTCGTGGAACCGCCGGTTCAGCGTCCGCACGCTGGTCCGGGCGACGGCGGCGACGTCGGCGAGCGCCAGGTCCGCGTGCGCGTTCTCCTCGATCCAGTGCAGCACGGGCTCGAGGGTGGCCGTGCGGAACGTCGGTGGGTTGCGCAGGATGAACTGGGCCTGCCCGCCGTCGCGGTGCAGCGGCGTGACCGACAGCCGCGCCGTGTCGGCCGCGACGGCGACGCCGTGGTCCCGCCGCACGAGGTGCAGGCAGAGGTCGAGCCCCGCCGCCGCGCCGGCCGAGGTGAGCACCTGTCCGTTGTCGATGTAGAGCGACTCGGGGTCGACGTCGACCTCCGGGTACTGCGCGGCCAGGGTGTCGGCGGCGAGCCAGTGCGTCGTCGCGCGCAGCCCGTCCAGCAGGCCGGCCTGCGCGAGCGTGAAGGCGCCGACGCAGATCGAGGCGATCCGCGTGCCCTCGGCCGCCGCCTGCCGGAGCGCGGCGAGCGCCGCCTCGGGCGCGCGCTCCTCCGGCCGGTTCCGCCCCGGCACGACGACGGTGTCGGCCCGCCCCAGCCCCTCGAGCCCGACGTCGGTGCCGATGCGCAGGGGTCCGGCGTCGACCACGGGTTCCGTCCCGCACACGACGACCCGGTAGGCGGGGCGCCCGTCGGGCAGCCGCGCACGGCCGAACACCTCGACCGGGGTGGCCAGATCGAACACGATCGTGTCGGGCAGGGCGAGGACGGCGATGGTGTGCACGGGCTTACGGTAACCGCGATCGACGGACTCCGAGGCCGTGGCCAGATCTCGTCGGATCATGGCACGCGGGCCGCTGGCCTCCTGCCTCCGGGTCGCTGAGCCTGAGGGAGGGCGCAGCACCTCGCGCGCCCTCCCCCTACCGCAAGGAGCACCCATGCCTGCCTCGGCGCCCGTCCCGGCCCAGGTCGTCCTCTTCGACGGCTTCGACCCCCTCGACGTCGTCGGGATCTACGAGGTCCTGCACGCCGGCGCCCTGGTCGGCGCCCCGATCGCACCGGAGCTCGTGTCCGGCGAGGGCCCGCGGACCGTCGTGTCCGGGACCCCCGGCATCACCCTGGAGGCCGGGGCGGCGCTCGACCCGGACCGGCCCGGCTACGTCGTCGTGCCGGGCGCCGTCGGCCCCGTCGAGAGCGCCGACGACGACGCCGACACCATCCCCGTGCTGCTGGCGCGGTTCGCGCAGTCGGCGGCGATGCCGCTCGTGCGGCGCGCGCTGGACAACCCGGACGTCACGGTCGCCACCGTGTGCGGCGGCTCGGTCGCCCTGGCGCTGGCCGGGCTGCTCGAGGGACGCACGGCCGTGACCAACGCGATGGGCAACGACCTGCTCGAGGCGACCGGCGTCCGCGTGGCCGACGCCCGTGTGGTCGACGACGGCGACCTGCTCTCCGCCGGCGGCGTCACCTCGGGCCTCGACCTGGGGCTCTACGTGCTGGAGCGCGAGGCAGGCCCGCGGGTCGCCCGGTCCGTCGAGTCGATCTTCGAGTTCGAGCGCCGCGGCACTGTCTGGGCCGACCTCGGCCTCGAGCCCCGGCCCCTGTGACCGCACCCACGAGAGGACGACGAACCATGACCGACCAGCCGGACCCGGCCGCCGTCACCGGCACCTGGGACGTCCGCATCGCGACGCCCGTCGGCACCATCGAGGCCCGCTACGTCTTCGCCGAGCGCGACGGCGTGCTGACCGGCACCGCCGAGAGCCAGGGCGACACCGGCACCCTGGAGCAGCTCACCACCGAGCCCGCCGACGACGGCGTCCGCGTCACCTGGGCGCAGCGCGTCACCCGCCCGCTGCGGCTGAACCTGACGTTCGACGTCGTCGTCGCGGGCGACACCCTCACCGGCCGGTCCCGGGCCGGGCGGCTGCCCGCGAGCACGGTCACGGGCGCACGGCGCCGGGCCGAGGACGCCCCTCAGACGCCCCGGTAGCGCAGCACCGCCGACACCCTGCGGAGGTCGGCGGCGTCGCGCGAGAGGTCAAGCCCCCGGCCGAGGTAGTCACGTGGCGAGGTAGTCACGTGGCGAGGTAGTCACGTGGCGAGGTAGGGCGGATTCAACTGGTGGTCGCAACACCCCTGATGATCGGGGTGTTCGATGAAGTCTTGGAGCCGTTTACCCGTGCCCCGGGAGCACCGGCGGGTCTTCTGGTCTGATCTACGTGC
>NZ_JABEMG010000154.1 GCF_013004695.1 Promicromonospora citrea
CGAGCGCCGTGGCGATCGTCGTGGTGACCCACGTGGGCGAGCCGGTGCCGAAGGCGAGCGCGCCGAGGACGAGGAGCGCCAGGACGGTGCGGGTGCGGGTCACCGGGCGTCCTCCGGGTCCTGGTCCTGCGCGGACCCGGCCGCCGAGCCCGTCCCCCGGCGCGCCGGGGACAGGGGCGCGAGGCGGGCGGCGAGCTGCACGGCGCGGACGGCCGCGGCGGCCTTGTTGCGGGACTCGGCGTACTCCAGCGACGGCACGGAGTCGGCCACGATCCCGGCACCCGCCTGCACGCTCGCCCGGCCGTCCGCGATGTAGGCCGTGCGGATGGCGATGGCCATGTCCATGTTGCCGCCGAAGTCGAAGTACCCGCAGACACCGCCGTAGATGCCGCGCGAGGCGGGCTCGAGCTCGTCGATGAGGGCGATCGCGCGCGGCTTGGGCGCGCCGGACAGGGTGCCCGCGGGGAACGTGGCGCGCAGGGCGTCCAGCGCGCTGCGTCCGGCCCGCAGCCGGCCGACCACGGTCGAGCACATGTGCATGATGTGGCTGAACCGCCGCACCTTCATGAACTCGACGACCTCGACGCTCGTCGGCTCGCACACCTTGACCAGGTCGTTGCGGGACAGGTCAACGAGCATGAGGTGCTCGGCCCGCTCCTTGGGGTCGGCGAGCAGCTCCTCGCCGAGCTCCGCGTCCTGCTCCGGGTGGGCGCCGCGCGGCCGCGAGCCGGCGATCGGGTAGGTGGTGACGTGGCCGTCGTCGACCTTGACCAGCGTCTCGGGGCTGGAACCGACCACGGCGAACTCGCCGCCGTCGGGCGCCTGCGGGTCGGGCCCTGAGAGGTGGAAGTAGTACATGTACGGGCTCGGGTTGATGGTGCGCAGGGCCCGGTACACGTCCAGCGGGTCCGCGGGGCAGTCGAGGTCCAGGCGCTGGGACAGCACCACCTGGAACACCTCGCCGTCGCGGATCGCCTCCTTGCCCGCGCGCACGGCGTCCTCGAACTCCTCGCGGGTCGAGCGGAACTCCAGCTCGGGCTCCGCGGCGTCGTCGGCCACGACGGACGTGACGCGCGGGCCGCCGGCGGCCAGGCGTGCCTCCATGGCGTCGAGACGCGCGACGGCGTCGGCGTAGGCCTCGTCGACCCGCTCGTCGGTGGCGTCGGCGTTGATGGCGTTGGCCACCAGCCACACCGTGCCCTCGCGGTGGTCCACGACCGCGAGGTCGGTGGCGAGGCACACGGCGAGCTCCGGCGCGCCGACCTCGTCGGGCGCCGTGGCGGGCAGGGTGGGCTCCCAGTGCCGCACGACGTCCCAGCCGAGCACGCCCGCCAGGCCGCCCGTGAGCGGCGGCAGGTTGGCCACGCCGGGCGTGCGGAGGGCGTCCAGGGCGGCCTCGAGCACGTCGATCACGTCACCCGCGCGCGGGATGCCGACCGGCACGTCGCCCGACCAGACCGCCTGACCCCCGCGGCTGGTCAGCGTGGCGCGGGACGCGACGCCCACGAACGACCAGCGCGCCCACACGCCGTCGGACTCGGCCGACTCGAGGATGAAGCTGCCCGGCCGGCTGCCCGCGAGCGTCCGGTACAGGCCGACGGGCGTCGCGTCGTCGGCGAGCAGGGGACGCACGACGGGCACGACGCGGCGGTCGGTCGCCATCTCCCGGAACCCGGCCAGGTCGGGCCACGTGGTGCCCCAGGGCAGGTCGGCGGGCGCCTCGACGGGCTTCTGGGTGTTGTCCGGGGCGTCTGCCCCGGTCGTCGCGCCGGTCATCGTGCCGTCTCCGGTCGCGACCCGACCACGGCGCCCAGGTCCCCGCCGGCCTCGAAGCACGTGCGCGTGCCGGTGTGGCACGCCGCGCCCACCTGGTCGACGCGCACGAGCAGCGCGTCGCCGTCGCAGTCCAGGCTCACGGCCTTGACGTACTGGGCGTGCCCCGACGTGTCGCCCTTGCGCCAGTACTCCTTGCGGCTGCGGGACCAGAACGTCACGCGGCCCTCGGTGAGGGTGCGGCGCAGCGCCTCGTCGTCCATCCAGCCGACCATGAGCACCTCGCCCGTGTCGTGCTGCTGGACGACGGCGGCCACCAGGCCGGCGTCGTCCCGCGTGAGCCGGGCAGAGACCGTGGGATCGAGAACGTCAGGCACCCGAGAATCCTGCCACGTCCGGACGGTGTCCCGGGCGCTCACCGGGTCTGCGCCACCCAGCTCGCGTGCATCCGGGCGTAGATGCCGTCCGCCGCCACGAGCTCGGTGTGCGGGCCGACCTCGGCGACCTCCCCCTGGTCGACGACCACGACCAGGTCGGACGCCTCCGCGGTGGAGAGCCGGTGCGCGATGGTGATCGTCGACCGGCCGGCCGTGAGCGAGTCGAGGGCGCGCGCGATCCGTACCTCGGTGGCCGGGTCGACCGCCGAGGTGGCCTCGTCGAGCACGAGCAGGTCGGGCTGCGCGAGGTAGGCGCGCGCGATGGCGACGAGCTGCCGCTCCCCCGCCGAGAGCGCCTCGCCGCGCTGTCCCACCGCGGTGTCCAGCCCGTCGGGCAGGTCGGCGAGCCAGTCGGACAGGCCGAGCTCCGCGAACGCGGCCTCGACCGCCGCCCGCACCCGCGCGTCGGCGTCCGGGCCGGTCAGCGGCTCGCGCAGGCCGTCCTCGCGCAGGCCGTAGGAGGCGTTGTCGAGCACCGTCCCGTCGAAGAGGAAGCCCTCCTGCGGCACCAGCACGACCCGCTCGCGCAGGGACGCGAACGACAGGTCACGCAGGTCCGTGCCGTCCAGCTCGACCGCGCCGGACGTCGGGTCCATGAGGCGCGTGACGAGCTTGGCGATCGTCGTCTTGCCCGAGCCGGTCTGGCCCACGACGGCCACCTTGGTGCGCGCGGGCAGGTCGAGCGTCACGCCGTGCAGCACCTCGGGACCGCCCGGGTAGGCGAACCGGACGTCGCGCAGCGTGACGTGCGCCGAGCCGCGCTCCTGCGTGACGGCTCCCGGCTTCTCGGCCACCTGCACCGGCGTCTCGATGACGGCGATGACGCGCCGCCAGCCGGCGACCGCGTTCTGCAGCTCGTTGAGGATCTCCGTAGCCATCTGCACGGGTCCCGTGAAGAGCTGCACGAGGAACAGGAAGGCCACGAGCTGGCCGGCCGTCAGACCGCCGCCCACGCCCAGCAGCGAGCCGACGACGACCACGACCGCGAGCACGAGGTTGGAGATGAGCACGCCGGAGGAGAACGTGCCCGCGACGAGCACCTGTGAGCGCGCCTGCGCGCTCCGTGTCGCCTCGACCGCGTCCCCGATGCGCCGCCCGGTGCGCTCCGAGACGCCGTACGCCCGCACGGTCTCGGCGCCCACGACCGACTCCGAGATGGCGCCGAGCATCGCGCCGACCCGTTCGCGCACCAGCGTGTAGGCGCGGTTGACGTAGCGCTGCCCGAACCGGATGACGAGGAACATCGGGATGAACGCGACCCACACCACGGCCGTGAGCACCGGCGAGTACACGAGCATGAGCCCCGTCGCCACCAGCACCTGGAGCGCGCTGACCAGCAGCATGATCCCGCCCCACTGCACGAACAGCGACACCGTGTCGACGTCGTTGGTCACGCGCGAGACCAGGGCGCCGCGGCGCTCGGTGTTCTGCGTGAGCGTCGACAGGTTGTGCACGTGCCGGAACGCCGTGGTCCGCAGCGTCGCCAGGCCCGCCTCGGCCGAGCGGAACAGGCGCACGTTGACCAGCGCGGCGCACACCGCGGCCAGCACGAGCGCGCCCGCCGCGAGCGAGGCCAGGACAGCCACGCGCCCGGCGTCGGGGCCGGCGTCGGCCAGGATGCCGACGTCGATGGTCTGCTGCACCGCGAGCGGTACGACCACACGGCCCGCGGCCGCGAGCGACGCCAGCAGCAGCGTCACCCAGAGGCCGCGCGCGATCTCCGGGCTGATCTCCAGGCCACGGCGCAGCGTGCCGAGCACGCCGAGCCTGCTGGCGGACTCGATGCGGGCGCCGTCGGCGTCGAGCAGGTCCTCGGGGACGTCGGTCACGTCGGGCTCGTCCGTCGTCGCGGTCATCGGGCCACCTCCTCCAGCTCGGCGGAGTCCCCGCCGAGGTCGTCGGGCTCCTCGCCCGTGCACGCGGCGACGTCGGCGCGCTCCTTCTCGCGGCGCTCCGTCTCCACCTCGTACGCCGTGGCGAGCGCGCGGTAGCCCGCGTCGCGCGCCATGAGCTCGTCGTGCGTACCGACGTCGACGACGCGCCCGCCCTCGACGTGCACCACGCGGTCCGCGAGCGCCACCGACGACATCCGGTAGGCCACCATGACGACGGTCGTGCCCCGCGCGCTCTGCCGGTCCGCAGCCTGTCCGTCCGCGGCCTCGTCGGTGGCGGCGGCCAGGCCGCGCAGGATCTCCTGCTCGACGCGCGGGTCGACGGCGCTGGTCGCGTCGTCGAGCACGAGCAGGCGGGGCGCACGCACCAGCGCCCGCGCGATCGCGAGGCGCTGCCGCTGCCCGCCGGACAGGTTGGCACCCCGCTCGCCGAGCGGCGCGTCGAGACCCTCGGGCAGCTCGCGCACCGTCTCGTCGAGGCGGGCCAGGCGCAGCGCCTCCCACACCTCGTCGTCGGACGGCGTGCCCGGCTCGCCCGGGTCGGCCAGCGTCACGTTGCCGCGCACGGTGTCCTCGAACACGAAGGTGGTCTGCGTGACGAACGCGACGTGGGCGGGGATCTCGCCGTCGGCGAGGGTGCGCGCGTCCACGCCGTCGAGCAGGACACGGCCGCGCGTCGGGTCGGACAGGCGCGCCAGGAGGCTGACCAGCGTGGTCTTGCCCGCGCCCGTGCTGCCGACCACCGCGACGGTGCTGCCCGGCTCGACCGTCAGGTCGACGCCGTCGAGCAGGGTGATCGTGCGGCCCCGCGCGCCGCTCGTGGCCGGCACGTCGACGCCGACGCCCTCGAGACGCACACCGAGGCCGCCGTCGGTGGACGGCAGGCGGCCCGTGCCGTAGGCGAGCGCGCCGGTCGCGTCGGCGACCTGCGCGATGCGCTCGTAGCCGACCAGGGCGCGCGGCAGCTCGCCGAGCACCCAGCCGAACGCTTGCACCGGCACGGTCATCATGGTGAGCAGGTATGCGGCCGTGACGATGTCGCCCGGCTCGACGGCGCCCGCGGTCACCCGCCAGGTGCCGATGCCGAGCACGAGCAGCGTGCCGACGGCGGGCAGCGTCTGGATCACGGGGTCGAACAGCGAGCGGACGATGCCGACGCGCACGTTCGCGGCGCGCAGCTCCTGCGTGCGGGCGTCGAACCGGCTCTCCTCGCGGTCCTCGGTGCCGAGGGCCTTGACCAGCAGCGCGGCCTCGAAGCTCTCGTGCGCGACGTCGGCGACGTCGCCCCGCAGGCGCTGCGCCCGGGTCACCGCGGGCGACATGTGACGCTGGTAGACGGCGTTGACCGCGACGGTGATCGGGATGACGGCGAGCGCCGCGAGCGCGAGCCACGGGTCCACGGCCAGCAGCATGCCGACGGCGACGCCGATCATGACCACGACGCCGAGCGCGAACGGCAGCGGGTTGAACACGCCCGTCGCGGCCTCGGTGTCCGAGGTCGTGTGGTTGAGCAGCTGGCCGGCGGGGTGGGCGCGGTGCCAGGACGCGGGCAGGCGCAGGTACTGCCGGGTCAGCCGGGTGCGGTGGTCGGCCTGGATGGCGACCACGCCGTACCCGGCCCAGATCCGCCGCCCGGCGACCGCGAGGGCGAGGCTGAGCGCGACCGCGCCGAGCACGAGGCCCGCCAGCCAGATCCGGTCGCGGGCCGCTTCGTCCCCCGCGATGGCCGGGACCACGACCGTGTCGGTGGCCCAGCCGACCGCCCGGCTGACCGCGACCGTCAGGGCGCCGAACGCCGCCGAGGACCCGACGGCCAGGACGTAGAGGCCCGGGTGGGCGCGCATGCCGCGCCACATCAGGGCGAACGAGCGCCGCACGCGCGAGCCGGTGAGCTCCATCGGGTGATCCGGCAGGTCATCTGAGGGCACGACAAGACCTCGCTTCTCGGGGTGTGAACCGATTTTCTCACGACCCGGGAATCGATTCGACGGGTTTTCGCCCAGGGCGTCGCCGACGCTACGACCTCAACCTTGGTTGAGGTCAACGCCCCCGGGGCCGGCAGGTGCCGTCAGCGGACGTCGAGGCCCGCCGCGCGCATCGCGTCCTTGACCTGCCCCACGGTGAGCGCGCCGAAGTGGAACACCGACGCCGCGAGGACGGCGTCGGCCCCCGCACGGGCGGCCTCGACGAAGTGCTCGGGCGTGCCCGCACCGCCGGACGCGACGAGCGGCACCTGCACGCGCTCGCGCACGGCGCGCAGCATCTCCAGGTCGAACCCCGAGGTCGTGCCGTCGGCGTCCATCGAGTTCAGCAGGATCTCCCCCGCACCGAGCCTCGCGGCCCGCTCGGCCCACTCCACCGCGTCGATCCCGGTGCCGCGCCGCCCGCCGTGCGTCGTCACCTCGTAGCCCGACGGCGTCGTGACGTCGCCCGTCACCCGGCGCGCGTCGACGCTCAGGGTCAGCACCTGCGAGCCGAACCGCTGGGCGATCTCCGCGATGAGCTCGGGCCGCGCGATCGCGGCCGTGTTCACGCCGACCTTGTCGGCGCCCGCGCGCAGGAGCCGGTCCACGTCGTCGGTCGACCGCACGCCTCCGCCCACGGTCAGCGGCACGAACACCTGCTCGGCGGTGCGCCGCACCACGTCGATCATCGTGGCGCGGTCCCCCGAGGACGCCGAGACGTCGAGGAACGTGACCTCGTCCGCCCCCTCCGCGTCGTACCGTCCGGCCAGCTCGACCGGGTCGCCGGCGTCGCGCAGGTCCGCGAAGTTGACGCCCTTGACCACCCGGCCCGCGTCGACGTCCAGGCACGGGATCACACGGATCGCGACAGACATCAGCCCTCCTCTTCCTGGGTCTCGCCCTCTGTCTGCTCCTGATTCGACTGGTCCTCCGCGACCGCGCTGTGCGTGTCGAGGATGTCCACCACGTACACCAGCGTCTCGCCGGCCAGCCCGCTGCGGGTGTTCGCGTACCCGCTCGAGGGTGGCACCACGAGCAGCACCTGGGATCCGACCGTCTGCTCGACCAGCCCCTCGTCCCAGCCAGCGACCAGCTTGCCGATGCCGATCTCGGCCGACTGGGGCGGCGTGCCCTCGGTCCAGGTCGTGTCGACCACGCTGCCGTCGCTCCAGCGCACGGCCGTGAACTCGACGGTGACGATCTGGCCGCGGCGTACCTGCGACCCCGTCCCACGGACCAGGGGGTGCACGACGAGCTCCGTCGGCGGGTCGGCGTCGGGAACCTGCACGGTCGGTGCGCCCAGGTCGTCGAGCCGCACCTGCGGCAGGCTCTCCCCCGGTGGGTCGGCCGGGGTCCCGGAGGCCCGCGCGGGCAGCACGTCGACGACGAGCAGCACCGGGACGCCGTCCTCCTCCTGGACCAGTGCGAGGCGGGCGCCCACGCGCTGCCCCTCGAGCAGGTCGAAGAGGTCGTTCCCGAGCGACGACTCGGTCATCGTGTAGGCGGCGGGCGCGGTGCGGAACGTGTTCTGCAGCTCCGTGCCGTCGCGCCCGTCCTCGGCGTACAGGTTGAGCAGCACCGGGTCGTCGCGCTCGACCAGGTCGCCCGTACCGGGCCAGACGGTCTGCGAGCTCGGCCGGACCACCTCGTACGGCGTCTCGTACCCGAGCTGCGGCGGGGCGCCGCTCGTGCCGGTGACCTCGACCGGCGCCTGCGACGCGGAGGCCGTCGGGCCCGGCCCGACGTCGACGGGGAGCGACGCCGGGGTGCAGGCCGTCGTCACGGCGACCGCCGCTGCGGCGAGCAGGCCCCCGGCGGAGCGGACGATCCGTCGGGTCGTGTGCTGCGCCCCTCGACCGGCTCCTGACCTCACGGGCCCAGTCTCCCACGACACGGCCGCGCCCCGGGACGGGCCGGTGGCCGGTCCCGGGGCGCGGTGGCCGCCCGCGGTTCACATGCTCTCGATGAGCCGCTCCACCCGCTCGTCGACGCTCTTGAACGGGTCCTTGCACAGCACGGTGCGCTGCGCCTGGTCGTTGAGCTTGAGGTGCACCCAGTCGACCGTGTAGTCGCGCCGCGCCTCCTGGGCGGCGCGCACGAAGTCGCCGCGGAGCTTGGCGCGCGTCGTCTGCGGGGGCACGGCCGTCGACTCGAAGACCTCCAGGTCGGTCGTGACCCGCTCGACCATGCCGCGCGCCGCCAGCAGGTTGTACAGGCCCTCGGTGCGCGAGATGTCGTGGTAGGCCAGGTCGAGCCGTGCGATGCGCGGGTCGTCCAGGCTCATCCCGTGCTTCTCCTGGTACCGCCGGATGAGCTTGAGCTTGATGGCCCAGTCCAGCTCCCGGTCGATCAGCGACAGGTCGTCGGACTGCAGGGCACGCAGCCCGCGCTCCCACAGGTCGAGCACCTGCTTGACCACCGGCGTGACCTCGAGGTTCGCCTCCACCAGCTCCTTGGCGCGCTCGTAGTACTCCGCCTGGATCTCGACAGCGGTCATGGTCCGCCCGTTGGCCAGCGTCACCGCGTGCCTGCCGGTGCGGTCGTGGCTGATCTCCCGGATCGCCCGGATCGGGTTCTCCAGGGTCAGGTCCCGCATCGGCACGCCTGCCTCGACGAGGCGGAGCACGAGGTCGGTCGTGCCGACCTTGAGCATCGTCGTCGGCTCCGCCATCGACGAGTCGCCGACGATCACGTGCAGGCGGCGGTACAGCTCGGCGTCCGCGTGCGGCTCGTCGCGCGTGTTGATGATCGGCCGCGAGCGCGTCGTCGCGCTCGAGACGGCCTCCCAGATGTGGTCGGCACGCTGGGACAGGCAGAACACCGCACCGCGCGGCGTCGCCAGCACCTTGCCCGCGCCGACGAGGATCTGGCGCGTGATGAGGAACGGCACCAGCACGTCCGACAGCCGCGAGAAGTCGCCCGACCGGCGCACCAGGTAGTTCTCGTGGCAGCCGTAGGAGTTGCCCGCCGAGTCCGTGTTGTTCTTGAACAGGTGGATCCTGCCCGGCAGGTCCTCGTGCTCGAGGCGCTGCTGCGCGTCGGCCACCAGACCCTCGAGGATGCGCTCGCCCCCGCGGTCGTACGAGACGAGCTGGCGCACGTCGTCGCACTCCGCCGTCGCGTACTCGGGGTGGGAGCCCACGTCGAGGTAGAGGCGGGAGCCGTTCCTCAGGAACACGTTCGAGGAACGGCCCCACGCCACCACCTTCCGGAACAGGTAGCGGGCGACCTCGTCGGCGGACAGACCGCGCCCGTCGTCGGCCGCGCACGTCACGCCGTACTCGGTCTCGAGACCGAAGATCCTACGGTCCATGGACTTCCCCTCCCGTTCGCGGAACGTGCTGCTAGTGGTCGGTCCCACCCGAGGTGCCTGAGGTGCCCGGCCCCTCGCCGGGCTCGTCCGCGCCCGGCGCGCCGGGCTCGTCGGTCGGCTGGTCGGCCTGCTGACCCGTCGCCTCGGCCGTGGCCCCGTCGGCGGGCCGGTCGTCCGGCGTCCCCGCGGACCGCTCGGGCGGGCCGCCCTCCGG